>JAFPBB010000029.1 GCA_017390585.1 Tidjanibacter sp. | reverse complement strand
TTCTCGGGGCTGTAAACGTTGGGATAGGATTTACCAAAGTACTCACCCGAAACGAACAAGAACAACTTGTTCTTGATGATGGGGCCACCCACGGTGAACGAGTAGGTCTCCTGATACTGCTTGTCATATTTCAGACGCTCGTCGCTACCGGTCAAATCGAGGTAGGTGGTGTTCGAGCGGCCGATGAGCTCCTGGTTGTTGTAGTAGGTCGAGAACGAACCTTTAATCTTGTTGGTACCCGACTTGGTGATAGCGTTGATAGCACCACCGGTGAAGCCCGACTGACGAACATCGAAGGGAGCAACTACAACCTGGATCTCCTCGATAGCATCGAGCGATACGGGGTTACCACCTGCCTGTGCACCGTTGGTACCGTCGGCCGAAAGACCGAAGGTGTCGTTAGCCACAGCACCGTCGATCTGGAAGCTGTTGTAGCGGTTGTTCGAACCAGCAAACGACATACCACCGTTTTTGCTCACCGAAGCCTGGGGGGTGAGTTTCACGATGTCGTAGACGCTACGGTTGATGGTAGGCATAGCCTCCACTTTCTCGAGCGAGAAGTTGTCGGCAGCACCGGTCTTGCTGGCAACGAATGCGTTCTGACCAACAATCGAGATAGCCTCAATCTGGGTTGCGAGCGACACGGTAGTGTTCAACTCTGCGGGCTCACCGAGTTTGAGATAGAGGTCGGTGTAGTTAACTGTCGACTCCATATACGATACCTCAACGGTGTAGGGACCGCCGGTACGCATACCATTGATGTTGAATCGACCGCTAGCATTGGCAATTGCCATATACGCAGTGCCGGAAGGGGTGTGGACTGCTTGAATGGTTGCGCCAACAAGGGGCTCTCCACTCTCATCAGTCACCAAACCGTTCATACTCGAAGTTGTAACCTGAGCCATTGCGCTCAAAGCCACAAACAACGAAACGACCAATGTGTAGAATTTCTTCATACTTTTTGTTTTTAGTTTGTGTAAAAAATGGAAAATGTTAATTATGTGAATTATTTGGTTTGTTTTCTATCGTTCGCTTCTCCCTATATCACAAAAAACGAGGAGCGTTCTTCCTCGAACACACCTCTCCCAGACCCAATACCACCGACCAATGCCGACCTTTTTGCGCCCAGCGCACAAGCTCAACACACTCTCTATCAGCAGTATACATAGTCTTTACCATCGTTTTGCAGCATTACCCACAATTAGGCACCGCAAATATATGGATTTATTCAACTCATTTGCAACTTTCCCACAAGATTTTTTCAACCTATTATCATCATCCCATAACGTAGTTATGGACTCGTGCCCTAAAACATCGCCTTGGGCAGTTCGGTGACAGTGTTGATGTAGACCACCTCCACACCCTCGGGCACCCTCAGTCCGCGGCCAGCCAAATAGCCGCTCACAATCACCCTCCTGAAGCCGTGGCGTGCAGCCTCGGCAATCCTCTGCTCCGTACGGGGTGCAGGGCGCACCTCTCCCGAGAGGCCAATCTCGCCTGCCAAGCACACCCCCTCATCCAGAGCCCTATCGAAATAGGAGGAGATGACGGCACCCACCACAGCCAAGTCCAGGCCCGTATCCTGCACCTTGAATCCGCCTGCAAAGTTGAGGAACACATCCTTCTGGAACATCTTCATCCCCACCCTCTTCTCCAACACAGCAAGGAGCATATTGAGCCTGCGGCTGTCGTAGCCCGTAGCAGAACGCTGGGGGGTGCCATAGGCGGCATTGCTAACAAGTGCCTGCACCTCTATGAGATAGGGGCGGATTCCGTCTACGGCCGCACCCACACTCACACCACTCAGCGGTTCCTCGGGGTGGCTGATGAGAATCTCCGTGGGGTTGGCCACCTCCACGAGTCCCTCCTCGCGCATCTCGAAGATGCCAATCTCAAAGGTTGCTCCGAAGCGGTTTTTGATGCCGCGCAGCAGACGGTAGACATTGTTGTTGTCGCCCTCAAAGGAGACCACCACATCGACGATATGTTCGAGAATCTTGGGGCCCGCAATGGCGCCATCTTTGGTTATGTGGCCGATGACGATGACGGAGATTCCGCTCTCCTTGGCCATCTTGAGCAATCGCGTTGCACACTCTCTAATCTGCGAAACGCTGCCCGCCGAGGAGTCAATAGTCTCACTATAAATGGTTTGGATGGAGTCTATCACCACCAAATCGGGCTTCATCTCCTCCGCATAGCTGAGGATGTTTTCCAGCAGTGTCTCGGCATAGATGTAGCACTCATCGCTCACCGTGCCGAGTCGTGCGGCCCTCATCTTAATCTGCGAGGCCGACTCCTCACCGCTGACGTAGAGGGTTTTGATCCCCTCGGTTGCGAGGGCCACCTGAAGGCTGAGGGTCGACTTGCCAATGCCTGGTTCGCCACCGAGCAACACCATCGAGCCGCGCACCAAACCGCCACCGAGGACTCGGTTGACCTCGGGGCTGGAGAGTTCGATGCGTCTGTGGTCGGCGTCGGCAATATCCGCCACTCTTTGGGGGCGACTTTCGGAGGGTCGGCGCAAAGAGCCACTCTCCGCACTACGAGCAATCACCTCCTCGGAGCAACTGCCCCAAGCACCACACGCGGGGCATTGACCAAACCACTTTGGGGTCTCGTTACCACACTCCTTGCAATAGTATGCCTTCTTAACCTTTGCCATATCGTTCTATCTTTTTGTTCTATCAATCAACACTTTATTTCCACACTGCACAGCACTACAACTCAAAGCTGCTCTTTTCGGGATAGAGCCTCTCGAGCAGCCCACCCATCTCCTCGCGTTCGCGGTCGGAGGCACGCTCGGTGTCGTTGAGACAGAAGATGCGGGGGTTGTAGTGAGCCAATCGTGCGGCGAGTCGTCCGCGATGGATGCCAATCTCTGCCGAGTCGGTGCAGTAGCGTCCGCGGAGTCGACATCCGAGTCTCTCCCACACCGAGCCTGCCGCACCATATCTGCCAACGACACGTTCCACGGCCCTGCGCTGCGAGAGTGCATAGTAGAGCCACGCGCTGCGATGGAACTCTCCCTCCTGGCGAAAACGGTGGCTACAGGTGGCCTCCGCCTCGGCCTCAAAAGCCTCGAGGCAGGCATTCACGTCACTCTTCAGGTAGGCGTCTACATTGTGGTGGGGTTGGCGCACATATTCTCCTCCAAACCTCTCTGCCACAAGCCTTTGTGCATTGCGCACCTTGCCCAGATAGAGCGACTCCTTGGTGGAAATGTAGCGTGCAAAACGAGCTATGGGAAGTCCCTCGGGGGTGTAGAAAAACTCCGGCCCCACGGGACAACGGAAAAACATATCGTCGTTGGCGAAGAGGAATCTCTCGGAGAGTCCTTCGATGCGGGTGAGGGCCATTTCGATGGCGCTCGAGTTGAATGTGGGCAGATATTCCGAGGGGAGAATCTGACTGTGGGAGACCAACTCCACCTTTGGGTGGGCCACATTGAGCCACTTGGGGGTTTGGTCTGCCGTGACGATAAAGACCTTCCCCACCCACGGAGCATACTTCTCCACCGAGCGCAACGAGTAGCGCAACTCCTGGTTATCCACAAAGCGCCCTCGCGCCACAGCTTGTGCAGGGAGTTCCCTGCCACACTCCGCCATAGCCTCGCGCTTGCGCTGCTGCCACTCGGGGTCGTCACCATCGACCCAAAGGTAGACCAAATCGACTCTTTCCATAAGACAAAAATAGGCAAAAGAATTGAGCCGACCAAATTTCGTGCCCACCCCCGACTCACTCCTCGTTGCCAGCCCACTCCACACTTCTGATTCGGAAGCGGAGGGAATAGTTGCAAATTTATGGATTTCATTATACATTTGCACATAATATATAACATCACGCAATGTAAATCCACACCCCGCAGGAGCATTGGCGATGCAGAATACACAGGACTAACACCCACATAACTATGAAACACAACGTCTATCTCGAATCGAAACCACGCTACGAAATCCTCGATGGCCTCAGAGGTGTTGCAGCCATTATGGTCGTGATTTTCCACCTGATGGAGACCTACTCCAAAGGCCCTGCTTATCAGATTGTTAACCACGGCTACCTCGGCGTCGATTTCTTCTTTGCCCTCTCCGGCTTCGTGATTGGCTACGCCTACGACGACCGCTGGAGCAAGATGACCACCTGGGGATTCTTCAAGCGCCGTCTTGTGAGGCTCCACCCGATGCTGCTTGCAGGTTCGCTTATGGGACTTATGCTCTACTTCCTCAGCGAGTCACCCGTGTTCTCCGCCATCGGCAATGTGGAGGGTTGGAAGATTGCCGTTGCATTCCTGCTGACCTGCCTGATGATTCCTTGCGGCAATGGTCTGGACGTCAGGGGTTGGGGCGAGATGAACCCATTCAACGGTCCCCAGTGGACCCTCACCTATGAGTATGTAGGCAACATTCTCTACGCCTTCATCTTCCGCCACCTATCCAACCTCGTGCTCGCCATTCTTATGGCTGCGGCAGCATTCTGCACCATCGACCTCTGTCTGAATCTGAACGTATTCGGGCTACTCACCTCGGCACGCGACTCGCAGATCTACACCGTCATCGGTGGTTGGTCGCTTGCACCCGAGCAGATCTACATTGGTTTCACGCGCCTCCTCTACCCCTTCCTTGCGGGTATGATGATTTCGCGCCTGGGCAAGAGCATCAAGGTTCGCAACGGTTTCTGGTGGACGTCGCTGATTGTCATTACGCTCCTTGCACTCCCCTGCATCGGCGGCGAGGGCAGCATCCTCAACGGCTACTACAATGCACTTGTGATTCTGGTGCTCTTCCCCCTTGTGATTATGATGGGTGCGGGCAGCGAGATTAAGGAGGGACGAGGCAAGAGGATTTGCAACTTCCTCGGCGAACTGTCCTACCCTCTCTACATCACCCACTACCCCATTATGTACCTCCAGATGTCGTGGGCTTGGGCCCATCCCGAGGCACCCCTCTATGCACACATCGTGGTGAACGTCAGCTGTTTCCTGCTTGCCATCGGCACAGCCTACGCCTTCCTCCGACTCTACGATCTCCCCATCCGCGAGTGGCTTACGGAGCATTGGCTCGGGCGCAAGAGGCGATAATCCACGTGCAACATCACACAACAACAAAGCCCCTTACGAAATTTCGTAGGGGGCTTTTCATTTGCGGGTAGTCGAGTCAAAAAAAAATGTGGGCACCTCCGAAGGTGCCCACACTCGTGTATGATTCGACCACTCAAGGTCGACGGAAATGCTACTTCTTACCGAAGATGAACTGCGAGGAGATCTCGCGGTAGTTGTGCACGCGCTCAATCACGTCTGCCAACATATCGGCAACACTCAGCACAGTGAACTTCGAGGTATCCTTATCGGCACGCAGGGGAAGAGTGTCGGTAACGATAATCTCGGTCAGCTGGCTCTCTGCGATACGCTCATAGGCAGGACCGCTCAATACGGAGTGGGTGATCACCGCCCTCACGCTTGCAGCGCCCATACTCATAAACATATCCGCAGCCTTAGTCAGCGTACCTGCGGTATCGACCATATCGTCGAAGATGATGATGTCGCGGCCCTTCACCTCACCAATGGCGGTCATTGTGCCCACAACATTGGGCCTCTCGCGGTGTTTGTGGCAGATTACCAGAGGAGCCTCGAGGTAGGAGGCGTAGCTATTGGCACGCTTTGCACCACCGATATCGGGGGTAGCCACCGAGAGGTTGTCGAGTTTGAGGTTTTTGATGTAGGGAACAAAGACCTTCGAAGCGTAGACGTGATCTACGGGGATGTCGAAGAAGCCCTGAATCTGGTCGGCGTGGAGGTCGATGGTAATTACGCGGTCGCAACCAGCCGAGGTGAGAAGGTTGGCAACGAGTTTGGCACCAATGGGTACACGGGGACGATCCTTGCGGTCCTGACGTGCCCAACCAAAATAGGGAATAACGGCCACAACCATATGAGCCGAAGCCCTGCGTGCTGCGTCGATGGTGAGCAGGAGCTCCATCAGGTTCTCTGCAGGGGGAGGAGTCGACTGAACGATGAAGACGGTGCATCCACGGATGCTCTCATTAAAGGCGGGCTGGAACTCGCCATCACTGAACTGACTAACAGTCAAATCGCCAAGCTCCACTCCGTAGCTCTTGGCAATCCTTGCAGCCACAGCCTCGGAGCCACGGCAAGCAAAGATTTTAAGTTTGTGAATTGCCATTATTATGATAGAATTTGGTGTAGTTATCGTGACCGCAAATATACAGCCCAAAAGCGGAAAAAACAATTTTCCCGCTCGGAATTATCAACAATTGCCAAACAATCCCCAAAATTCACCCCACAAAGGAGCAATTTCCACTCCCCTACGGGCACCCTACTCTCCCGCGGGTACGGCAAGGCACTCCTCCACAAAGGCGAGAATCTCCTCCCTGCCGCACCTCTTCTCGGAGGAGGTCACAAACATCGGAGGCAATTCTTCCCACCACTCTCGGAGTGTCTGGCAATAGGTCTCAATATTCTTGTTGGTGAGTCGCTGACTCTGCTTGTCGGTCTTGGTGAACACCACTCCAAAGGGCACCCCCTCGCGACCCAGCAACTGCATAAAATCGAGGTCGATTTTGAGGGGCTCGTGGCGGCTATCGACAAGCACAAAGAGGAAGTGGAGCCCCTTTGCCTTGGTCACATAGTCGGTGATGAGGGTTGAGAACTCCTTGCGGGTGATCTGCGAAGTGCGCGCATAGCCATAGCCGGGAAGGTCCACCAGCCACCAGCGCTCGTCGACCAAGAAGTGGTTGATGAGTTTGGTCTTGCCCGGGGTGGCCGACACCTTGGCCAACTTGCTCTCCGAGAGCATATTGATAAGCGACGATTTGCCCACATTGCTACGCCCGATGAAAGCAAATTCGGGTTTGCCGTGGTCGGGAATTTGGGAAATCTTGGAGCTACTGAATTTGAATACGGTTTTCATACTTGGCGTTCTCCGCAGCACTTTGGTGTGCCACAATCGCCGCAAAGGTACGTTTTTTTTCCGACATCACCCTGCTTGGGCAAGAATTTTGCACTCCACAATGGCGACACAACAACCATTTCAACATCCAATCAAAGAGCTCTCAACTATGAAAAAATTCCTACTTCTCTTTGCCATCATCGCCACCCTCGCCGGCGTAGTCATCCCCCTTGTGGTGACGAGCAACACCCCCAACCAGGCCTACTCCTCGATGGAAGCAGAGCGCATACGCGAGCAGCAACTCAGCGAGAAACACCGTGAGCGCATTGCCAAGCGTCGCGCCAAGCAGGCCGCCTTTGAGCACTTCATCGACTCCACCATCCTCTCCCACAACTACCGTTTCATCCCCACAATGTTCAATGTGGAGCCTGCCGGAGGGAGTCACATCATCACCAACCCCAATGTCGAATTGGCCATCTACAACGATTGGGCCGACGTGCACCTTCCCGTCTATCAGGGTTTCACACCTCCCTACCGCTTGGTTATGATCAACACCACCGTCACCAATATGGCCGACTTCACCACTGTGCAGACCGACGATGGATGGACCATAAGTTTCGATTCGTGGCTCTACTCCTCCAACGACTACACCTTCACCCTCGAGGTCTACTCCAAGACGGGCGGCGCCACCCTCACACTCTCCTCCACCTTCTATCCCACCACCACCTATTGGGGCTCAATCGTGGCGGTGTATTGACAATGCAAAATTCAAAATTCAAAATTATGCTCCCACAACGTTAGAGGGAAAGTCCGCAAACACCGCACAATTTCAACGAAAAAGGCCCCAAACAGGGGCCTTCGTAACTATCGGATAATCTGCAATTAGATCAAATTGCCAATATTGTGTGGCATCACCCACCCAATCTCTCCATTGCGATTCTTCTTATCGTGCTGCATAGCCTCCTCCAGAGCCTCCTCATCGAGCTCCACAGAGGTGGGTAATCCGTAGCGCTCAATCACCCCCACGATGCGCTCCCCATCGCTCTGCGGCAAGACCCCTTGAGCCACAGCCTTATTGGCGACATATGCAAGCCCTATGGCCACAGCCTCGCCGTGGTTATACTCCGTGGTCAGGCTCTCAATGGCGTGGGCCATCGTATGACCGAGATTGAGCAGTCGACGCACGCCCGACTCATAGGGGTCGCGGCTCACAATGTCGCGCTTGACCTCCACACTCCTACGCACCATCTCTCCCAGCAGCGTAGCGTCGCTCCTGAGGGCGTGGTAATCGTTGTGCTCGAAGAGTTCGAAGAGTGCGCCATCGCCAATGATGGCCGCCTTGATCATCTCCGAGAGTGCCGAGCGAAACTCCCTCTCGGGCAGCGTGGTGAGCAACTCCGCATCGCACAACACAAACTCCGCAGGGGCAAAGGCGCCAACCATATTCTTGTAGCCACCGAAATTCACACCGCATTTGCCACCAATGGCCGCATCGACCTGTGCAAGCAGCGTGGTGGGCACCAATCCAAACCTCACACCCCTCATCCAAGTGGAGGCCGCAAAGCCCACAATATCACAGACAACGCCCCCACCGACACCAAGCAGAAATACATCCCTACCCACCTTACTATCAGCAAGTTCCTGCCACAGCATCTCCACGAGTTGCATATTCTTATTCTCCTCGCCTGCGGGGATGAGCACACTCTCGGGAATGAGTTCGGAGATGTTGTGGAGAGCATCCACCTCGGCATCGACAATAGCCACCACCCTACCTTTGGGCAGCAGCGTGGGGAGCATCGAAGAGATAGTTCCGGAGCAGATTTGGGTGGTCTGCTCACGCAAAAAACGGAGTTCGGAATGGTTGTGCATAATAAATATACCTTAAAATTATACAAAGGTAGTACAAAAACCTCGATAATTTACTACCTTTGCGTCCGGAAAAAACAGAAATCAAGATGCAGAAACTACGCAACATTGCAATCATCGCCCACGTAGACCACGGCAAGACCACTCTCGTGGACAAGATGATTCTTCAAGCAAACCTCATCCGCAACCAAGAGGCCAGCGGCACCCTCGTACTCGACAACAACGACCTCGAGAGGGAGAGAGGTATCACCATCCTCTCCAAAAACGTGTCGGTCATCTACAACGGATATAAAATCAACATCATCGACACCCCCGGTCACTCCGACTTCGGTGGCGAGGTGGAGCGAGTGCTCAATATGGCCGACGGCGTGATCCTCCTGGTCGACGCCTTTGAGGGCACAATGCCCCAGACTCGCTTTGTGCTCCAGAAGGCTCTCGCGCTGGGCAAGAAACCCATCGTGGTGGT
Source organism: Tidjanibacter sp. (assembly GCA_017390585.1). Taxonomy (GTDB): domain Bacteria; phylum Bacteroidota; class Bacteroidia; order Bacteroidales; family Rikenellaceae; genus Tidjanibacter. Next base: position 8,311 of record JAFPBB010000029.1, on the reverse strand, counting down.
CAACAAGGTCGACAAACCCAACTGCCGTCCCGACTATGTCCACGAGCAGGTTTTCGACCTTATGTTCACCCTCGACGCCAACGAGGAGCAGCTCAACTTCCGCACCATCTATGGTAGTGCCAAGCAGGGCTGGATGTCCCACACCTACAAGGAGAAAACCACCTCCATCACACCTCTGCTCGACACCATCATCGACGATATCCCCGAGCCCGAGAAGGTTGAAGGCTCTCCCCAGATGCTCATCACCTCGCTCGAGTACTCCCCCTATTTGGGTCGTATCGCTGTGGGCAAACTCACCCGCGGCACACTCCGTTCGGGTATGAACGTCACCCTCGCCAAGCGCGACGGAAAGAGTATGGTCAAGAGCAAAATCAAGGACTTGATGGTCTTTGAGGGTCTCGGCAAGACCAAAGTCGAGAGCGTGGAGTGCGGCGAAATCTGCGCCCTTGTGGGCATCGACGGCTTCGAAATCGGCGACACCATCTGCGATTTCGAGAATCCCGAGCCCCTGCCCCCCATCGCAATCGACGAGCCTACGATGAGTATGCTCTTCACCATCAACGACTCCCCCTTCTACGGCAAGGACGGCAAGTTCGTCACCAGCCGCCACATCAAGGAGCGTCTCGACAAGGAGTTGGAGAAAAACCTCGCCCTCCGCGTAGTTCCCGGCGATAGTGCCGACAAGTTCATCGTCTATGGTCGTGGTGTGCTCCATCTCTCGGTGCTGATTGAGACTATGCGCCGCGAGGGCTACGAGCTTCAGGTTGGCCAGCCCAAGGTGATCTTCAAGGAGGTCGATGGTGTCAAGTGCGAGCCTGTGGAGGAGCTTACCATCGACGTACCCGACGACTACGCCGGTAAGGCCATTGAGCTTACCACCAAGCGCAAAGGTATGCTCAAGAATATGGAGTCGCGCAACGAGCGCACCCGCTTGGAGTTCGACATTCCCTCGAGGGGCATCATCGGACTGAGGAGCAACCTGCTCACCGCCACCGCTGGTGAGGCCATTATGGCCCACCGCCTCAAGGGCTTCGAGCCCTATAAGGGAGAGATTGAGATGCGCTCGGTGGGTTCGCTGGTGGCAATGGAGACCGGCACCGCCTATGCCTATGCACTCGGCAAGGTGCAGGATAGGGGTCGCTTCTTTGTGGAGCCTGGCGACGAGATCTATTGTGGTCAGGTTGTGGGCGAGAACACCCGCGACAACGACATCTGCCTCAACCTCACCAAGAGTAAGAAGCTGACCAATATGCGTGCGAGTGGCTCGGACGACAAGGTCATCTTGGCCCCCGCAGTGAAATTCTCGTTGGAGGAGGCTCTGGAGTATATCCGCGAGGATGAGTATGTGGAGATCACGCCCAAGTTTATGCGTATGCGAAAGATTCTCCTGAGTGAGATCGACCGCAAACGCGCCGAAAAGGCACAGCAGAATCAATAAACGAAAAGGTGACCCGCTCAAAGGTCACCTTTTCTTTTGGCCACAATCCCCACCTGATAGAACACTACACGCAGGATAAATACGAACAAGGGCGAGTCCGAAAAGACTCGCCCTTGCTACTATCTCAAAAAGGCCACTATTTGCCCAAAACAATGCGGCGATGAGTTTGTTTGTGTGCGGCATTGGTAGCCACCGACTCTGCCCTCTTGACGTTATGGCCGGGCCTTACTGCACCCTTGAGCGATTTTTCCACGGTGCGAGGTGCTGCCAGACTCTTCTCGGTGCCTTTTGCGGCTTTCTGCATAACGGAAGCAGGTTTGGACAGCGAATCGAGGAACTCCTGTGCGGGCGACACGCCATCGCGGCTGAGTGTCACAACCTCCAACGCGCCGACGCCAAAGCTACCATCTGCATCCTGTGCAATACCCAGGAAGGTGAAAGGCACATCGTAGGTGAGGACTGCCACGCCACTCTCTCTGTTGAGCGACACATAGTCCGAACCAATCTCATAGCCCCAAGTGATAAGCTCGGCATAGATGTCGTCGTCCGTGCAACCCCACTCGGTGTAGTCGCCACTATAGAAGCCGGTATACCAATTCGCGGCACTATCGGTGGGCACCACACTGTAGGGCATCACAGCATAGCCCTTGCAGTTGAGGAAGTTTGCGGGATCGAGGTTTGCCAACTCCGTACCATCGTAGTAGTTGCCAAATTGGAACTCCACGGCGGCGTCGCTCACCACCTTATCGAGAGTTCTGAACACATCGCTGACAAAGGCCCTCGACGAGGCAATCTCGCCACTCTCAACATCCACTGCCACAGCATAGGCAATATAGTCGGTTGAGGGCTGGAGTTGGTTGACCATCATCTTGTAGCTTCCCACAATGGCACCCATATCGAGCAGATACTGCGCCCTTGTGCAGTCGAAGAAGTAGGCGCCATAGTCGATTTCGTCATTTGCATAGGAAATCAATGCGGCGTCGGCACTGCCTGCATCCTCCACCCAGAAGTCCAATTCATCCTTGCTGATGTAGGAGAGGAAGTAGTAGGCACCCACCGAGGGAACCGCCTCGATAACAGCCGAATTGTGGGTGATAGTCGCGGGGTCCACACTCAAAGTCACAACCAAATCAGCAGGATTTCCATTTGCCGCAGTCGTAGTGAAGGGGAAGGTGAAGAGCTCGGTTGTGGCACCTTCGTCATAACCGAAGCATACGACAACATAGTTGGTTTCGGGGGTGAGTCCATTGAGGGTTGCCAGATCGGTGGGGCCCGTGTGAAGGGCAGCATCCACACCACCAAACCACCACTCCAAGTCCATAATCAGAGCATCCATAAACTCCTGATCGCTATCATACCAAGTGAGCGACTCGGCTGTTTGGATGGAGCAGATGTACTGCTCGTCATTATTGGATGGAACCACAACACCTTCGGCGTGGTCGTAGAAGACCTCGCTAATGTTCACCTCAAAGGTGAGGGCCGAGGTGTCGGTCGCCAGGGTTGTGAACTCCACCACCTGTGCATCGGTATTGGGCAGGAAATCGTCGTTCACACCGATGGCATAGGCATAGTATTTAACGCCCTGCTTGAGATCGTCCAAGACAATCGACCTGTCGCCCACATAGCAAAGGTTTGCAATCATTTGGTCTGTTGTTGCGCCCATACCCAGATAGTAGTCCCTCAGAGCCACAATGTGGTTCTTATAGGCGTCCAGACCACCATAGGTCCACTCATCAATCTGCTCCTGAGTGAAGGCATTCACAAAATAGATTGCATCTTTCACCGAGGGGACAACATTGATGGTAGCGCCCTTGTACTGAATATCGCTAACCTCCACCTGGAACGCCACATCCACCTTATCGAAATCCTCGGTAGTGAACAGCACCTTCTCCAGCTCGGACAAGACCTCACCTTTTGCATTAATGTGATAGGCATAGAGATAATACTCCTTATTGGGGGAGAGTCCATCGGTTCCATCCTCGAGAGTGCCCGTATTCAAAAACTCGCCCAGACACTCCTCGAAAGTTGTATTGGTATACATAGCCTCCTCTTCGAACCAATCCAAGTCGTCTTGGATGTAGGCATCATCGTCGGCAAAACTCTCATAGTAGTCCTTATCCACAATCATCGTCAAATATGGAAGTGTGGAATCAACGGGAGTGATCCTAAAAGATACATTGGTCTTTCCTGCCGCAAGAATCTCCAAATTAAAAAGATTTTCGGGCTCGGGCTTAGGCTCGGGATCGGGCTCGGGATTACAACCGACGAGGACAAACATCATTGCCGAAAGGAGCAACGAAAACAGGCATTTCATCCTTTTCATAATACTGTTTTGTTAGTGGTAAATTGATTAAATGAGTTTTAGTGTAGTTTACCATTGGGTGGCGATGGGCCCACCAATGAGCTTTGGTCATCACAAAATTACAGAAAATAAAATGTAAAAACAACTTTTTCACACATATTTTCTGGGGGGGGTAATTCCTTGATTTTCAATTTGTTGTGTTTTTATTAATTTTCTCATTTTGATTATTTTTGGACCCCAAAGTAGATTATCTCATCAAACGTAGAACATCGGTACAAAACCCTCCAACATCTGTTAAATTGGTGGAGACCGGAGCCAAGACGCATCAATCTGCGCCAGACAATAGTTATTAAATATTTTTAATAATCACCTCTGCCAACCATCCGCACTCAGCAACACCAAACAAAAAGGAGGTCGGTTCCGTGAACCAACCTCCTTTAACTTATAAATGTATAATAGAATTAGACTATCCTAAAAAGTGATTGAGAGAGTCATACCAGGAGCCACACCTACATCACCCGATTGGAAAATTGGATTGAGCGAGGGATAGAAATCCACCGATACTTCCGAGTATTGAGAACGCAAATCGGTCTCGTACATATTCTTCACCTTGGCCACACGAGTTGCATCAATAACGGACCATACACAAACTCCAATTCCGGACAAGGTATATATCAGTGCTGACTCATAGGTAGTAGCGGTCGCAGTCAGCAGGTTGTTAAGCACATTAATACCAACAAAACCCAAACCTCTACCCCACTCACCACAGCAAATCTGGCCGAGACCGGGGATGAACAATGAGCCCAATCCGCACCATAATGGACTATACTTCTCATAGCCACCGTGCCACTCACGGAAATCGTAGATATCCTTTAGTTCTTTATATTTCATTCCGTGGCCAATAAGATTACCACCTCCATAACCATTATCATAGAGGCTATTTGTCTTCCTCTGTCCGAAAATCTCATTCCTGCCCGAAGCATAGCGAATTATGATAACTTCAGAGGTAGGTATTGTGTACACCACACCCTCGGGCTCACTAAACAATACATATTTGACCCTATCCTCATCCACCTCTTTGACAATCACCTCAACATCTTCTCCTGTGGATTTTGTCAATAGATCCTGGGCTTTCATAGTAGCAGCACCTGCAATCAACAGCACCGCCATTAACAACAATTTCTTCATAGTGGTATTTGTTAAAATCTGAATCCCTACTCTTTTCAGGATTTTCGGGTTATTCCTTTCGTACCGATTAATCAGACAACTACGCACAAAAAAAAAGAGCGCGGTACTTTTTAGTGTACATTGCTCTTACGAGGTGTTTGGCGATACCCAAGATATGCAATATAACGACAAAAGCCCACGCCCAATGCGTGAGCATTTCACCATTATCGTTCCATATCTTCACATTAAGTCGCCAAACTTTCGCAAGAAGAACAATTATGCTAAAACGCTTTTTCTATATATGTATTCAAATTTGCGCGTAATAAACCACGCTAATATACCATAGGCTCAATAATTAATTTAGCTATTCTTTATCATCAACTAATTCAATGAAGGGATTCACCCTCTCCTACTCGTTATTGTGTTTGGGGTCCTCGGCAGTGCCATTGTCGGCGCACACCCAAATCTCAAACACCAGCGGGGTGAAGGGGAGAATCTCGGTGGTGATATTCACCTTCACTTCATCCTCCTCATCCTCAACCGAACCGGAAGAGCTGCCGCTCGAGGAGGAGTTCATATTGTTGTAGTAGTCGTAGTAATATGGGTTGTAGTAGCTATTGTAGTAGTTGTTATAGTAGCTACCATAGCCGCCGTAGCCATAGCCGCCTCCGCCATACATACTATTCATATAGCTATAGTAGTTGAGGTAGTTGTAGTAGGCCGACAGGTCGGTGGTATCATCCGAGGTCGACTCCTCAATAGCCTGCGCTGCGCTACCCGAGATGCCATAGCCGTATGCCGAGGTGAACACCACGCGGATGCGGTCGCCATAGCAAGCCCTCACGCAAGCCTCCTTGAAGCCCTGGATCATATTGGTCTTCTTCATATCCCACTCCATCGGGCCATCGTTGACAACCTCGCCCCAAGCGCGCATCTGCACCGAGTCGATGTTGCTGTCGAAGACAAATCCGTCGAGGAAGTAGCCCTTGTAGTAGCAGGTGAGCACCGAGTCGGTCTTGGTGGTCGAGACCACCGAGTCGCGCTTGAAAGGTGCGGGAGTCATCAGCTGCAAGTAGAGACCCTTCGAGATGGTGTCCGCCTCGGTGAGGTTCCATCGCTCGGCAGCGAACTTGTTCACCTGCTTATTCTCGAGTGTGATGGGGTCCTCCGAGACCTCCACGATGGTGAGCGAATCGATAACGACGGGTTTGTCGCCAGGTGCGCCCCACTGACCATTGTAGCCCACATTGGTGGCGCTATAGCCTGCCGAGCCACGATACATACCCGAGGGCATAATCACCTGCGTCATATCGCCCACCTTCATATTGGTCAGCGCCTGGAACGTACCCGAAGGGAGTGCTCCATTCTCCGAGTAGAGGTAGACGAAGTCGTCGACATAGTGGGCACGACGGCTGAAAGTACCCTGAATCTTTGCTACGCCCGCATCTCGGGTGTAGAAGATGTTGCCATCGAGAGTCTTACCCGTGTAGTCGATGCGGACCCAATTGCCCTCCTTCACAATGGTGTCGGCGGGTGCGGGGAGGGTTGAACGTTTCTGCCAGATGATGTAGACGCCGTCATCGGTGCGCTTCACATCGGGGTTGGTCTCCCATCCGGGGTGATTCTTATCCATCCACGCCCTCAGGGATTCATCCTCGAGGGTGGAGTACTCAATCGAACTTGGGGTTGCACAGCTCGTAGCGAGTGCCACGAAAGCCGCCGCCACAAACATCCATCTTTTTATCTTCTGCGAAATATACATAGCAATCTGTTATTGTCTCAAATATAAGCGTTCCAATCTCTACTCGGCACTCTCCTGCTCCACCGTCAGGACAATCATCACTGCCGTATCCTTGGGCACCGTACCCATACCCTCGGAGCCATAGGCAATCGAGGAGGTGAGGAACACGGCCAACGAGTCGCCGGGAATACTACCCACTAACGCCTCGTCGAGCGGCTTTAGTATCTCACCCTCACCGAGCTTCACGCGAAAAGGCTCAAAATTCCAATAGGTCAAATCGAGTTCGGAGGAGATAGTCTCTGCCAGGGCTCTCTTATTGGTGTAGTAGGGCTTCGATGCGGGCGAGGAGCTGAAGGTGTAGGCCTCGACATTGAAAATCACCCTGTCCCCCTTTGCTGCTGCGGGAGCATCAACCCCTGCAACGTGTGCAAACTTGTTGCCTGCGAGATAGACAAAGGCACTATCGGAGGTGATTCTATACTCCCTATCGCCGAGATAGCTTTCAATCTGGGTGCGCTGCTTGGGTGCAAACTCGTCGATGGCGATGCAGGAGTACATCACCACAAGGATAGTTGCAATTGCTGCCGTAAAGAGAGTTTTCTTCATAGTTGTTTTTGTTGTTCCATCACCACATCTCGTGCCCGCAGGCATAGAATATGGCCAAATTAACCGACAAATATACCTATTATATTCGAGAACATCAAATCCCCACCTCGATTTTTTCGACCGCCCACCATTTCTTCCCCATCGGCCCTACTTCCACAAAAAAAGACGGAGCCCCGCCAATCGGGGAACTCCGTCTCTATCGTAGGTCACAAAACCTCCGCACCTACTCCATTGGGGCCAAGAAAACCTCCACACCACTACCCTCAAGAAGAGTGGGGATGGTGGCAATCTCCTCCTCGGGAGTACCAATCGTGTGGAACGGATAGAAGACCTTGGGCTGAATCCTGCGGGCAGCACGAACAGCCATATCCACGGTCATCGTATAGGGCAGGTTGATAGGCAGGAACAGATAGTCAACATCCTCAACAGCAAGCATCTCTGCCGTAAGCTCCGTATCGCCGCCCACATAGATTCGACGTCCGGCCACCTCAATGACATAGCCGTTGTCGCCCCTTTCGCGAGGATGATACTGCGACCTCTCAACATTGTAGGCAGGCACAGCCTCCACAGCGAGCCATCCGTTGACGAAAGTCCTATTGCTCTCGCCCAAAATCTCGGCACCCTCCACCTCCGAACCTACCACCGTATTGGCAATAACAACGGTGTCGCTCGTGCGCAACATCTCGATGGCTTGTGGATCGAAGTGATCGTCGTGATGATGCGTGATGAGTATGGCGTCGGCCTTGGGGAGCTTGGTAAAATCGGCCTCGGAGCAACAGGGGTCAAGGTAGATATGTTTACCATCCCACTCAATGCCTATGGTGGCGTGACCAAAGAGTGCGAAGATGATGTCGCCTCGGTTGTCACCCGGGCGTCTGTCTTGTACGAAGTCGGTTTTCATAACTTTTTTTTGCTTTCTGCGCCTTCGGCCATAGAGCCGTAGGCTTGTTTAATGATTCTTTTCTCTCTCAAATAATTCAGCCCAAAGTGCCACTATTTTTGCCCCCCCAACTACTCCCCCTCCAAGTAGAGGGGGCGCCTGAAAGGCGGGGGCGTG
>JAFPBB010000028.1 GCA_017390585.1 Tidjanibacter sp. | reverse complement strand
TCAATGAGAAGATTGCCAAAGACATCGAAACCGCCTGCGCCACCCTCTCGGCAGATTTGCAGAACGCAGTAAAGGATGTTACCGAAGCTTATACCTCGGCAATCGCCACCGCTAAAAACGAACTCACCGAGGCGTACACCGCCAAGTTGGAAAGTGCTATCTCCACCCTCGAAACCTCAATGAAGGAGTGGGTAAATGAGCAACTCACTGCCTACTCAACCATCGTGAGTACCGAGGCAAAAATCACCGCTTTGCAGAGCGAGATGGATGGCAAACTTACAGCGCAGAAAACCTATTTGGAGGCACTTGTGAACGCCCTCTCTTCGAGCATTACCACCGATATTACTGCAATTAGAAAGCAGATTGAGGAGATTGAAGAGGCAATCGCAAAGAACGCCGAGGAGATTGAAGCACTGCGTGGTAAACTTGCCGAGCAGAAGACGGAACTCACCGAGGCATACACCGCTGCCATCGCTGCTGCTATTGCCGAGAGCGAAGGCAAGATGAGCGATAAACTCGCAGAGGAGATTGCCGCCATCAACGAGCGCATCGACAAATCGGACATCGCCGCTATTGAGGCACTCATTGCCAACTGCAAGGCACGAATGGAAACTGCCGAGGCGGACATTGTACAACTCAAAAGCGATGTGCTCCAATTGCAAGTGGATATAGAGGAGCTCCAAGAAATCACCGAGAAACTCTTGGCTCAAATCCAGTCCATCACCTACATTCCAACTTACGATGACGGCAAGGCAACCATCGACTACCACACAAAACGAGGCACCCTCGATTTCCAAATCTCGCCCAAGAGCGCAATCAACGACTTGGAGAAGGTGTGGCAAACCGCACTCTCGGTAAAGGCTGTTGCCACCCAAACCCGTGCCGTGGACTTCATCAACCTCCCCATTACCGCCTTCGAGGCTGATGCCACCAATGGAACTATCTCTATCGAGGTAGATGGCACCAACCTTGGCGAAAACTTCTTTGTTGAGAAAATAACCGCCAGCGCCACCCTCGAGGTGTCCGACGGCAACAACTACATCCACTCACCCTACCTTAACCTTACCGCCAACTATAACATTAGATTTGCCGATAAAGAGGTTGAAAGAATTTGTATTGCTAATTGGGACACAAACTTCGATGGTAAGTTATCTTATGAAGAAGCGGCTAATGCATATAGACTATTTGATTATTTCCGAGACAATAAAGAAATATCAACATTTAATGAATTGAAATTTTTCACCAATGTAACTAAAATTGACGATCAAGCTTTTCAAAACTGTACGAGACTGTATCAAATTACACTACCAGATAATTGTATTTCAACAGGTACATATTCATTTGATGGCTGCTACAATCTTGCGCATATTACTATTCCCAATAATTTTAAGAAATTTGAGTTTGAGTCATTCCAGGATTGTCTTGGTTTGAAAAAAATTAGTATTCCTAATATAGGAACTTGGTGTGATATCGAGTTTGTGTCCGATAAATCAAATCCACTATATTATGCTCGCAACCTTTATCTAAACGAGGAATTAGTAACTGATGTGGTCATTCCCGAGAATATCACCGCCATTAATGATATGGCATTTAGCCGATGTACAAGCATTGTGAATGTAATCATTCCTAATAGCGTTTTATCAATAGGTTATGTCGCATTCTATAGTTCAAGCCTATCTAATGTAACAATTGGGGAGGGAGTTACTTCAATTGGCCATAATGCATTTACTGGTTGTTCAAAACTGAAAAAAATATATTGTAAAGCCACAACGCCACCTTCAGGAGGTTCCAATATGTTTAGCTCCAATGCTCTTGGCCGTAAGATTTATGTTCCCAAGGAGAGTGTAGAGGCATACAAAACAGCAGAAGGATGGAAAGAATACGCTGATGATATTGTGGGGTACGATTTTTAGAATAACTACGAAAAGCCGAGAATACTTCTCGGCTTTTTTATTAATAAGTAAGGGCGGCACCAAGGAGGTGTCGCCCTACTCTATCAGTGCAGGAGGTCGATTACTCAAATTTGCAAATCTCGCTCAGTTTGCCCCAAATCTCCTCGGTGCGCTCAACGAGCTGGGCACGAATGTAGGCATAGTGTTTGCGAACAAGCGAGGGATTGTGTTTCTCGGCGGGATTGTTCACCAACTCCATAAGGTTATTACGCATATCTACAGTGCCCTGCATCAGCGCGATAATCTCATCCTGCTTCTCGGGGTGGAAACCGAGCGACAGATAGCAATCATATACTACTTCGTTTACGGTGTAGTCAATCTCCTTTTTGATGTCTCTTAAGCTTGCCATAATTAAAACATTATTTGGTGTTTGTGTTTGTTCAACAAAGCAAAGTTAACAATAAATTCGACACGATGTACTCATCCGATGCAATTATCTCAATAATTTTTCGTATATTTGTTAACACAGACCGACTTTTTACCATTTATTTAGACTATGAACGAGAACAAATTTATGCGTATGGCCATCGAACTCTCCAAGGAGAGTGTGGCTCGAGGCGGCGGTCCTTTTGGTGCTGTAATCGTGCGCGACGGCGAGGTTGTGGCCACAGGTTCCAACAGCGTCACATTACTCAACGACCCCACGGCCCACGCCGAGGTGAGCGCCATTCGAGCTGCTTGTGCCTCCGTGGGCGACTTCAACCTACGTGGATGCGAGATATACTCCTCCTGTGAGCCCTGTCCTATGTGTCTGAGTGCCATCTATTGGGCAGGCATCGAGCGCATCTACTACGCCAACACCCGCGGCGATGCCGCCGAGATAGGCTTCGACGACGCCTTCATCTACGACCAGATCCCCCTATCCCCCACCGAGCGCACCATTCCCTCACTTCCACTGATGAGAGCCGAGGGCCTCGAGGCTTTCCGCCTCTGGCAGGCCAAGGAGGACAAGGTGGAGTACTAAAACAAGAGGTTGCCCAACACCACGGGCAACCTCTTGTTTATGAAATTAGACAAACGCAACGGTGGCGCAGAGAATCAATCGGATCTGGCGCACAAGAAATCCCCTGCGCATAACACTCCCCAAAGTGCAAAGAGCGTTGGGATTTTTGTGCCAAATAAAAGAGCGGCCCCTCCTTTTGCTTGGCGCAAATGAAGAAGCCGCTCTCTGAAATTTACTTGGTGCAAAAAGTACCTGCTATGTGCACTTTTTAGCTACCGAAGTTATCGTACATAATATTTTCGGGAGGTACGCCCAGGTTGTCGAGCATATTTACCACTGCCGAAATCATCATAGGAGGACCGCAGAGGTAGTACTCAATATCCTCGGGAGCAGGATGATCCTTCAGGTAGTTGTTGTAGATAACATTGTGGATGAAGCCGATATACTTGGGATCCCAATTGTCGTCGGGCCTGGGGTCGCTAAGACCGATGGCAAACTTGAAGTTGGGGAAATCCTTAGCAAACTCCTCAAACTGCTCCTGATAGAAAATCTCCTGTTTCGAACGAGCACCATACCAGAACGAAATGGGAAGATCGCTCTTGACGGTCTTGAACAAGTGGAAGATGTGCGAACGCATAGGAGCCATACCGGCACCACCACCGATAAACATCTTCTCGTTGGGGGTATCCTTAATGAAGAACTCACCGTAGGGGCCCGAGATGGTCACCTTATCGCCGGGTTTGCGCGAGAAGATGTATGCCGAGCAGATACCTGTGGGCACATTCATAAAGCCACCGGTAGCCCTATCGAAGGGAGGAGTGGCGATACGCACGTTGAGCATAATGATGTCATCCTCAGCGGGCTGGTTGGCCATCGAGTAGGCACGGAAAGTAGGCTCGGGGTTCTTGGCCACGATATCCCACATCTTGAATTTGGTCCAGTCGGCGTGGAACTTGGGATCGATATCCATATCGGAGAACTTAATCTCGTCATACTGAGGAACATCGATCTGGATGTAACCACCGCTCTTGAAGTTCAGGCGCTCGCCAGCAGGCAGCTTAACCACAAACTCCTTCATAAAGGTCGAGACGCTGCGGCACGAAACCACCTCGCACTCCATCTTCTTAACGCCCAGAACGCTCTCGGGGATGCGGATGTCGAGGTCATTCTTAACCTTCACCTGGCAACCCAAACGCCAGTGCTCTTTCTGCTGTTTGCGGGTGAAGAAACCAACCTCAGTGGGGAGAATCTCGCCACCGCCGTCCATCACCTGCACTTTACACATACCGCAGCTACCCTGTCCACCGCAAGCCGAGGGAAGGAAAATCTTCTCCTGCGCGAGGGTGTTGAGAAGCGAGTTGCCGCTGGCCACCTTGAGAGTCTTCTGACCCTCATTGATATTAATCGTAACCTCGCCCGAGCTGGTGAGCTTTGCCTTGGCAACCAAGAGCAGAGCCACAAGCAGCAAGAGTGCTACCAGGAAGACTACGACTGCTACAATAATAGTTGTATTCATTTCTCTTCTGATTTGTTAAGTACTACATCTGGAAGCCCGAGAAGATCATAAACGCCATACCCAGCAGACCGGTAATTACGAAGGCCAAACCGGGACCGCGCAGACCTTTGGGAACGTTGGAGTAGGCAAGTCTCTCGCGGATGGCAGCCATCACGAGGATAGCAATCCACCAACCAAAGCCCGAGCCAAAGCCGAACACGGCAGCCTCACCAACAGTCGCAAAAGCACGCTGCTGCATAAACAGAGCGCCACCCATAATCGCGCAGTTCACAGCGATAAGGGGAAGGAAGATACCCAGCGAGTTGTAGAGCGAGGGGGAGAATTTCTCCACGACCATCTCAAGAATCTGAACAAATGCTGCAATCACAGCAATAAAGAGAATAAAGCTCAAGAAGCTCAAATCGACACCTGCCAACTCAGGCGAAATCCACGAGAGGGCACCGGCCTTGAGGAGGTAGTTCTCGAGCAGGTAGTTCAGGGGCACAGTGATAAGCATCACGAAGGTAACTGCCAAACCCAAACCATTTGCAGTCTTCACGCTCTTCGATACGGCAATGTAGGAACACATGCCGAAGAAGAACGAGAATACCATATTGTCAATAAAGACAGACTGAATAAATAGTTTCAAAAGTTCCATATACTATGCTCCTCCAATTTATTTTTCCTGTAAATCTTTGTTAGCAGTGCGGTGCACCCAGATGACAATACCAACGATGATAAGTGCCGAGGGAGGGAACAACATCAGACCATTGTTCACATAGCCAGCCTCATAGAAGCACTCGGGGATAATCTGGTAGCCGAACAACGTGCCACTACCAAGCAACTCCCTGAAGAAAGCGATGATAACGAGAACGCCACCATAACCAATACCGTTGCCGATACCATCGAGCAACGAAGGCAGGGGTTTGTTGGAGAGTGCAAATGCCTCTACGCGACCCATAATGATACAGTTGGTAATGATAAGACCCACATATACAGAGAGTTGTTTGCTCACGTCATATACATAAGCCTTGAGGATGTCGTTCACGATGGTTACCAACGCTGCGATAACCACAAGCTGAACGATGATACGGATACGATCGGGAATACCGTTTCGCAGAAGCGAAAGCACGAGGTTCGAGAATGCACACACAGCCATTACGGAAAGACCCATAACGAGAGCGGGCTTCAACTGGGTGGTAACTGCAAGTGCGGAGCAGATACCCAGAATCTGAACCAGAACGGGGTTGTTCTTTGCCAACGGATTAGTCAGCGATTGAAAAGTTTTGTTTTTCATTTTCCTACTCTGCATTTTCAGTTAATACTACTTCCTCTTTTGCAGCCTTTGCAGCCTTAATGTAATTATCGTAGCAGCCGAGGCAGTCGATAATCATATTCTGAAGGCCCTCGGAGGTTTTTGTACCGCCGGTAACGGCATCAACGGAGTGGGCTGCGCCCTGTGCGCCACCTTTCACAACATAGATACCAACGAGCTGGTCGCCCTCATAGATAGTCTGGCCGGGAAACTGCGCCTGATATTTGGGAGTTGCAATCTCTGCACCCAGACCAGGAGTCTCACCTGCGTGGTCGAAAACTACACCTTTAATAGTATTAAGGTCGTTCTCGAGTGCAATGTAGCCCCAGATGTCATCCCAAAGACCCTTACCGGTCACGGGGAATACCAGTGCGCCGGTGTTCTTATCCTCAAATACGGGATACTCACCAGCCGCATAGCTTGCAGCCAAGTCGAAGAGCATATCGAGAGGAGTGTTGGTAGTCTCGATTTTCACACCCTCGTTATTGACAACATAAGCCTCAATATTGGCATCGTAGGAACCTTTCTCCAGACCGAGCGAAGCCACGATAGCGTTCTTCTTCTCATCCAAGATGTTAGCATTCTGTTTCTCCTTGAGCGAGAGCGAGGTGAATGCCAGCATTACGGCCACGATGACAACCATTACTGTCGAGTAGAATACGATGTAGGCGCTACTATTTTTGCCGCCTAAGAATTGTTTTTTGCTCATATTTCTATCCTCCATCAGTTATGCGTTAATACTCTTTTTTGCCCTACGGTTGCGGCGGTTGATGTTGGCCTGAACAACATAGTGGTCCACAACGGGAGCCAAGGCATTCATCAAGATGATGGCAAGCATCATACCCTCGGGGTAACCGGTGTTGAACACGCGAACGAGGATTGCCAATGCACCAATCATAAAGCCAACGATAAGTTTACCGCAGTTGGTCTGTGCCGAGGTAACGGGATCAGTTGCCATAAACACAGCACCGAAAGCGAAACCACCGAGCAGCAGGTGCTGCCAAGCAGGAAGGCTCATATAGAGTTCGGTTGCGGTCTGGGGCTCTGCGGGGGCGAGCAGGTTGAAGATGCCACCCATCACGAGGCCACCCACAAATACGCTAATCATAGTCCTCCAACTTGCAGTGCCGGTTGCGAGCAACACGATGGCACCCAACAAGATACACAAGGTGGAAGTTTCACCCACCGAACCGGGGATAGTACCAATGAATGCATCGAGCATCGACACATTGGTAGTGCCCACATTTGCGAGCTCACCGAGGGGAGTTGCACCGGTGCGTGCGTCGCTGAACCACACGGTCTCACCCGAGATGCTCGAGGTGTAGGAGAAGAAGATAAACAGACGAGCCAGCAGAGCGGGGTTGAAGATGTTCATACCGGTACCACCGAAAATCTCCTTACCGATAACCACAGCAAATGCGGTAGCCAAACCGGTCATCCACAGAGGAGTACCAATGGGAATGATAAGGGGAATAAGGATACCCGACACGAAGAAACCTTCGTTCACCTCCTCCTTGCGAATCTGTGCGAAAGCACACTCAATCGAGAGGCCAACAACATAGGTCACAAGAATCGAAGGGAGCATCTGCCAGAAGCCATACCAGAAGTTCTGCCAAATGTTGAAGTCGGCGCCGTCAATCCTCTGGAAACCAATGTTCCACATACCAAAGAGAATGGTGGGAATGAGGGCGATAATAACCATAAACATTGTTCGCTTCATATCGTTGCAGTCACGAACGTGCGAACCTTTCTTGGTTACGTCAGTAGGCACATAGAAGAAGGTCTCCATTGCCTCATAGAACGAGTGGAGCCACGACAACTTGCCTCCCTCCGAGAAGGTGGGGGCAAACTTATCGAGCAATCGTTTTGGGAGTGGTTTATTGTAGTTCTGTTTCATACTCTTACATCTCCTTAATCATAAGGTTAATACCATCTCTTACCAAAGCCTGCAGATTCTGCTTCGAGGGATCTACAAACTCACACAGAGCCACATCCTCCTCCACAATCTCGTAGATACCGAGGTTCTCCATCTTCTCAATGTCGCCTGCCAAAATTGCTTTGAAGAGATACATAGGATAGATGTCCATAGGAAGATATTTCTCATACAGACCTGTAACAACAAAGGGACGCTCGCCACCATTCAGACCGGTCGAAAGGTCATATTTCTTCTTGGGCATCAGCCACGAGAAGTAGGTGCGCGAAACGGAGAATTTGTGGAAGCGGGGAGCCAACCAACCGATAAGCTCGAGCTCGCCACCCTCGGGAATAACGGTAACCTGCGAGGAGTAGCAACCGAGCGAGTCATTTGCGGAGGCTTTCCTACCGGTGAGTACATTACCCTCGATGATACGGAAAGTCGAACCGCCACCCTGGGGTTTAATGCGGGCAGGCATAATCACATCCGCTACGGAGCTGCCAACCAATGCTTTAACATACTGGGGGTGAGCCACCTGCGAACCGGTGATTGCATAGGTTTTGGTCATATTCACCTTATTCTCAAGGAACAAGCGACCAATGATTGCAACATTCTGGATGCCAACGGTCCACACAACCTCACCCTTGTTAACGGGATTGATGTGGTGAATCTGAACGCCCACATTACCTGCGGGATGAGCACCTGCAAAGTAGTGTTTCTCAACGCCCTCAATACCCTCGAGAATGCTCTTCTGACCACTCTTAAGGCCGAGGTGAACGGTGGAGCAAAGTTTCTTCAGAGCGTCAAAACCTGCCTGAAGTGCTTTGAGATCATCCTTCAGTGCTATGTTCATATCGGGAGCGAGGGGTGCGGAATCAAAGCCCGACACGAAGATTGCCTTAGGCATATCTTTCGCATTGGCAATAATACCGTAGGGGCGCTGAATAATCATTGCCCACAAGCCGCTCTCCAAGAGCGCAGCCACAACCTGCTCACGCGAAGCCTTCGCGAGGTTGACATTGAAGGGTTTGTAGGTTTGTTTTGCATCGGCCGCAACCTCAATGGAGAGAAGTTTGCGCTTCTCACCACGACGCACTGCCGAAACGGTACCACTGACTGGCGAGGTGAACATTACCTCGGGATGAGCCTTGTCGTAGAACAAAGCATCGCCCGCCATAACTTTATCACCCTCAGCCACCAACAGCTTAGGCACGACACCCTCGAATGCGAGAGGAGACACCGCATAGCGCTCCCCAATGGGAAGTTCCAGAACGGTTTTCTCAGCCTCACCTACGAGCTTAATGTCGAGACCCTGTTTGAGTTTAATGACTTTCGACATATCTGTTAAGATAGGTAAATAAGTTAATAAATGTTTGGTTTAAGATATTTGATTTGAAATTATGTCCCCACGTTCCAAATAATACGCGCAAAGATAGGCTTTATTTTTATAAATAGGTAATATATACAGAATATTTTGCAAGATTTTTTCACAAACTAATTTCCTATCTTTGCGGTAGCAATGAGTAATTTTGTTGACATACACACCCACCACACTTCTCCCGACGAAAACAACGTCATTTCCGTCGGCAACATCCGCCTTGGAATCGACTCCCCGACAGCGGAAGCACCCCTATACTCCGCCGGCATACATCCGTGGGATGTGAATAGTGTAAGCGATTGTGAGTCAACAATTTCACAGCTCAACCTCATCGATTGTGCGGCAATAGGCGAAATAGGTCTCGACAAATGCACATCCTCCCCGTGGGACAAACAAATCGAAATTTTCGAGCGCCAATTGGCAATCGCACAAGATAGGCAACTCCCCGTAATCATCCACTGCGTAAGAGCGTGGAGCGAGGTATGCAGCATACTCAGCCGCCACAACCTCCGCGCAGTTATCTTTCACGGATTCAGGGGGTCACTCGCGCAAGCTCAAGCATTGGTTAAACTCGGATACTACATATCATTTGGTCCCAAATCATTCGCAACACCCAAGCATATCGAGGCATTCAGATGGTGCCCATTGGACCGAATCTTCTTCGAGAGCGACGACACCGCAATGGCCATCACAACGGTTTATGAGACTGCGGCCACAATCAAGAGTATTGAAATAGATAAACTTAAAGATATAATAGAAGCTAATTTCAAACAACTATTCCAAATATGAGTTGGCAAGAACGCACTCGCCTGCTACTTGGCGAAGAAAAATTGAAAATTCTACAAGACTCGCACATACTTGTTGTGGGTCTCGGGGGCGTTGGCGCCTATGCTGCAGAGATGCTCGCCAGGGCCGGCATTGGCCATCTGACCATTGCGGACGCCGACACCGTGAGTGAGACAAACATCAATCGACAGTTGATTGCACTTCACTCAACCATTGGTCGAAATAAGACGGATGTTCTCGCTGAAAGACTGAGAGATATAAATCCAAATATCGAGCTACATATCCACACCGAATACATTCGTGACGAGAAGACCACAGAGCTACTCGATGCCGCCAAATACGACTATGTGGTCGACTGCATCGACACGCTTTCTCCCAAGGTAAACCTCATAGCCGAGTCACTCAACAGGGGGATTCCACTCGTCAGCTCTATGGGTGCAGGAGCAAAAACAGACCCCACAAAAATCGAAGTCAAGGACATTGAGAAAAGTCACCACTGCCCTCTTGCACATATGTTGCGCAAACGCCTTCATAAGCTCGGTATCAGAAGCGGCTTCTGGGCCGTATTTTCGCCCGAACCCGTACGAGAAGGTTCGATGATCATTGCCGAGGAGACCAACAAGAAGTCGAATGTTGGCTCAATTTCATACATACCTGCAGCCTTTGGATGCGTATGTAGTAGTGTAGTTGTCCGAGCACTACTTAGGGAGATGTAATACTTTAGATACTAATCATTAAAAACTTGGTAATATGAATATTGTATTTTTAGATGAATATAGTTTAGGTGGAACAAACCTCGACTCTATTAGGCAGCTTGGCGAGTACAAAGGCTACTATTCCACCACTCCAGAGGAGGTTGTGGAGCGATGCAAGGACGCCGAAGTCGTAATTGTAAATAAAGTGGTCATCGGACGCGCCGAGATGGAGCAGTTACCCAATTTGCGCCTCATCTGTGTGGCTGCAACGGGTGTCAACAACATCGATCTTATAGCCGCAAAGGAGATGAACATCTCCGTGCGCAACGCAGTTGGCTACTCCACCCACACCGTGGCCGAAGCAACTTTTGGTAGCGCACTTGCTCTTTTACGACAAGTCAACTACTACGACAGATATGTCAAGAGTGGTTCCTATAGTGCATCGGGGCAATGGGTCAACTTTGACCGCCCTACTCACAGACTTTGGGGTAAAAATTGGGGAATTATCGGAATGGGAAACATCGGCAGAGAGGTGGCTCGAATTGCCGAGGCATTTGGCTGCAGGGTTGCCTACGCTTCCACATCGGGAAACGATAGAAAAGAGGAGTATGAAAAGAAGGAGCTGAAGGAACTCCTTGCCTGGGCCGACATCATCTCCGTGCACTGCCCACTCAATGAGCAGACCAAGGGACTCATTGATACAGAAGAGATTGCGCTAATGAAATCATCGGCAATCATTATCAATGTTGCAAGAGGAGGCATCATTGTCGAATCTGCCGTTGCCAATGCTTTGGACGAGGGAAAAATTGCTGGAGCATCCTTTGATGTCTATCCCCGCGAACCTATGCCTGCCGATTCTCCCCTACTCCATACAGCAGACCCCGACAAACTGCTCCTTTCGCCACACAACGCGTGGTCGGCAGTGGAGTCCATAGAGGGGTTGGTGGAGTGTATTGCCACCAACATAATCAACTATCAGAGCGGGAATTAGCTCTTTAGCACGCCTTGATACAGACTACGAAAAGCGATAGGACGAAACATTCCTAAAGCCTCTGAGCAGCTCTTGGGTGGACATTCGTTTCTTGCCCGAGAGCTGCAACTCTTTTATCTCCACAAGGCCATCGGCACATACGACCTTGATAAAATTGCGCTCATCCGAAACAATTGTACCCACCTCTTTATCAATCTGTTGGACCTCAAAAGCCACGTCGAAAATTTTGGCACTCAGTTCTTCGGTCAACGACGCCCACGCGGCAGGATATGGCGACAAGCCTCTCACAAGATTAACTATCTGCTCACCCGACTGGGAAAAATCGATATGGCAATCCTCCTTGAAAATTTTGGGTGCAGCCTTAAGCTCGCCCTCAATCATCACATCCTGCTCAATGGGGGTCACATCGCCCTTGGCGATTCTCTCCACAGTGTCCAGCACAAGATCTACGCCAACATTCATTAGCTTATCGTGCAGTGTACCAACATTATCAGTAGGCTCTATATCAACCTTTACTTGACCAAGCACAGCACCTTCGTCAATGCGAGGATTGAGCAAAAAAGTGGTCACTCCCGTCACCGTTTCACCGTTCATTATCGCCCTATTAATTGGAGCAGCACCTCGATATTGAGGCAACAGCGATGCGTGGAGATTGAACGTACCCATCTTTGGAGCGCTCCATATTATCTCGGGCAACATTCGGAAGGCAATAACAATACCCAAATCAGCCTCAAGTGCCTGAAATTGAGCAACAAATTCCTCGTCTCGCAGCTTGACGGGTTGGAGAATAGGCAACCCCACTGAGGCTGCATAGCGTTTCACTGCGCTCTCATTCACCTTCAACCCCCTACCCGATGGTTTGTCGGGTGTTGTGACAACGGCAACCACATTGTAGCCACCTTCAACCAATGCTTTAAGTGGGGCCACCGCAAAGTCGGGTGTACCCATATATACTATACGCAAATCCTTGGAATTCATACTACTAACACGTTTTACCTTTTGACTTCCTTGAGGTTTTTGATTCGAGCTTTCAACTTATTAAACTGACCAACATACCAATCCATATTGAACAAATTGGAGTCATTTGTGGCAATATAAGTGAGATAGACAGCTATGGGGAAGAGTATTATTGAGGAGAACCACATACCAAATCCGGCATCCCAGGTTCCCTCTTTTGCCATTTTTTCACCCGCAATACTAATAATGTAGTATATCACAAAGAACAATACCGACACAACCACAGGCATAGCCAATCCACCCTTGCGAATAATGGCACCAAGCGGGGCACCGATGAGGAAGAAAATAATCACGCAAATGGGCAAAGACACCTTCCTATGCCACTCAACCTGAGAACGATAGAGTTTATTGAGCGAATCTTTAGCAGAATCCTCATTGCGGTTGAGCGAGTTTCGAGACATCCTCGCACTACTCTTCGCCTTGCCAACAATGGCTGCCTTATCTTTCACATCCATAGTGTCGAGCGCTGCTATCAAGTCGGCAGGGCGTTTATAGGAGTAGTCGATTTGCACCGTATCAAAGAGGCCAAAGGCTGATTTGTCTCGAATCATCAGATAGTTTTTGAGCAAAGGCTCATACGATCTGGCCGAGCCACGGTCTGACTCGATTCTCAAAGAGTCTATATCCACCTGTAACTCAGCAATATCCTTGGTTTGGTGATTGCTGAAAAGGTTCATATCCGTACGCGCAAAATCGAATCCATCGATGGCCAACGCACCGTTTTGCTCTGCAAACACCTGATGGCGAACTGTGTTTTCCGTGCTCCACTTGTAGTTGCGAGTGGTTTCGTAGGTCTGGCCATTGTAGAGTTTGATCATCAGAAACTTCTTGTCGTCGGACATATAGATGTACCCCGAGTCGGCAACGGTGGTTGTCATATTGCCGTTTCTGTCGCGCGTGTCGTAGATCAACACATCCGTAAGCAGCTGTGTGCGAGGGTCTTGATGACCAACTCGGATGTTCATATTATCGATTCCGTTGAAGAAAATGCCATCCTTAAACTCCATATTTTCCTTCTGCTGACGGATGTCGTAGATGATGGCCATCATCTTCTTATTGGAGTACGGAACCAAATTATTCACCACGAAGAAACTGCCCACAGCAACAAACAGCACCACAACCATCAGCGGGGTCAAGATTCGGGGTAGCGACATTCCTGCCGACTTCATAGCCAGCAACTCATTGTGCTCTCCCAGGTTACCCATTGTCATAATGCCCGCAAAGAGCGTTGCAAGCGGAATGCCGAGGGGCATCATATTGGCCGTTGCATAGAAAAGCAACTCGATGATAATACTGAAACTCAATCCCTTACCCACGAGTTCGTCGATATAGCGCCACACGAAATTCATCATCAGGATAAACATCACGATGAAGAACGAGAGCACCATCGGGCCGAGGAATGCTTTGAGTGTAAATCTATGTATGGTTTTCATCTCTCTCAGTTGTCTACGATTTTGCCAATCCACGTCGGCGATTGGAGGACAAAGTTAGTAGTTTTACAATAAAAAGCGCTATTGCAAGCAAAATAATTGTGGTTGCCCCTACGGGGAGATTCATTTTGTAGGCCAAATAGATGCCAATTACATTTCCTGCCATTGCAAATACCGAGGCCAGAGTTGCGATCCTCACATAGGATTTCGTAAAACAAGCCGCTATTGCCGGAGGAATCGACAGCAACGAGATGAGCAACACGATTCCCACAATCCTTATGGAGAGGACAATGGCCACGGACGTCAACACGGTCATAACGGCCAAAATCGCATCTGCAGGCACCCCCTGACTACGTGCATATTCACGGTCAAAGGCCGAATAGATCACCTGCCTGCCAAAGAGAACCATAACCACAAGTAACACTGCAACTAAAACTGCCAAAGCAATTATATTTGAATCATTTACTGTGAGAATATCTCCGAACAGAAAACTCATAAGATTGGGTGCATAACCAGGCGTTGCAAAGATGAACAACAGACCAACCGCCATTCCCACACTCCAGATTATACCGATGGCCGAATCCTCGCGAATCTTACCTCGCGCCCCAGCCCACTCTATGCCAAGGGCAGAAAGGATGGCAAAAACCATAGCTCCGGCAATGGGGTTGAGCCCAAAGTGGTAGGCAATACCGATTCCGCCAAAGGAGGCGTGGGTGATGCCGCCACTCAGGAACACCATTCTTCGCGAAGTGACATAGGTTCCCACTATACCACAAGCGATGCCGGAGAGTATTGCCGCCAACATTGCATTGGCCAGGAAGTCGTATGTGGCTACTGTTCTGAGAAACTCCATAATATGGTGGTCTAAATTTTCAAAAAGCTCGCAAATTTACTCAAAAGTCTCAAAATTATTCATATTTTCGCACCAAATTAACCACGTTATATGCACAAAATGAAAGTTTGTTTCTACACACTTGGCTGCAAGCTCAACTTTTCGGAGTCGTCGACCCTGGCAAGAGAGTTCATCGCTGGCGGATATGAGCGCACAGAGGAGTTTCGCGACGCCGACGTGTGCGTTATCAACAGCTGTTCCGTAACCGAGCACGCCGACAAAAAGTGTCGCAACATCATACGCCGCATCCACAAGCTCAATCCCGAGGCGATCATTGCCGTTACGGGTTGCTATGCACAGCTCAAACCCTACGAGATTGCTGCCATAGAGGGTGTGGACATTGTGCTTTCGAACAACGACAAGGGCGACCTCTACCGCAAGGTGGTGGAACTTGGCAAAAAAGGTGTGCGTCAAGAGGTTACAAGTTGTTCCACCGAGGAGTTGACTCGCTTCTTTGCTGCCTTTTCTTCGGGCGATCGCACTCGTGCCTTCTTGAAAGTTCAAGACGGATGCGACTACTGCTGCAGCTATTGCACCATCCACAATGCTCGCGGCTCGAGCCGCAATATGCCCATTGCTGATATCGTCAAGGAGGCGCAATCTATTGCAGCCCAAGGTCATAAGGAGATTGTTATCACAGGCGTAAACACGGGCGACTTTGGGCGCACCACTGGCGAGTCATTCGCCGACCTTCTTCGTGCGCTCGACGGCGTCGAGGGAATCGAACGCTACCGCATCTCGTCCATCGAGCCCAACCTCCTAACTGACGAAATCATAGATATTTGCGCCACTTCATCCAAATTTCAACCCCACTTTCACATCCCCATTCAAAGTGGCTGCGACAAGATTCTCGGGGATATGAAACGACGCTACAACACGTCGATGTTCAAGGCTCGCATCGAGGCTGTCCGCAGGGCTATGCCCGACGCATTCATCGGCATCGACGTCATTGCCGGTTTCCCGGGCGAAACAGACGAGGATTTCCAAACCACATACGATTTTTTGGAGGCCCTTGCACCCGCATACCTCCACGTTTTCCCCTACTCCGCAAGGGCCAACACGCCAGCTGCGGCAATGAAAAATAAAGTGCAAGACTCCATAAAGACCGAGCGCGCTGCACGACTCGAAAGACTCTGCGAAAAGCTCCACCGCGATTTCTACGACAAGTATGTGGGCACCGAGGCTAAAGTGCTGTGGGAGAGTTCAATTAAGGCAGGGTGGATGGTTGGCTTCACCGAGAATTACATCAAAGTCCGTCTACCCTACGATGCAAGTCGCATCAACCTCACTGAAAAGGTGCGACTCATTGAGGTGGATGATAATTGCGAAATGTTGGCCGAAATCATCAAATAATCACTATATTTGTACGATTTTACACACCCGCCTGCGCTATGAACACCATACGTCGAAAAATATCCATCGGATTTATTGCAGTACTTTTAGTGCTCTTTTGTGCCGTCGCCATCAACATTTTTGAGCTGCACCGACTGAGTAACTCGGCCGAACAAGCCATTGCCGAGGGAACCCAGAACACGGAGTATGCGACCCGTATGCTCGATGCACTGCAAACTCAAAACCGAGCAGTTCTCAATATGGCCATCTTCAACGACTCCACCCTTTCAAGCGAATACCACGATGGAGTCTATGAGTTCAATGTGGCCATTATGGAGGCTATGGAGAGCTCACCCAACAGCAGCTACCTCCAAGACATTTTCAATGCCAACAGCAACTACCACTCCATTGTCGAGCACCACTCCCCCCACAACACAGAAGCTGCTGACATAGAGTGGTTTATGGACTCCTATATCGAGGCCTACTACACCCTCGACCACGCCATCAAAAGCTATATGACCTCGCCAAGGAGTTCGGTGGGCCTGCGTGTATCGAAACTCGAGAGCGACATCTACAAAACAGTGACACCCAGCGTGTTAACCCTCCTTGTTGCGGTATGCATCCTGCTGCTGTTCTATTTCTTCATAGACACCTACTACACCAAACCCATACGTCGAATTAGCCGCAACTTGGATAACTACATCAAGAATAAAGTGCCCTACCAATCCAAAGGTGATGCCGAGGGCGAAATTGCCTTATTGAACGAGAATATCAACGAGTTGATAGGTCGAATCAACAAACAATAGTGAAGATAGTATGAAACTTCAGGTCGTATTTAGGTACATCGGTATGGTGCTGCTCTTTGAGTCGGCATTTATGCTCTTGTCGGCCCTGATTTCCTATTTCAACGGCATCGATTCGGGCTTTGTTCCTCTGTTGCTATCGTTTCTTTTCACCGCCCTACTTGGTAGTTTTCCCCTCATTTTTGTAGACAAAACCAAGTCGCTCAGTTCCAAGGAAAGCTACGCAATCGTTATCGGTGCTTGGCTCACATCTTGCGTGGTTGGCACCTTCCCCTACCTGCTTTGGGGTGGTGAGTTCAGCCTCATAAATGCTTGGTTTGAAAGTGTTTCCGGCTTCACCACCACAGGCGCTTCCATTCTTAATGACATCGAAGCACTGCCCAAAGGATTACTCTTCTGGCGCTCTATGACCCACTGGATTGGCGGTGTCGGCGTTGTGATGTTTGCTCTGGTGATTATGCCTATGATTGGCAGAAGCCGTATGACTGTCTCCAACCTTGAGATCTCCTCTATGGCGCGAGACAACTACCGCTTCACATCGAAAACCATAATCAAAATTCTGATGGGCGTCTACCTCGGTATGACCATTGCCAACACCCTGGCTCTCCACATTGCCGGAATGGGATGGTTCGACGCCGTAAACCACGCCCTTTCCACCATTGCAACAGGAGGCTTCAGCACAAAAAATGCGAGTATCGGCCACTTCAACAATGTTTGGATTGAGGCCATCACCGTCTTTTTTATGTTTGTGGCAAGCATCCATTTGGGCGTAGTTTTTGCAACTATTGCCCTCCGCAAAAACAACATTTTCACCAACGAGAATACACGCTTCTACGTCATTACAACCCTCCTGTTGTGTCTAATCATTAGTCTCAACCTTTGGTCGAACGACTCATATTCAACCATCTGGGAATCATTGCGTCACGGAATATTTCAGGGCGTGTCAATTGTAACCTCCACGGGATTTGCGACAGCGGACACCAATGTGTGGCCAGCACTCTGCATCTGCATCCTCTCCTACTTCTCTATCCAAGGAGGTATGGCCGGCTCCACCGCAGGCGGAATGAAGAGCGATAGGGTGATGATGGCAGGCAAGGTTATCAGAATGCAGATTCGCAAGCAACAACACCCCAACATCATCATTCGCATCAAGAATAACGGGGTTGTTCAGGAGTCGAGCATTGTAAATTTCGCAATTCTATATATTGTCATATACATACTCTTCATTCTCGGCGGCACTCTCATCAACGCTGCTTGTGGACTCGACACTATGACAAGTTTCTCCGCTTCGGTGGCATCGATGGGTAACATTGGACCCGGATTCGGAGAGATTGGATCACTCAATAATTTTTCATCTATGCCCGTGATTGTCAAGATTGTAAGCACACTCCAAATGTTGCTCGGACGTCTTGAAATCTTCGGTCTGCTTCACTTCTTTACAATGAAATGGTGGGTATAAAACGTATCATACTGACTATCACACTTGCCGTTGCAACTTGCGTGCAGCTGGTTGCCCAGAGCAATTCCGAGAGTTTTGCAGAGCGCCAATGCAAACAGCTACGCATACGCCAAGAGAATGTAAACAAGCAACTTACCGAGTTGCACAAGGCCCACGCAGCCACACCTTCCGACTCTATTTCGGTGGCAATCTATGAGCTCAACAAACAGAGTATTGCCATCGGCAATGCCATCAATCGACTCTCGGCCCAAATTGAGGCAGAAAAGAATGCCAAGATGCAGGAGGAGATACCACTTCAAGACTCTATTGATATTGCTGCTGATGTTGATGTCCCTGCCGTAACCCCACAACCTGAGCCCATTGCCACGTCGCCCACTACAGAGGAAGATTCCACTCCCACATTGGATGGCGACTTGCAAGATGAAGTGACTGAAAATAAGCAGACTATAAGCGACAATCTCAAGTCTTTATTCACCACTTCATCGAGGCGATATGCACTCATCGAGAGCGAAATAAATGCTCTCGTAGATGAGTATGCATCAACATACGAGAGTGCGCTTGCGAGTTTGGATGGCTACGCAAAATCCACCAATATGAAACAACTCGACGGCCACTATAAAGCCTATCTCGAGGCTATTGCGAGAGGTGAAAAGATTGCCCAGGAGATCATATCGAGGGGCGAACGACTTCTCGAAAGCAAGAAGAACTCCTACTTAGGCTTTGCTGACTCCATAGGAATGGATATGAGGAGTAGCTATGAGTCGGACATTGAGGCACTTGAGGATATGTTGTACGGGAAAATGGAGGGTAAGTGCAGCAATATGGAACTTGCTATCTATCCCCACAAACTCCACCACACGCTCAAGATGGAGATCAATCTCGCCGAACAGATATCGCCCGAGCGAGTAGACTCCCTCAAAACATTGGCAGAAAACTACGATTTCACCACCACCCTATTTGCCCCTCTGGCACAACCCAAACGATCGGATGCAAAATTTGCAGGTGTGAGCGTGCAGAAAAAAGCAAAACACGGAGCCGTTTCCGCGTTGCCACAGCTAAAAATCCCCGCTTCGGGCGAGCTATACTCCATCACTGTGGCCAACTACGCGAGCCTTCCGCCGTCTACCAAGGTATTCCGCAATGTCACCCCTCTCTACCGCGACCGCCGCGAGGATGGACGCACCTACATTTGCGTAGGTCTCTATCCCACCGCGCTCAGCGCTCAGGACGACCTTGAATACTTGCGTAAACTTGGATTCAAGCAACCCGAGTTGGTGATGTGGCGTGATGGCATACGCCGCGACGACTATGTGGATCGCACAAAGAGTCAGCCCACAACCAGCAAGATATCAATGTATCGCGTTGAGATTTCGGGTGCTGCAGGTGCTCTGTCCGACGAGGTTGTAGCAACAATTCAGAATAATGCACCCCGCAAGGAGATCTCAAAATTCACAAACGATGGCACCACAATCTATACTGTGGGCATTTTCACAAAGGAGAGCGAAGCACACATTTTAGCCTCCGCGATAGGCTCGATTGCTCCGGAACTCACCATCACCGTCAATCAGATTGGAAAGAAATAGGAGGTGCCATACTCCCTCCTGCCAACAAAAATGCTCGACAATCGGGATTGTCGAGCATTTTTGTTGAGCAAGGAAACTCCTCTTAGAGAATCTCCTCGGTAGCCTCCAGCAGACCTTCGTACATTGTGGGGTGCGAGTGTACGGTCGAGGCAATCTGGCGAGCGGTGATGCCCAACTGTTTTGCCAGCGTAGGCTCGCCGAGCATCTCGGTAACACTGCCGCCAATAATGTGAGCACCAAGCAGTTTCTCACTCTTGGCATCGTAGACAAGTTTCACAAAACCATCCCTATCACCTGCCGCAGTAGCCTTACCCGAGGCCATAAATTGGTACTTACCAACCTTCACCTCATAGCCCTGCTCCACCGCCTGTTTCTCAGTGAGGCCCACCATAGCAACCTCAGGAGTGGTGTAGACACACGAGGGAATAGTGCTGTAGTCAACCTTGTGGGGCTCCTCTCCGCAGATGGCCTCCACACACACGGTAGCCTCAGCCGAAGCAACGTGTGCAAGTGCCGGACCCGCAGTGATATCACCAATGGCGTAGATGCCCTCCACAGAGGTACGATAGAGGTCGTCGACCACAATCTTATCGCGCTCAACCACCACACCAAGTTCCTCAAGACCAAGGTTTTCAATATTGGACTTAACACCAACGGCCGAAAGTACCACATCGGCCTTGAGAGTGTCGGCACCCTTCTTGCCCTCCACATCGACCTCGCAGCCGTCCTCGAGCACGCGCACAGCCTTCACAGCCGTACCCGTGAGCACCGTGGCTTTCATCTTGCGGAACGAGCGTTCCAGAGTGCGGCTCACCTCCTCGTCGGCAACGGGAAGCATTGCGGGCAGATACTCCACGATGGTAACCTTCACACCCAGAGCAGCATAGACCCAAGCAAACTCACAGCCGATGGCACCAGAGCCAACGATAATCATACTCTCAGGCAACTGCTCCAGCGTGAGTGCCTCGCGCGAAGAGAGGATACGTTTGCCATCCACGGGCATAATGGGAATCTCGCGGGGGCGCGAGCCTGTAGCAAGAATGATGTGGTCGGCCTCCACCTGCTCCACAGAGCCGTCGGCCTTGGTCACCTCCACAACACCCTTGGCCACAATCTTTCCGTGACCCTCCACAACGTCGATACCGAGCTTCTTGAAGCTGAATGCGATACCTTTGTTCATCTGGTCGGCCACACCGCGACTGCGGGCTACAATCTTGTCGAGCGAAGGACGCACAGTGCCTTCAAAGTCGATGCCATAGGCGGCAGCCGACTCCATATAGTGGTACACTTGTGCGCTCTTGAGCATAGCCTTGGTGGGGATGCAGCCCCAATTGAGGCACACACCACCCAACTCGGCCCTCTCCACAACAGCCACCTTCTTACCTTTCTTGGCGGCCTTGAATGCGGCAACGTGACCACCGGGGCCACTACCGATAATTACAATGTCGTATTTCATATAGCAATTTTAGGTATTTGTCTCATTTTCAACTACTCAACCTCCCTCAGGATGGGGTTGTCGTTGGCAATAGCGCGCAAGAATTTCTCCGAGTAACCGGGCTGATCGGGGAATGCAGGCTGCGAGGGGTGATGACCATTGTTGAGGAACTTACCACTCTCATCCTGCTTCTTGATGTTGCCGTCGATGTATTTAACCATAAGGTAGTCATCGAGGTTACTCCATTTCTCCCAGAGGTTCTGTGCGGTAGCCACCGAGTATTTGGTTGCCATCTTCTTCATCTTCTTCTCCGAGCCAAGCTGCGAAAGAGCCAAATCCACTGCGGCTACCTCGGCGAGTTTGGTATTCTCCCACTCGTCAATCACCTTGCGTACCTCTCCACCAATGTAGTCGTAGCGAAGGTAGGCAAACTGTGCAATGCGGTTGGTGATCCAGAACATCGAGCGGTCACTGTAGGTAAGAATGTCGGCGGTCTTCTCGCTCAGACACTCGGGAACCTCTGTCGAGCCACAGTAGATGGGAGTGAGGGGCGAAGTTGCAGCGTCGTCGGTACCGAACCAGATGATACCACCCACGGGGTCGGGAAGCTGGGGACGAGCCTGAGCCACAAACCAGAAACCGGTCTGCTGGGTGGCAATAGCGCGCTCCTGCACATACTTCTGGCCATCCACCCCAAAGCCCATAGGCCTCCAACGGTAGGGAACTTTGCTACCACCTGCGCCAATGTCGGTGGTCATATCCATCTTGGTACCCTCATAGTGGTCACGCATCATATCGAAGATATCCTTGGGAGAGATTTTCCTGTTGGGTTTCACCCAAAGAGGCATACGGTTCGAGGGGTTGTGACCCAGAGCATAGTCCTCATAGGCCTCCATACCATCGGCAAAGCGGCGGAAGAAGCTCCACACCCTTGCCTCGCAGCCACGCATAGCACCGAAATCCAGAGGTGCGTAGGTGTCGCTGAAGCTAAACTCCTCATCGCTACCCTCGTAGAAACCCATCTCGCGTGCAAACGAGATCACATCCTCGGCATAGAGGCAGTTCTCGGGATCGTTTTTGGGGAAAGTGGTGATGCGAGCGTGGTTTGCGTGAGCCGAGATGTAGCCGTCGGGAATGCGACGTGCAACCCACACAATACCCTTGCGGCCAGGACCCTTGCCGATAAGCTCCATAATCCACACCTCCTCCTTGTCGGCGATGGTAAAGCTCTCACCACTCGAAGCATAGCCGTGTGTATTGGCCAAATCGACGATGCAGTCGATGGCTTCGCGAGCGGTTTTTGCCCTCTGGAGAGTGATGTAGATGAGCGAACCGTAGTCCATACGGCCCTCGGGATCCTCGAGCTCGTGACGACCGCCATAGGTGGTCTCACCGATGATGAGCTGATGCTCGTTCATATTACCGATGGTCGAGTAGGTCTGTGCCACCTGGGGAATCTCACCGAGGTAACGGCTGGTGTCCCACTCATAGACCTTCAGCAACGAGCCGGCTTTCCATTTGGCCGCAGGGCTGTGGTAGAGAGCGCCGTAGAGTTGGTGGGAATCGGCAGCATAGGAGACCATATTGGAGCCATCCGTAGATGCGCCACGAGTGACAATGAGGTTGGTGCAGGCGAGGGCACTACCCCAAGCCAACACTGCAGTCAGAAAGGTTACAAAGATTCTTTTATTCATAGTAATTTGGATTAAAATTGTTAGTTTCTTTTCTCGAATCAACAAATATAGAAAATTATCTCTAAATTTGCCAAACAAACAGATACGAAAATGTCAGTAACCACACAAATCAGAGAGTTGCAGGCCACATTGCCTAAAGATGTGACCCTTGTTGCGGTCTCGAAATTCCACCCCGTAGAGGCGATTCGAGAGGCCTACGAGGCCGGACAGCGCATATTTGGCGAGAGCCGTCCGCAAGAGTTGGCGGCCAAGGTTCCCCAACTTCCCAAGGATATCGAGTGGCATATGATTGGCCACCTCCAGACCAACAAAGTCAAGATGATTGCCCCCTTTGTGGCGCTCATCCACTCGGTTGATAGCGAGCGTCTTGTGGCCGAAATCAACCGCCAAGCCGAGAAATGCGGTCGCACCATCGACATTCTTTTTGAAGTGCATCTTGCTGAGGATGAAAGCAAAAGCGGTTGGGACACCAGCGAGCTCAAGGAGTTTTTGGCAAGCGGAGCTATGGCACAATTCCCCAATGTTCGCCCGCGAGGAGTGATGACCATCGGAACACTCACCGACGATATTGAACTCAACAAGAAAGAGTTTCTCACGCTCCGCGAGCTCTTTGAGGAGTTGCGCAGTCAGTTTGGCCCCGACTTCGACACGGTATCAATGGGAATGACCTCCGACTACAAAGAGGCAATCGAGTGCGGCAGCACGATGGTCCGCATTGGTTCGATGATTTTTGGCGAGAGAGTCTATTAAATACAATTCAAGACCAACATAAAAGGGCTAACACGTTATGTATTAGCCCTTTATCATATATTCATCATATCTACTTCACACGAAGTCGCTGACCAATTCGTATGGGAGTGGAACTCTTTATGCCGTTCAGGCGACAGATTGCCCCCACGGTCGTGCCATACTTGGCAGCAATCTTCGAGAGGTTGTCGCCACTCTTAACTTTGTGGTAGACCGCGTCGTTCACCGTTGGCTTGGGCTTTGCGGCTGCCTTCTCAAGTTTGTCGACAATCTCCTCGGAGGAGAGCGGATTGCCATCCTTATCGACAAACATATCACCCATATCGCCCTCCTCTTCCTCGAGTGCCTCGGTCAATTTTGACGACACGTTGAAATACCCCCTCTCAAGCACAAAATTCTGCCACTTCAGGTCGCCTGTCGAGAAGTCGATGATTCGTTCGGGGTCAAAAGTAAGGTCAGCATAGCGCACCTCGAAATGGAGGTGAGGTCCCCTACTCCTTCCCGTATTTCCACCATAGCCAATCACTTGGCCTGCAACCACATAGTCATCCACATCAACATTGAGTTTGCAGAGGTGACCATAGTATGTCTCCAAGCCATTGGGGTGGCGCAGAATCACCAGATAGCCATAGCCACCCGAGTTATAGCGGGCATAGCGAACCTTACCCTCAAAGGTGGCATATATCGGCTCACCCGTAGGCAACCCAATGTCGATACCCTTGTGCATACCGCGCCCGCGAGGACCATAGCGCGAAGAGACGCGCCCCAACACAGGTGGATGGTAGTCCGCGAGCGACTCCACAAGCTCTATCTCCATAGTCTCCGGAATATCTCCAATCTTCACATCCTTATAGGCAAAAACTTGGTTGGTCACCCAATGGGACGTAAAGACCTCCGCATCAGTAAGTTTCAGATAGTCGGGGATATAGTACTTCCAAGTATTATTTGTGAAGGTAATGATTTTCACCTTTGGGTTGGCCGTATCGATGGTGTCGATAGGTATCTCAGGGAGCTCCTCGAGATTGTATTTACGTTGTGCTTCGAGCGGCATCGCAACAAACACCACCATCCACAACAAGGACAAAACAACTCTCCTCACCATCACCTACAACTCCTCCTCAATGATGGCGGCAGCTTCGCAAAGTTGGGTGTAGAACTCCTTGCCAAAACACCTCACCAGAGGCTCCTCGAGTGCCTCATAAACCTTCACACCATTGCGTTTGCCACACGCGAAAGCGCAGCGGCAAATATCCCAGCGGTGAAGATTGAGTCCATAGCTACCATTCGAAAATCGCTTAACTCGGATGGGATAGAGGTGACACGAAATGGGTTTCTTGAAAGATGTTTTACCCTCACGATAGGCCTTTTCAATGGCACACAGGGTAAGACCATTTTCATTGACGGAGTAGGCACACTCGGCATCGTTCACCAATGGCGTGCAGTAGTCGCCATCTTCGTCGACATACATAAAGCCCTCGCGTTCAATAACATCCACACCTGCAGGAGTCATATAAGGCTTGTAGTTCTCATACTCCTGCTCGAGAATGTCCACCTCCTCAATCTCGAGAGGTGCGCCTGCATTACCCTCCACGCAGCACTCGCCCCTACATT
The DNA here is from genome assembly GCA_017390585.1 of Tidjanibacter sp. GTDB lineage: Bacteria > Bacteroidota > Bacteroidia > Bacteroidales > Rikenellaceae > Tidjanibacter. The sequence continues at coordinate 20,749 of JAFPBB010000028.1, read as the reverse complement.
CGTCCAGGGGGCAACAAAACTCCTCGGTGAGGATGTCAGTAGAGATGATTTTATCGTCAATATCTATCATTGATTGCATAGCGAATCCTCTATTACCATTGAAAGTACCTCTTTAATTGTCATTCCGGCAGCAGCTATTTGCTTGGGAACAATGCTGCCCGCGCTCATTCCGGGAATAGAGTTGAGCTCAATCATATAGGGAACACCCTCGGGTGTAACGATGAAATCCACCCTCACGAGTCCTCGGCAACGGCACGCCTTGTAGGCTGCCAGAGTCAACTGATTGAGCCTCTCGACCAACTCATCATCCAGATCGGCGGGAGTGATTTCATCACTCATACCCGCGGTATATTTGGCCTCATAGTCGAAAAACTCATTCTTTGCAATAATCTCCGTGATGGGGAGCAACAACTCTTTCTCGGAGGTCACCAGAATACCACAAGCCACCTCACGACCCGCAATAAATTCCTCTACAAGGACCTCGGAACTCTCCTCGAAGGCGGCAGCCACAGCCGCAGGAAGTTCATCGACACTCTTGACTTTTGTCACACCATAGCTACTGCCGCTGGCGTTGGGTTTGACAAAAAGTGGTAATCCGAGTTGCGACACTATCTGCTCAGAATCAACAACATCGCCCCTTCTCAGCAAAATCTCTTTGGCCAGAGGGATGCCCGCATCGGCAACGGTTCGCTTGGTAGTCACCTTGTCGAAGGTGATGACCGACGAGACCATATCGCACGACGAGAATGGGATGCCCATCATCTCGAGGTAGCCCTGAATGTGACCATCCTCGCCGGGGGTACCGTGAATCATCACATAGGCGTAGTCGAGTTTGATGCGCTGGTCGCCTTTTTTGATGGAGAAGTCATTGAGGTCAACGTCATATTCAACTCCGTTTTCCCTATAAATAAATCGATTTTTGTAGACATCGATGAGCCACACGTTGTATTTTTCCACATCGAAGGACATAGAAATCTGCACGGCGCTCTGGAGCGCAATTGTGCGCTCGGAGGAGTTTCCTCCGGCGAGCAACGCGATATTCTTTTTCACTACTTTTTCTTTGGACATAGGTTTTCTCTCATTATGGATTATAGTAATCTTTGTGGCGGAATGCGAGGATATCCTCAATCATTTCGAGCCACTGTGCCGCCTCGCAATTGGATGAATCCAAGCGCAACACCGCACCAAAGTGATTCTTGGCAGCGCCAAAATCACTCTCAGCAAAGGCTTTCTTACCAGCCTCAAGCTCCTTTATAATCTCTTGATTCATATACAATTCGTTATTTTTGATATATTCGGCCACACACAAGGGAACAAGGCTCTCCCACTCCCCTGCCTCGGCTATTAAATTTCTAATTTGCGTGGATGATACATCCATCCTCGGTGCCCCCTTGAGCATCACAAACGGCTCACTGAAAAAGTCATACTCATTGCGGGGGTATATAAGGATTCGATTCTCCCTCACAAGCCTATCACTCTCTCGCCAACTCCCGATCGTCGCAGCCACGTCACCTCCGCCAAGCAGGGCAAACTCGCGCTCAGGATAGAGCTCTCGCAAACGGTCGATAGTCTTCACCGTGTAGGAGGGTCGCTCCATCGAAAATTCAACATCGCACACACCAAGGCCTTCAATGCCTTCCACACACCGTCTCACCATCTCCAGCCGGTCATCCTCGGGAGCCAGACCAAGAGGCGACTTGTGGGGATTTTGGGGCGAAACCACAAACCACACTTCATCCGCATAACCCTCATTCACAACAAATTGAGCCACAGCCAAGTGGCCTTTGTGCAGAGGATTAAACGAACCAAAATAGAGTGCGGTAGTAGCCATAATCACACCCAACTACTCGGCGATAAACTCCTCTACTGCTCGGCGCACCTGCTCGACAGCCAATTCAAGGTCGTCATTCACAACCACCCTATCGAACCTGTCGGCATAACCGAGTTCTTCTCCCGCTTTGGCAATACGTTGCTCGATTTTCTCGGGCGAATCCGTAGCTCTACCAACCAGCCTATTTCGCAACTCCTCCACCGAAGGAGGCATCACGAAAATCGACAACGCCTGGTCGCCAAAGATACTCTTGAGCCTCACGCCACCTTTGACATCCACGTCAAAGAGAATGGTGTTTCCTTTTGCCCAGATGCGCTCCAACTCACTACGCAGGGTGCCATATTTGGTGCCGACATAAACCTCCTCCCACTCCACAAAAGCATTCTCAGCAACCTTCGCATCGAACTCCTCGGCCGAGAGAAAGTAGTAGTCCCTACCGTGTTGCTCCACACCTCGAGGGAGGCGCGAAGTGGCCGAAACCGAGAATTCGAGTCCCTCCACCATCTCCATCAAACGCTTTACGATGGTGGTTTTGCCCGAACCGGAGGGGGCGGAAAAAATAATCAGTTTTTCCATTTATAAGATATTGAGTACTTGTTCTTTAATCTTCTCGAGCTCATCCTTCATTTTAACCACCAAAATTTGGATTTCGGAGTCATTGGCCTTGGAGCCCATAGTGTTGATTTCGCGTCCCATCTCCTGCGCCACAAAGCCAAGTTTGCGACCCACACTATCCTCACCAGTAGCCACCTCACGGAAATAGTCGCAGTGCTTATCGAGGCGCACCTTTTCCTCGGTTATATCGAGTTTCTCGAGATAGAAAATCATCTCCTGCTCAAGGCGGTTGGCATCGTAGTTTACGCTCAACTGAGCAAGCTGATCGAGGATGCGCTTGCGGATAACCTCCGTGCGGCGCTCCTCATAGGGAATCACGCTCTGCTTGTAGCCCTGAATGAGGTCCACTCGATGAAGGAGGTCTGCAATGAGGATTGCACCCTCCTGCTCGCGAAACTTATCGTGGGCAGCAAGGGCTTCATCAACAGCTTTCATCAGGGCCGCACCCTCCTCCTCATCCACCGAATCCACATCGCTCGACACCACCTCGGGCATACGCATCACCGAGGAGAGAATCATAGCATACACCTCGCTACTCATCCCAAGACCCGACTGCGACGAAAGAGCCATAAGTTGCTGGGCATAAGCGCCAAACAACTCCGTGTTAATCGATGCCGTCGTGGGCTTCGACGCAGTGTTTTCCACAGTGATGAAGATATCCGTCTTACCCCTCTGGAGCACCTTTGCGGCACGATTGCGAATCTCATACTCAAATTGGCGATAGCGCGCAGGAAGCTTCACCGAGAGGTCGAGTTGCTTACCATTGAGCGAGCGAGTCTCCACCGTGATTTTGCGATTGGAAATATTGATTTCGGACTTACCGAAACCCGTCATTGACTTAATCATTCTGTTTGGTTTTATTCTAAAGGGCAAAGATATGGCAAATTTTCTTTCGTTAGAATAAAAATAAAGAGAGATTCAGTTGTTTTACTCTAAAATATGGTATATATTTGCGGATGCAATCGTAGATTGACACAGTTTACACACAATACTAACTTTTTTAACCTATTCAAATCAAAATGGTAAAACACAATTTCAACGCAGGACCTTCGGTTTTGCCCGACGTAGTAATTAAGAAAGCAGCTGAGGCTGTATTGGATTTCAACGGCAGCGGCCTTTCGATTCTCTCGATCTCGCACCGCACCAAAGACTTCGACGCCGTAATGGACGAGGCCAAAGCCCTCTTCCGTGAGTTGCTCAACATCCCCGAGAACTATCAGATCTACTTTGTAGGTGGTGGCGCAAGCACCCAGTTCTTCCAGATCCCTTACAACTTCCTCAAAGGCAAAGCCGCCTATGTAAACACCGGCGTTTGGACCAAGAAAGCCATCAAAGAGGCTAAACTCTTCGGCGAGGTTGAGGTTATCGCTTCCGGCGAGGAGAGCAACTTCTCGGCTATTCCCAAGGGCTACACCATCCCTACCGACTGTGACTATCTCTACACCTGTATGAACAACACCATCTACGGTACCGAGAACCACATCGACATCGACTCGCCCATTCCTCACATCTGCGATATGAGCTCGGACATCTTGAGCCACCCCGTTGATGTTTCGAAGTATGCCATCATCTACGGTGGTGCACAGAAGAACCTCGCGCCTGCTGGTGTTACCTTCGTTATCATCCGCGACGATATGTTGGAGAAAGTTGTTCGCAACGTACCCAGTATGGTTCACCCCAAAACCCACACCGACAACAACTCGATGTACAACACTCCTCCCGTATTCCCCATCTACGTTCTTCTCGAGACCTTGCGTTGGATGAAGAGCATCGGTGGTATGGAGGCTATGTACCGCATCAACTGCGAGAAGGCCGATCTTCTCTACAACGAGATCGATCGCAACGCCCTCTTCCGTGGTACCGCTGCCAAAGAGGACCGCTCGAGGATGAACATCTGCTTCGTTATGAACCCCGAGTACGAGGAGTTGGCAGGTGAGTTTATGGAGTTTGCAAAAGCTCGCGGTATGGTTGGTATCAAAGGTCACCGCCTCGTTGGTGGTTTCCGCGCCAGCTGCTACAACGCACTTCCCATCGAGAGCGTTAAGGCCCTCGTAGAGTGCATGCAGGAGTTTGAGAAACTTCACGTTAAATAAACCGAGTTAATCCAAAACCAACGGTTGCGCCCTCGCGGCGCAACCACCTAATACAACAAAAAGTCCACAGTATGCCTACCGTTGTGCCATACACCTTCGAGCATAATCGAGAGCGCGCTGTGGACTTTTATGGCTTAATAGAACCTATGAAGATTTTAGTAGCAACAGAGAAACCTTTTGCAAAAGCAGCAGTAGATGCTATTGCTAACGTAGTGAAAGAGGCAGGTATGGAGCTTGCCCTCCTTGAGAAATACACCGAGAAAGCACAGCTTCTCGATGCAGTGAAGGACGCAGACGCCCTCATCATCCGTAGCGACAAAGTTACCGCCGAGGTTATGGCTGCAGCTCCCCAGCTGAAAATCGTTGTACGCGCGGGCGCAGGCTATGACAATGTAGATTGTGCAGCCGCAACCGAGCGTGGCATCGTTGTTATGAACACCCCCGGCCAGAACGCCAATGCAGTAGCAGAGTTGGCTCTCGGTCTGATGATTTATATGTCGCGCAACACCTTCAAACCCGGCACCGGCAAAGAGGTTAGCGGCAAGAAACTCGGTATCCACGGCTACGGCAACATCGGTCAGATCGTAGGTCGCTATGGTAAAGCTCTGGGTATGGAGGTATATGCCCTCTCGCCCTCGATTACCGATATGAGCATCTTCGAGAACAACGGCGTAACCCGCGTTGAGACCGCCGAGGAGCTCTACAAAACTTGCGACTACATCTCGCTCCACATCCCCGCAACTGCAAAATACCTCAAATCGGTTGACCGCCACCTTCTCGAGTCGATGCCTAAGGGCGCCATCTTGGTGAACACCGCTCGTAAGGAGGTTATCAACGAGGAGGATCTGATGGCAGTTTTGGGCGAGCGCGAGGACCTCAAGTATGCCAGCGATATCGCTGCAGCTTGCCAGGCAGAGCTCGTTGAGAAATATGGCAACCGCGTGTTTGCAACCCCCAAGAAACAGGGTGCAGAGACCGCAGAGGCCAACTACAACGCCGCAAAAGCCGCTGCAACTCAGATTGTTGATTTCTTCGTAAACGGCAATCGCAAATTCCAGGTTAACAAATAATCCGCCCCACACAATATGGTAAAGATTAAAGCATTCTGTGGTGTACGTCCACCACAGGCATTGGCAAACGAGGTAGCATCGCGCCCCTACGACGTTCTCAACTCCGTTGAGGCAAAAGCCGAGGCCGGTGAGAAGAGCCTTCTCCACATCATCAAACCCGAGATCGATTTCGACCCCATTATCGACGAGCACGACGAGGCTGTCTACGCAAAAGCTGTAGAGAACTACAAGAGCTGGAAAGAGAAAGGTTGGCTCGTGAAGGAGGAGAAGGAGTGCTACTACATCTACGCCCAGACTATGAACGGCAAACGCCAGTATGGTTTGGTTGCTTGCTGCCACTTCCAGGACTACCTCGAGGGCCGCATCAAAAAGCACGAGCTCACCCGCGCCGACAAAGAGGAGGATCGTATGAAACACGTTAGGGCACAGAGCGCCAACCTCGAGCCCGTGTTCTTCGCCTACCCCGAGAGAGAGGATATGAACGCCATCGTTAACCGCATTATCGAGGACGCACCCCAGTATGACTTCGTGAGCGAGGACGGCGTAGGCCACACCCTCTGGCTCATCGACAAAGACGAGGACATCGCCAACATCACCGCCATCTTCGAGCAGATTCCCGCACTCTATGTGGCAGATGGTCACCACCGTACCGCTGCTGCTGCAGGCGTAGGTAAGGAGAGGATGCAGGCTAACCCCAACCACACCGGCGAGGAGGAGTACTGCTACTTCTTGGCTGTTATCTTCCCCGATGCACAGCTCAATATCATCGACTACAACCGCGTGGTTAAGGACCTCAATGGTCTCTCGAAAGAGGAGTTCCTCGCAGAGGTTGAGAAGGACTTCGTTGTTGAGAAGAAGGGTGCAGATATCTACAAGCCCAATGCTCTCCACAACTTCGGTTTGTATCTCGATGGCGAGTGGTATTCGATGACCGCCAAAGAGGGTACCTATGATGACAACGACCCCATCGGCGTTCTCGACGTGACCGTACTCTCCAACCTCGTTTTGGACAAAGTGTTGGGCATCAAAGACCTCCGCAGGGACAAACGCATCGACTTCGTTGGTGGCATCCGTGGCCTCGGCGAGTTGCAGAAGAGGGTTGACAGTGGCGAGATGAAGGTTGCATTTGCACTCTATCCTGTTTCGATGCAGCAGCTTATCGACATCGCCGACAGCGGCAACATTATGCCTCCCAAGACCACTTGGTTTGAGCCTAAGTTGCGTAGCGGCGTTGTAATCCACGAGTTTTAGAGAACTTACTTATACCTATTTATTTAATAACTACTAAACAGTATGGCAAAAATCAAGGGAACAATCGTTGTTGATACCGAGCGCTGCAAAGGCTGCGAGGTATGTGTTGCCTCTTGCCCCTGTGACGTGTTGGCACTCTCGCCCAACGTTAACGGCAAAGGCTATAACTACGCCCATATGGCAAACCCCGACAACTGTACGGGTTGCGCCAGTTGTGCAATTATTTGCCCGGACACTTGTATCACGGTTTACAGACAAAAATTTGAGTAAGCTATGGGAGAAGTTAAATTGATGAAAGGCAACGAAGTTATCGCAGAAGCTGCGATTCGTTGCGGAGCCGATGGCTATTTCGGCTATCCTATTACCCCCCAGAGCGAGGTAATGGAGACACTTATGGAGCGCAAACCCTGGGAGACTACCGGTATGGTGGTTGTTCAGGCCGAGAGTGAGGTGTCGTCGATCAATATGGTATACGGCGGTGCAGCTTGCGGCAAGAGGGTTATGACCTCTTCGTCGAGCCCCGGTATCAGCCTTATGTGTGAGGGTTTGACCTACTTGGCAGGTGCCGAGCTTCCTTGCGTTGTTGTGAACGTTACTCGTGGCGGCCCAGGTCTTGGTACCATCCAGCCCGCACAGAGCGACTATAACCAGGCAGTTAAAGGTGGCGGTCACGGTGACTACAAAATCATCGTTCTCGCTCCCGCTTCGGTTCAGGAGATGCACGACTTCGTATTCGATGCATTCGACTTGGCCTTCAAGTATCGCAACCCCGTTATGATTCTTTCGGACGGCGTTATCGGCCAGATGATGGAGAAAGTTGAGCTCGCCGAGCAGCGTCCCCGCTGGACCGACGAGGAGATCGTGAAGATGCACAGCAGCTGGGCTTGTACCGGTAAGACTGCCGACCGCGAGGGTAACATCATCACCTCTTTGGAGCTCGATCCCTATGCACAGGAGCAGTTCAACTACAAGATTTTCGAGAAATACGCACGTTGCGAGCAGGAGGATGTTCGCTTCGAGGAGTATATGTGTGACGATGCCGACTACCTCATCGTAGCATTCGGTTCGTCGGCTCGTATCTGCAAGGAGACCATCGCTATTGCTCGTGCAAATGGCCACAAGGTGGGTCTTATCCGTCCCATCACCCTCTGGCCCTTCCCCAGCAAGAAGATTGCCGAGGTTGCCCAGAAGACCAAAGGTGTGCTCGTTGCCGAGTTGAATATGGGTCAGATGGTAGACGACGTAAGGTTGGCAGTAAATGGTGCCGTGCCCGTTGAGCACTACGGCCGTACCGGTGGTGCAGTCTACACTCCCGATCAGGTTTATGATGCACTGAAGAACAAAATCATTAAATAGCAGATAGTTATGGCAGAATATATTGTTGAGAAAACCAAAGAGAATTTGGTATATTCGAAGACTCCCGTCTTGAAAGACAACGTAATGCACTACTGCCCCGGTTGTAGCCACGGTACTATCCACAAACTCATCGCTGAGGTTATCGAGGAGATGGGCGTTCAGGATAAGACTATCGGTGTATCGCCCGTAGGTTGCTCGGTATTTGCATACAACTACCTCCACATCGACTGGATTCAGGCAGCTCACGGTCGTGCAGCAGCAGTTGCTACCGCCGCACACAGGCTCTATCCCGAGAAGCTCGTCTTCACCTACCAGGGTGACGGTGACTTGGCTGCAATCGGTACCGCCGAGAGTATCCACGTATGCAACCGTGGTGAGAGCATCGCAGTATTCTATGTAAACAACGCAATCTATGGTATGACCGGTGGTCAGATGTCGCCCAATACCCTCATCGGTATGAAGACCGCAACCTGCCCCTATGGTCGTGATCCCCAGTTGCACGGCTATCCCTACAAGGTTGCCAACTTTGTATGCCAGCTTCCCGGTGTGTGCTACGTAACTCGTCAGAGTGTACACACTCCCGCAGCTGTTCGCAAGGCAAAGAAGGCCATCCGCAAGGCTTTGGAGAACTCGTTGGCAGGCAAAGGTTTGTCGTTCGTTGAGTTCGTTGCAACTTGCAACAGCGGTTGGAAGATGAGCCCCGTTCAGGCCAACAAGTGGATGGAGGAGAACTTGGTTCCCGAGTATCCTCTTGGCGACATTAAAGACGAATAACCCCTAAAAACAGACTTTTGAGATATGAAACAGGAATTGATTATCGCAGGTTTCGGTGGACAGGGTGTCCTCTCGACCGGTAAAATTTTGGCCTACTCGGGTATGTTGCAGGGTTATGAGGTTAGCTGGTTGCCCAGCTATGGCCCCGAGATGCGTGGTGGTACTGCAAACGTGACTGTTGTTGTTAGCGACCAGCCCGTTAGCTCCCCCATCGTGCAGATGTGCGACACCATCATCGTTCTGAACCAGCAGAGCTTGGACAAGTTCGAGAACAGTGTTCGCCCCGGTGGTAACCTCATCTACGATACCAACGGTATCACCCACCACCCCACTCGTAAAGACATCAACATCTACACCATCAATGCTACCGAGGAGTGCGCTAAGATGGGTAATGCTCGCCTTTTCAACACTATGATTTTGGGCGGCTACCTGAAAGTTTGCCCCATCGTAGATATGGAGTTTGTGAAGATTGGTCTGAAGAAGTCGCTTCCCGAGCGTGCTTGGAAGACTCTTCCCGCCAACGAGGAGGCAATCCGCCACGGTGGTGAGATCATCGAGTTGGTTCACAAAGCAGAGTAAGAGATGCTCTTGGGTCAAAAGATAACAATCAATTTGACCACTTAAAACTTCCGAGAGAGGGGATGCAAAATGCATCCCCTCTTCTTATATGCGATGTGCAAATTAATAAGCTAAAGATATGCAGCGGCACGCATAAGTTAGCGTCGCTTAGGCATATAGCCTCTAAGAATCTCCTTCATCTCTTTCCACGCCTCGAGGCGGAACACTTCGGAGAGAAGCGCATAGACAGCAGCTCCGAGAATGATTTTCAGAGTAAACACCAACCACAAAGGTAGTGAAAGTGCCGCGCCGGCAATCCCAAGGCCCCAAATGAAGAGCACCATAAGACCCGTGGTTGCCAGATAGGGCAACACATCCTTGGCGCGTGCAATCAGGCTCCATTCCACAACATACCTCTTAGCGGTCAAGCAGTTGATGGTCATATCGGAGATGAAGATGGCCACCTGTCCCCAAGCTATTGCCTTGACACTTATGGGGATGGTTATTGCCAATATGGCTGTGGCAATAAGTTTCTTGATGAATTCGATGCGGAAAATGACATTTCCATCGTCGCACACTTTCACGAGGTTGAAAGAGATGACGGAGAGAGGCGCCAGCAGGCCTGCAATACTCAAAATCCGCAAGTAAGGCACCGCGGGTAACCACACTTCGGGCAACAACAAGCGGAACATATCCTCAGCAACAGCAATGAGTCCACACATAAGCGGAAACATCACAAAAGCCCATATTACGTAGACCTTGCGGGCGTTAAGATTGAGCTTTGCCCTATCCTCCTTTTGGCGAGAGAACGCCGAGAAAGTGACATTCAGCACAGCCATAATGGTCGATGTCACAGGCATTTCCTTTATTTTATTACCGCGGTCGTAGTAGCCGAGGTCGGCTTTTGTGTAGAACTTACCGATGAAGAGGTTGGAAATCTGATAGTAGACGTTGCTAACGAGATCGCTGAGCAAAATGCGCGAACCATAGCGAAACATCCCACGGATGCGCTCCAAAGAAAAAGCCCACTTTGGGCGCCACTTGCTACCCCACCACATCAGAGCAGTCTTGACCACTACAACGCCTAACCTCTGTCCCACCAGAGCCCAAACGCCCCAGCCACTCACTGCCATCCATATTGCCACTGCGCTCGAAACAGCGTTGGCCACAAGCACATAGAGCGAGAGATGTTTGAACTCCATACCTCGTTGGAGGATGGCGTTTTGGATGTTGGAGAGCGAGTTGATGGGAATTAGCAGATAGAGAATCGGGGCGATGCTAACAAAGTCGGGCGCACCAAAAAACCGCGCACAAGCGGGAGCTATGGCCACCAAAGTGGTATAGAGCAGCAACGAGATGGCAATATTGACATAGAAGACCGACGAATAGTCGACATCATCCACCTCCTTTTTGCGTATCAGTGCTTGGGAGAATCCGCTGTCGACCAAAGGCATAAGGATGGCGGGAAAGGCCGCCACTATAGCCATCAAACCATAGTCTTCTGGAGAGAGAAGATTGAGCAGCACAAGGCTCACTGCCAACTGCAGCAGAGCCGAAAGAATCTTCTCCACCGTAGACCACGCCACGCCTTTCACAACGCTATGCTTCAATTCATTAGCCACCCTACCAAATACTCTATTCTATTAGGAATAATTGTTCACCTTCCGAGTGCATCAAATGCTTTTCGCGTGCATATTTCTCAATGAATTCGTCGTCTTGAAGGCTGTGTATGAACACACTATCCTGCTCAATTTGAGAAGAGTAGCGTTCTATTTCGCCTTTCAAACGTCTCACAGAACGTTTGGTCCGAAGGAGGTTTACCAACGTGAGGTCCGACAAAAACAAGACCATCACGACAAACACTGCCGTAACAACCAACCAATGCCAATATCTACGCAAGAAGCGCTTCATCGCAGCACGCTATAGAGCCACCCCGTTACTCACTAACAATAGTGTAGATATCCCTCAAGTTGCGTCCCAACTCATCATAATCGAGTCCAAAACCAACAATGAAGTCGTCGGGGATATCCATAGCCCTATATTTCACCTCATACTCCTTGGTGAATTTGGTGGGCTTGAAGAGCAGCGTAGCGATGGAAACACTTGCAGGATTGTGACCAGCAAGCGAGCGCAACAAATGCTCCATACTCTCACCCGTATCAACCACATCCTCCACGATGATGATGTGTCTGCCCTCGACATTATTGCGCAAACCGATGAGTTCCTGCACCTTACCTGTCGAAGAAACACCACTATAGGAGGCAAGTTTCACAAACGACAACTCGCAAGGGAAGGTGATTTTCTGCATCAGTTCGCTCATAAACATAAAAGCGCCATTCAGAACACCGAGGAAAAGAGGAGTTTCGAGATCCTTATAGTCCTCGTTAATCTTGTCGGCAACCTTCTGAATTGCATCATTAATGCTATCGTAGGGGATGGAAAGTTCAAAAGTTTTGTCGTGCAGTACGACTCTCGATTGGGTATTCTGGCTCATAGAAGAGTGATATTAATGTGTTAAAACAATGTGGTTACTATTTTTACTCCCTCCAACTTTGGAAGAAAAAGTATATATTTGCAAAGTTAATAAAAAATCTATGAACGAGAACACACTTATAGCGCTTTTAATTACCCTTTTTGCAGGTTTGGCCACCGGAATCGGTAGTTTGATTGGCTTTTTTGCGCGCAAGACCAACACAAAATTCCTCTCTTTCTCGCTCGGACTCTCTGCAGGTGTGATGATATACATTGCATTTATGGAGATGCTCCACGGCGCACGCATCGAATTGGGCGAGGTATTCGACTCCAAAGGTCGTGGTGATGCCATAACCGTGCTCCTCTTCTTCGGCGGAATGATTCTCGCCGGCATAATAGACCGACTCATACCCGAGGCCGAAAACCCCCACGAGTTGCATAATGTGGAGGAGATGAACGGAGATGACAACCAACACCACCATCACTCCAACCACAAACTGCGTCACGCTGGCATCTTCAGCGCCATAGCACTCGCCATTCACAACTTCCCCGAAGGTATTGCCACATTTATGACTTCCTACACCGACGTCGGTGCAGGCATCGCCATTGCAGTTGCGGTTGCCATCCACAACATCCCCGAGGGCATTGCCGTCTCCGTGCCCATCTACCACGCCACTGGTAGTCGACGCAAGGCCTTTTGGTACTCGTTTTTCTCGGGATTTGCCGAGCCCATTGGTGCGCTTGTTGCTTGGCTCGTGCTGCTCCCCTTCATCACACCCGCTCTTGTGAGCTGCATTATGGCTGCAGTTGCGGGCATTATGATCTACATCGCCCTCGATGAGCTACTCCCCGCCACTCACTACTACGGCGAGAACCACATCGCCCTCTATGGCGTATTTCTGGGTATGGCCGTTATGGCCGTAAGCCTTTTGATTTTCTGATTCCAACACGCTGGCATACAAATAGGTAGGGCAACCATCATCGGATGGTTGCCCTACTCTATTCTATGCGTATCGCACTTCTCCTACACCAAGCCGGAGAAGCCCATAAATGCCATTGCCAAGATGCCGGCAGTGATAAGCGCGATGGGCACACCCTTAACACCTTTGGGGACACTAACGATCTCAAATCTCTCCCTGATGCCTGCCATAATCACAAGTGCCAGAGCAAAGCCCAAGGCGGTGGAGGTTGCATAGATGACCGACTCCAAGAGATTATACTCCTTCTGCACCAAGAGTAAAGCCACACCCAGCACTGCACAGTTGGTGGTAATCAGAGGCAAGAAGATGCCAAGTGCCTGATAGAGAGAGGGAGAAATCTTCTTGAGCACGATCTCGACCATCTGCACGAGGGCAGCAATGACGAGGATGAACACCAGAGTCTGCATATACTCGAGACCATGAGGAGCGAGAATAAACGACTGAAGCATCCACACCACCAGAGAGGAAATGGCCATAACGAAAGTTACGGCTGCGCCCATACCGGCAGCGGTACCCACCTTATTGGAGACACCGAGGAAGGGACATATACCAAGCGATTGCGAAAAAACTACGTTGTTCGCAAAAATCGATGCGATGATAATTGCAAATAGTTCCATAGCCGATTAGTTCTTTTTAGCGGTTAATTTGCGGAATACAATCATAAGGTAGCCGAGCACAAAGAATGCACCGGGCGAGAGGATGAAAATCAAGGCTCCCCCACCCTGCCAGATATCAAGTCCGAAGAGCTGACCATTGCCAAGCAACTCGCGCACCATACCTACGACAGTGAGCGACAAAGTGAAGCCCAAACCAATGCCGAGTCCGTCGAGCGCAGAGGCCCAGATTCCATTTTTGGACGCAAAGGCCTCGGCACGGCCAAGGATGATACAGTTCACCACAATCAGAGGAATGAACACGCCGAGAGTGTTATACAAATCCTGCACATAGGCCTGCATAAGCAACTGAACAACAGTCACAAACGACGAAATCACCACAATATAGGCAGGGATGCGCACTTTATCGGGAATGACATTCTTGAGCAGCGAAATCACAACATTGGACATCACCAACACAAACAAGGTCGCCACACCCATACCCATACCATTGAAAGCCGAAGTGGTTGTAGCCAACGTGGGACACATACCCAGCACCAGCACGAAGGTGGGGTTGTTTTTCAGCAGACCGTCGGTAAATATTTTCAAATTCTTACCCATAACAATATCTCAACTAATACTATAGGTTAATCTTCTTAAATGTCTCATAGGCAGATTCCACAGCCTCCACATAAGCTCGAGACGATACCGTAGCTGCCGTGAGTGCATCGACATCTCCACCCTCCACCTTGAGAGCGAACTTCACGCCCGAGGCACTCTTACCTTTGAGGCTCTCCACAAGGGCATTACCCTCATCGCACATCTTGGTGCCAAGGCCAGGGGTCTCATTCTGCTCGAGCACGGCTACATCCACAATGGTGCCATCCACGCCAAAACCGACCATCACGCGAACAAGGCCATTAAACCCGCTATTGGAGCGCCCCTCCACAGCATAGCCCACAACCTCATTGCCGAGCAACGCTTTATAGGCAGCCACGCCATCCAACTCCATCTCCTCAATCTGGTCACTTTCGGGAAGAAGTCTCGAGGGGTCAACGCCTCCCTGACCATTCTCTGCCGCACACTCCAAGTATGCAGCATAGGCAAAAGCCACAGCCTCCGAAAAGGCTCTCGACGAGATAGTTGCAGCAGTGAGCGCATCTACATCGCCACCATCCTTGCGGACGGTCATATTCATCTCCTCGGCCCTCTTGCCGACGAAGCTACCCACCAACACGTTATCCTCGCTCACCATATTAGCGCCCAGACCAGGTGTCTCTGCCTGCTCGAGCACCTCAATGTTATAGATAGTGCCATCGGTAGTGAAGCCTACAATAATCTTAACATCGCCACTGAATCCGTTATGCGACACAGACTCCACAGCATAGCCAACGATCTCGCCACCCAACACAGCCTCATAGACGCCGCACTCAGCAACACTCTTCTTCTCCGAGGTCTCATCAAACTCAGGCAACACCTTGCGTAGTGCATCCACCACCTTCTGTGCCTGTGCTTTCTCGATGGGTTCTTTAGTCATTTGGAATACTCCTGCCACCGCTGCCGAGCAGACAAATGCGATGACAAAGAGCATCAAAACCATATTTCTCAATGAACTTTTCATACTCTTTTTCCTCCTCTATTTACCATTCCTCACAGCACCAAAACGTCTGGGACGCACATACTTATCAATGAGAGGCACCACGGAATTCATAATCAGAATTGCGAAGGACATACCCTCGGGGTAGGCACCCCATATCCTTATGAGCATAGTAATCACACCGATACCTACTGCGTAGATTACCATACCCTTCTTTGTCATTGGCGAGGATACATAGTCGGTTGCCATATAGACAGCACCCAACACTGCACCACCACTGCAAAGGTGGAAGATGGGACTCATAAACTCCTCGGGCGAAGCAAGCCAAGCCACCGAAGAGATCAGGGCCATTGTGCCGAGTACGCACACGGGAATGTGCCACGAGATCACTCTCCTACAGAGCAACCACACAAAGCCGATAAGCAGAGCCACAACAGATATTTCACCCATAGAGCCGCTCTTCATACCCAGACTCATCGCAACCAAGTCCACGCTCTCCATAACCTCACCCACGGGCACTCCTGCCTTCAGAGCCTCCTTCGCCATAGCCAGAGGAGTTGCTCCCGTAACAGCACCGGCAGCCTCTGGGAAAGTGGTCATAGCCACAGGGAAGGCAACCAACATAAATACACGCGCAACCAGAGCGGGGTTGAAGGGGTTTTTACCCAAGCCACCAAAGGTCATCTTACCAATTCCGATTGCCACAACAGCACCGATTGCCACCAATCCCAAGTGGATGTTGGCGGGCAGGTTGAAGGCGAGAAGCACGCCTGTGACCATAGCAGAGAGGTCTCCGATGGTCGAAGCCCCCTTGAGCATAAACTTCTGAATAAACCACTCCACCAGCACGCAACAAGCCACCGAAAAAGCCGTAACAACCAGAGCCTGGAGTCCATAGGCCAAAACCGAGACAAGCAATGCCGGCAAGAGTGCAATAAGCACATCGCCCATCATACGACGCGTGTCGTTGCTGCCGTGAACGTGTGGCGCAGGCGAAATCACCAATTTTTGACTATCCATATCTCAATTATTATTTTACTTATTTTCACACTATTTCTTGGCAGCAGCCCTCTCGCGGATGCGTTTCATAACCTCGGCCTTACCAATCCTCACCCAATCGAGCAGGGGGAGATAGGAGGGACAGGAGAATGTGCAGCAGCCACACTCGATACAATCGGCGATATAGTGGTGCTCGAGCTGCTCAAAATCACCAAGTTGGGTCAGTCTATTGAGCAGATAGGGCTCCAAGCCCATAGGGCAAGCCTCCACGCACTTTGCACAACGGATGCAGCTACCCTCCACATTGCGGAGCGACTCCTCGGTGGGCATCAACAACACACCCGAAGTACCCTTGGTCACCGGTGCATCGACATTGCTCACCGCGCGTCCCATCATAGGGCCACCTGCGATTACCTTACCCACACCTTCCATTCCGCCGCAGTAGTCAATAAGTGCACTCATAGGTGTACCAATGCGGACAAGGAGGTTTTTGGGCGATGCGAGTTGCGATCCTGTGACTGTCACTACCCTCTCAAAGAGAGGTTTATTCAGCATAACCGCCTCATAGACAGCTAATGCCGTACCAACATTCTGCACAACGGCACCCACATCAATAGGAAGGCCACCGCTGGGAACCTCACGACCCGTAACTGCCGCAATCAGTTGTTTTTCTCCTCCCTGGGGATAGCGCATCTTCAGGGGAATAATCTCAACCTCCACATACGCAGAGGCAAGCTGCTGCAAGTGGCTAATCGCATCGGGCTTATTATTCTCAATACCTATATATATTTTATCCACACCGATTGCCTTGGCCAAGATGCGAGCGCCCACAATGAGTTTCTCGCCCTGCTCCAACATCACCCTATAGTCTGCAGTGAGATAAGGCTCACACTCCACAGCATTGATAATCAAGCACTCGGCCTTCTTACCTGCGGGAATAGAGAGTTTAACGTGAGTGGGGAAGGTGGCACCACCCATACCCACGATACCCATCTGGGAGATTTTGGACACAATTTCCTCCTTCGAAAGGTTGATATTCTTCTTCAGTGCGCCGCCTCTAACGATGGTGTCAACCCACTCATCACCCTCAACAGCAATGGTCACCGAGGGTTTCTTGTTACCCTGTGCATCGGCCTTGGGCTCAACAGCCACCACCGTACCCGAAACGGAGGAGTGGATGGGGCTGGAGACAAAACCACCGGCATTGGCAATCACCTGACCCACCAACACCCTATCTCCTTTGGCCACACAAGCCACAGCGGGGGCACCAATGTGTTGCGACAAAGGGATGGTCACCGTAGCAGGAGTAGGGAAAGTCTCTATTGCAGCACTCTTGCTATACTCTTTGCAATCCGACGGATGGATTCCGCCAATGGGAAATGTTTTCATACTTTACTCTGCTACTTTGTTTGAAGAATTAGCGTCATTTTCTGCAACCTTACGAGGGGGAAATCCACACTCCACGATTGCACCCGTGGGGCACTCCACCACGCATTTGCGACACATCTTACACTTGGAATAGTCAATATAGGCGAGGTTATTCTCCACAACGATGGCATCGTGAGGACAAACCTTGGCGCACTTGCCACAGCCGATGCAGGCCACCTTGCAGGCCTTGCGGGCAACAGCACCCTTGTCCTTATTGACACACGACACATATATTTTGAGGCCCCTCTTAGCCTTTTTACGCAGTTCGATGATACCCTTGGGACAGGCTTTCACGCAGGCACCGCAAGCGGTACACTTTTCGTCGTCAACCTCGGGCAGTCCGGTCACAGGGTTGATGCTCAATGCACCAAACTCACACTTCACAGCGCAATCGCCCAAGCCTATACAACCAAACGGGCAACCCGTCTCGCCAGCATAAAGGCTCGAAGCCACAAGGCACGACTTGGCACCATCGAACCTATTGTTCCTTGGGCGGTTGTCGCAACTACCAGCACACCTTACCACCGCCACCATAGGCTCCTTCTCGGGTGCCGCCTTGCCCAAATATCCGGCCACCTTCTTCATACACTCATCGCCACCCACGGGGCAAAAGAGTGCCGAGATGTCATCTTTCGAAACCAAGGCTTCCGACATTGCACGACAGCCGGCAAAGCCGCAGCCACCACAATTGGCACCCGGAAGCATTTTCTCCACCTCGTCGATGCGAGGATCCTCTTCGACATAGAATTTTTTTGCCACAAGGAACAGCAGCAACGCCAAGAGCGCACCGAGTCCTCCGACAATCAAAACAGTTGTCACTAAACTTTCCATAAAAGAAATATTCAATATAAACCTAACAGTTAACTAATTCGCTCCTAACGGAAATCCCACTTCTTCACGCTGAACACGATCACTCTCTCGAGTCGCTTGCGGAAGAATGAGAGCACAATGAAATAGAGCGCACAAGCACCCAAAGCAGCAAGGCCTGCCACCATATCGCCATAGCGGCCGTGGGTCAGTGCCAACACCGCCAACATCACAACCAAGGGAACAATATAGGACAAAACAATGGCCTTATAGCCCATAATCTGCTCAATAGAGATGGTCACCACATCTCCCTCCTTATAGATTTGGGGATGGTCGGTATAGGCCGACACCCTGCGCGTGGAGCTTTCGCCACCGCCACACACAGCCTTAGCCTTGCAATTGCCGCAAGCACTATTGACAATCATCTCCACTTCAACACGCCTCTCCGTCTCGAACACCTCAACGACGCGAGCCTCGTGCTCCATTATCTTCGACATACTCTTGATGTTTTATCAATTAACCTAATTTCAACCTAATCTCCTGTACTCTATGCTATAGGAAGGTCCACATAGCTCTTGTCGAGAGGCATCGAGGAGACTTCTACAATGGGGCAGAACTGATATATCTTCTCGAGCGAACCATAGATGAGCGAACGAACAAGTTTCACGTCAACATCCTCAAATCCCGCCTCTACAATCTCGTCGTGGGTCTGCCAGCGCTCCAGCAACCTATACAGAATCGCATCTATCACATCATAGGGAGGCAGAGTCTGCTCACCATTCTCCTGCAATTGCATCTCCGACGATGGCGCCTTGAGCATTGTCTGTTCGGCAATAACCTCGCGGTGCGAATTGATGTGGCGAGCAAGTGCATACACGTCTGTCTTATAGAGATCGCCCAACATACCCAGCATACCTGCCGTATCACCATAAAGCGTGAGAGCACCCACAGCGAGCTCAGTCTTGTTCGAACTATTGATGGGCACATAACCCCACTTCTCACATACGGCCATAAAGAGAGTGGTCCTCAATCGAAGTTGGAAATCGACCTCCAACTTCTTCCTATCTGGCGCACCAATGGCGCTCACAATCGTATCGAGGCTTCCCCTATAGATCTCGGAGAGAGGAATGGTCATCAACTGAATGCCGAGGGTCCTTGCCAACATCTCTGCATCATCGGCCGAGTGGTCGTTGGAGTAGCGCGATGGCATCTGCAGTGCCACCACCCTATTGGCACCCAAAGCATCCACCAAAATGGTTGCCGCCACAGAAGAGTCTATTCCTCCAGTGAGCACAATGCAGGCCTTCTTGTCGGGATGGTTCTTGCGGAAATAATCGCTCACGGAGAGCTTCAGGGCACAGTAGACATTTGCAATCTTATCCTGGTAGGGTACCTCAATACTATTCTCGGTATCTTCGGTATCCACATAACGAATCTCCTCCTCGAAACTCTTGAGCAGAGCGACTGCACCACCGCGAGCATTGAAGAATGCCGAAGAGCCGTCGTAGACAAACTCGCTCGAGCCTCCAACGTGGTTGACAAACAGCACATTTGCATCGGCCATAAAAGCTTTGTGGGCGAGTTTCTCATAACGCTTCTCTATACGACCCTGATGGTAGCGGTCTGCACCGATGACAACAATTGTCTTGGAGTCCGAAAAATCGTGGTCGAGCATAAAATCTGCCCCCACAACTACCGCCAACTTCTCCCCTGCCAAGTTGATATACTCATAGCCACGTCCGCTTGTCATATACGCAGCATCGACATCTCCTGCCAGAGTCTTTTTGGTAACATACTTGCGAACGTGCCTATTCTTGATGTAGGCAACCGCACTGACAGTACCCCCATAACGGCGAATGGGAAGTCCCACCAACACTGCGATATCATCACAGAAGGCTGCGATTTCCACCAATGCCTGCTCGGCTTTATCAAGGAAGCTGCCGCGGACAAGAAGCGAATGCGCGGGCACACCCGTGATGGCTTCTTCTGCAAAGACAACGAGTTTGGCACCTTGGCTTTTGGCTTGTGCAATGGCGTCAATGATTTTGAATTTGTTGTTTTCAAAATCTCCACAAGTGAAGTTTAGTTGGGCAACAGCAATCTTCATATCCCTATTATAAATAAGTGGTAATAAATTTCGCAAAGATACCATTTTTTGCAATAAACCCTCATATTGCCCCAACATTTTTCTATTCCCGGACCTTTGTGCAGTAAAAAAACAAAAAAAGTTGCCAAAAGATTTGCACAATAAAAAAAAGTTCTTACCTTTGCACTCGCTTTTGGAAACGAAAGCAACACAAGAGGCTGGTGCCATAGCTCAGTTGG
>JAFPBB010000027.1 GCA_017390585.1 Tidjanibacter sp. | reverse complement strand
GGGCTACGCACCACCCTAAATTCCCCCTCTAAGTTAGAGGGGGTGTCACGAAGTGACGGGGGCGTGTGTAATGGGTAGACACTGATGAAGAGATACGAAGTATCTCGAGAGAAATTTTTGGGCGACTTTTTATAAAAAGTCGCAGAAAGAAAAGCAACGGCAGTCGCAAACTAATCTTGCATTTTGAATTGGGGCGGTTCGCCGAAGGCTAATTAATTTTGAATTTTGAATTTTGCATTTTGAATTTACAAAGGTATGGTCATTCTTCCACTTGCATATCTCGGCTCGCTCGAGTGGTGGCGCGAGGCTCTCTCGCCCGATGCTGTCATAGACGTGGGCGAACACTTCGTCAAGCAGACCTGCAGGAATCGCTGTGAAATAGCTACGGCGGCAGGTCGTATGTCGCTCACAGCCAACGTTGTGAAGGGTGCAAGCATCCACAAGCAGGCCGTCAAGGATATGAGGCTCGACTACTCCAAGCGATGGCAGCACCAGCACGCTGTGGCTATCCGTTCTGCCTATCGAAGCTCGCCCTACTACGACTACTATGAGCACCTCTTTGCCCCCTTCTTTGAGCGCCGCCACGAATTTCTCTACGACTACACGCGCGGCTTGGCGGAACTTATCCTGAAGATACGCGGCACCGAGGGAGGGTTGCGTTTCTCGGAGGAGTATGTGCGTGCAGGTGAGGGTGATGTTGACCTCCGTGGTCACAATTTCCTCGGTCCGCGTGTGGGCGAGGAGTCCTATTGGCAGGTCTTTTCGGAGCGACTGCCCTTTGAGTCGAATTGCTCCATCATCGACCTGCTCTTCAACGAGGGCCCTTCGGGGGGTACTCTCGGGTAGGCGTGAGGCCCAACTGCGGAGCACACGCTCCTGCACACATATCCAATGCTACCGATCCTGCGGCGTCCCAAATGGGGGCGCCGCTTTTTTCCCCTCTGCTGCCGCTGCGAGAAGGTGGGCGTGGCCGACACGGGGCGGTGAACAAAAATTATTTCATTTTTTTTGACCCCACGTTTGGGGTTGGAAATCCGCGAGTTGAGGGTGGGCGATGGGACAATGCCCTTGGAAAAAGTGGGCCACCCCTCTTGACAAACGGATTTTGGGGTTATATCTTTGTTCAGAAATTGAACAATTAAGGTTCTCGAAGCGTGGTCCGAGCAGGCCTTGAGTGGCTCGATTACCTCCGAAAACCATCTCCTATAATAAACACCATTCCGATGAACCGACAACTTATCCAATCGGTGGCCGAGAAGGCTGCCGTAGAGCTGGGCTACACCCCAACACCCTATCAACTCCGCCACCAAGCACTCCGCACCCACCACCTCCCATTGATGGCAATCCACCCTCCGAGGCTCGTGGGAATCGAGGGCGAAAAGCGTCGTGAGGAACTCTATGAGGTGGAGATTATCTTGATGAAAGAGAGTGGTTTGGATGGCGCGCAGCGTATGGCTGCATTCGATGCCGTGGCTGCCGACATCGCACCTCTGCTGGCCGCCATCAAATACCACCCCAGGGTGCTCTCCCTCTCGGGCGTGGAGGCCTCCCAACTCCAGAGGCCCGTGACGGTGGCCGGCGAGGCTTCGGTGGCGCTGAAGATGACCATCCGACTCATTGCCGATTGTGGCGCAGAGTAGCGAGGCCCATCGGCGAAGCACTCCCCCAACTTAAGTTTAATATGGTTAAATAAATGAATTATGCGTTTATTCAAGAGCCCCTATTCCTACTCCTCGGCAAGTGGCAATGACCTCTTCCGATTCGACTCCATAGATTCCACCAAGCCCGTGGAGGTGGCATTCCACACCGCCGACGGCACCCTGCTTGGCACGCGGCGCTACTATGGGCGCACCAGCGTGGATGTCTCCCCACGCGCCTTCCTCCGCACGCTCCTTTCTCCCACCCCCGTGGTGGTCGATTCCACCCTCTTTCTTCGTCCCGTGGGGAGGGATGCGGCCATCTATCTCCGCTATGGATTGCAGCAGTTGCACTCCCCGGTGGTGGGTTTCACCGCCTCGCGCCACCACCACGACTCCCCTGCGCCACTCGTTGCCCACGCCGAGCCCCGTCGACTCGCGGAGGGTGAGTGCGACGAGGTGGCCATCTTGGTGGAGTCGGGAGTGATGCTCCAAGCCCGAGGCCGCATCGGGGCGGGGGAGTGGAGCGAACTCGCTCGGATGGGTACCTCGGAGAGCGGTGTCCACATCCTTGCAGTGGCCTATGCCGACCTCCTTACTCTTACCGACCAACCCCACTCCGAACAGAGGGTCGAGGTGGAGATTTTGGCCGACGGGGAGGTGCTTTGTGGTGTGGACTACATCCTCGCCGAGTCGGAGCCCCAGGGGGTGAGGGTGGCGTGGGTGGACTCCGAGGGTGCCATCGCCTACCACACCTTCGGCCACCTGCCCGAGTGTGAATTGCTCTCCTCGAGGGTGGTGGTAGAGGCCGGCAGTGGCGTGGAGAGCCTCGCGGTGGAGAGCTGGAGACGCTGGAGGGTGGAGAGTGGCAGGCTCTCGGCGGCAGAGTGGGAGCGACTCTCCGAGGCCCTCGGCTCGCCGAGGCTGTGGGTGGTGGAGCGAGATGGAGGGGTGGTGGAAGTGGTGGCTGAGGAGTCGCGCGCTGTGGCCACAGGGCCCCTCTCCCACACCCTCTCGCTCACCCTCCGCGAGGCTCGCAAACAACAGCATCTGTAGTCCCGCCCCAATGTTTAACACTCTAATCTGCAACCTACTATGACCGAACTATTCATTGACAACCAACTCGCCGACATCGACTCCCACACGGAGATCTCCGTATCCCTTGCAGCACCCCTCGTGGGCTCCTCTCCACTCGGCAGGGCGGGCTATTCGAAGACCATCACCATCCCTGCTACGGCTCGCAATCGTGGGCTGATGGGAGGTGCCGAGGAGCCTCTGGCATCCGTGCGTCACAACCACGCGCTCCACTCTGCACGCATTGAGGTGGATGGTTGCACAATCCTCCAGGGTGGCCTGAGGCTCTCCGAGGCGAGTCGTGGCGGCGGCGAGGAGCGCTACGGATTCCACATTGTGGGCGAGGCGCGCGAGTGGGTGGAGGGTGCGAAGGTGGCTCTCGCGGAGCTGATGCCCGAGTGGAGCGCCACGCTCGACAAGCAGACCATACGCTCCTCCTGGACCACTCCCATAGGCCCCGTGATGTTTCTCCCCCTCGACCACGGCGAGGCCGAGGGCAACCCCAACTTCTACAACCGCATCCTCACCGAGTCGTTCCACCCCTTTCTCCACGTGGCCACTCTCCTGAGGGCAATCTTTGCGGAGGCGGGCTATGTTGTGGAGTCGGAGTTTGTGGCATCGCCCCTCTTTGAGTCGCTCTATATGAGTGGCCGCTGGAGCGAACTGCGCACCGAGGGGTGGGAGGAGGCTATGGACTTCCTCGCCCTCCGTGGGGAGAACTCGCCGAGGGTGGAGTGTGACGCCTTGGGCTATGTCCACGCCGACCCCTTGAGTGCCTTCTCGAGTGTGGGCAACCACGTCGAGCTGCCCGATGGCAGTGGTGGGAGTTTCAATGGCGGAGCGCTCGCTCTCGATGAGTTGGGCCGACTCCGATTCACCCCCACAACCTCCCTCCCCGTAGCCTTCGAACACCACTTGCGACTGCGAACCGACTTTGTGCTCCAGAGCCGCGAGCAGC
>JAFPBB010000026.1 GCA_017390585.1 Tidjanibacter sp. | reverse complement strand
GCATATTGGGGCTGGATGAGCAACTGGGTGTTCTTGCGACCCTTGTCGATGACGTAGGCCGTCACGGGGTCGAGGTCGCCGCCAAACTTCGTAAAGGCCTCCAACTCTCGGAATTGGGCTTGGTCTATCTTGAGCGTACCTGCCACCTTCTTCATCGCCTTAATCTGGGCATTACCACCCACACGGCTCACCGATATACCCACGTTGATGGCGGGTCGGATGCCCTGATTGAAGAGGTCGGCGGCGAGGAAAATCTGTCCGTCGGTGATGGAGATGACGTTGGTGGGGATGTAGGCCGAGACGTCGCCCGCCTGCGTTTCGATGATGGGCAGAGCGGTGAGCGAACCTCCTCCCTTGACCTTGCCACGGAGCGACTCGGGCAGGTCGTTCATCTGCTCGGCCACCTCGTCGCGGGCAATGATCTTGGCAGCTCTCTCCAGGAGGCGCGAGTGGAGGTAGAAGATGTCGCCGGGGTAGGCCTCGCGTCCGGAGGGACGGCGCAGGATGAGCGACACCTCGCGGTAGGCCACAGCTTGCTTGGAGAGGTCGTCGTAGACCACAAGTGCGTGGCGACCCGTGTCGCGGAAGAACTCGCCGATGGCGGCACCCGCAAAGGGGGCATAGTACTGCATAGCTGCGGGGTCGGAGGCGGTGGCAGCCACCACAATGGTGTACTCCATAGCTCCCCTTTCGCGGAGGGTGTTGACAATGTTTGCCACAGTCGAACCCTTCTGGCCCACAGCAACATAGATGCAATAGACGGGCTCACCGCGGAGGTAGCCCTCGCGCTGATTGATGATGGTGTCGATGGCGATGGCAGTCTTACCCGTCTGGCGGTCGCCGATGATGAGCTCCCTCTGGCCCCTACCGATGGGAATCATTGCGTCGATGGCCTTGATACCCGTCTGCAGGGGTTGGCTCACAGGCTGGCGGAAGACCACGCCGGGAGCTTTGCGCTCGAGCGGCATAGCATAGCGGGTGCCACCGATCTCTCCGCGGCCATCGAGGGGCTCGCCGAGGGGGTTGATAACCCTGCCGACCATCTCCTCGCTCACCTCCACCGAAGCGATGCGGTGGGTGCGCCTGACGTTGTAGCCCTCCTTGACGCGCTCCGTAGAGCCGAGCAACACTGCACCCACATTGTCCTCCTCGAGGTTCATAACGACGCCGCTGACGCCACCCTCAAACTCGAGCAGCTCGCCTGCTTCGGCGCTCTCGAGACCATAGATGCGTGCCACACCGTCGCTCACCTGCAACACGGTGCCCACCTCCTCAAAATGGAGCGAGGTGTCCACACCTGCAAGTTGCTGCCTGAGTACTTCCGACACTTCGCCGGGTCTAATCTCTGCCATATATATATCTATTTCAATGTGTTTTCCTATACTATACTTCTGTTCTTCTCCGCAAAGTGTCTGCGGATGCGCTCCAATCGTCCGGCCACCGAGCCATCGAGTTGCCTACCATCCACGCGGAGCACAAAACCGCCTATGAGCGACTCCCTCACGGAGGTGTCGAGCTCCACCTCACCGCCGCAGTGTGCCACAATAAGCGCCACAATCTTCTCCCTCGTCTGCTCATCGAGCGGGTGGGCACTCTCGAGGCGTGCGTAGGTGATGCCGCGCGCAGTACGATAGAGCCTCACAAAGCTGCGGGCCATCTCGCCCAGGAGCGACTCTCGGTTGTGGTCGAAGACGAGCTTCACAAACCGCTCGAGCGAGGTGGGAGCCTCATTGCCTGCGAGTGCCACAACAAACTCCTCCCTCAACTCCTCGGCGATGACGGGGTTGCCAATGACATCTCGCTCGTGGCTCTGCGGTCGGAGCCTCTGTCCGAGGTGCTTCATAATGGGGTAGAGCGCCTCGGCCTCGCCCAACTCTTGCGAGTAGGCGAGGAGTGCCTTGGCATAGCGCCTTGCGAGCAGACTCTCATTCATAGCTCTTCTCTCCTGATTGAAACAACAATGTTTTTCTCTCTCCTCCACTCCCCGTGGGCCCACACCGCGGCCCCAAGCCACAGCGCCACCGAGACCGCCTGAAACGCAGACTCAACGGTGGAATACGGGGGGATGGGAGCAACTGTCGGGCACTCCGCTTAGCGGCTCTGTCCGTTCGCCTCCACCTCGTCTATGAGCCTATTTACGAGCGAGTTGTTCTCGGCTCCATCCTCGAGCTTGGAGTGCAGAATCTTCTCTGCCACCTCCACCGAGAGGAGGGCCACCGTCGTACGCATCTCGCCCAGAGCCTTCTCCTTTTCGATGGCTATCTGGCTCTTGGCGGCCTCCATACGGGCTGCGGCGTCGGCCTCGGCGCGCTCGCGGGCCGACTCCACAATGCGCTGACTCTCGGCCACAGCCGAGGAGAGCATCTCACTCGAACGCTTCGAGGCCTCGTCCATAATCTTGCGTGCATCCTCCTCCACCGACTCAATGCGGAGTCGAGCCTTGTCGGCCTCGAGGAGCGACTCGGTGATATGCGCGCGGCGCTTGTCGACCATCCCCGTGATGATGGGGAAGCCGAACTTGGCCAGCGCACCGAAGACCAAGAGGAACGAGAGGAGCATCCAGAAAAGAAGCCCCAAATCGGGTGTTAGTAGCGACATTTTTTTGTGTGCTGTTTGGTTTGTAATTCTTTGTGCCCTATTTAGATGGCCATCAGGCAGACCACAATGGCAAAGAGGGTGGCACCCTCGATCAGCGCGGCCGACACGATCATAGCGGTCTGGAGCGAGCCTGCAGCCTCGGGCTGACGAGCCATAGCCTCCAACGCGTTGGAGCCAATTTTACCAATACCCCAAGCGGCGCCCAAAACTGCGAGTGCTGCGGCGAGAGGTGCTACGGCCGCGCCAAGATTAACGGCCTGAAGAAGTGTTGCAAATAAGAACATAGTAGTGTTTGTTTTGTTTGGTTAATATACTGTTTTGTCGTTATTTCTTTGTTTTGTGTGCTGCGTGGTGCTCCTTGCGCGAGAGGCCCACAAACACCGACGAGAGCATTGTGAACACGTAGGCCTGGATGTAGGCCACCAGGATCTCCAGCACCAGCATAAACACCGAGAGCAGCACCGAGAAGATGGTCATCACAATGTTCATCGTCGTGCCCATACTCACCGAGATAAATACCAAGCAGGTGAGCGCCAGGATGACCGTGTGGCCCGCCAAGATGTTGGCAAACAGACGCACCGTGAGGGCAAAGGGCTTCGAGATGACGCCAAAGAGCTCTATGACGGGCATCAACGGAATGGGGAACTTCATCCACACCGGCACATCGGGCCACAGAATCTCCTTCCAATACTCCTTGTTGCCAAAGACGTTGACGGCAAACATCGTCGCCAGAGCCATAATGAGCGTCACGGCGATGTTGCCCGTGGTGTTGGCACCTCCGGGGAAGGCGGGCACCAAGCCCATAAGGTTGTTGACAAAGATGAAGTAGAAGGCGGTGAGCAGGTAGGGCGAGTAGCGTTTGTAGTCCTTGCCCACCGAGGGGCGGATGATGTCGTCCTCGATGCTCATCGTGAGCATCTCCACAGCCCCCACAAATCCGCGCGGCACCGCGTGGACATCGTAGTTCCTACGGCGATACCACCTCGCCACACCCAAGATTATCGCCACCAGCAGCAGCGAGTTGATCATCAGTCCTGCGGCATTCTTCGTGAACGAGAGGTCCAGCGGGCGGTAGACCTCGCCATTGCTTCCAAGGGCCACGAGCTTACCCTCCCACTTTTCGCCCTCGGGGGCAACATAGAAGCCCTCGTAGCTGTGGCCGTGGGAGACCCTTGCCGACGAGAAGGCATACCATCTGCCCTCCTCGCTACGGACAATGCATAGCAGCGGAATCTCAACGTGGTGGCCATCGATGGTGGCAATGTGCCACGAGTAGCTGTCGTTGATGTGGTCGAAGATGAGCCCCACAACGTCGAGCTTCTCCTTCGCCTCGGCGCTCTCCTCCCCAAATTGGGGCGCCACCTCACCACTCTCCGTCGACACCTCCTGCGCCCACACGCCACTCGGCGCACCCCCAAGGAGCACACCAATCAAAAGGAGTATTTGGAGCAGTAGGCGTCGCATATATCGTTGATTTTCTATTTCTTAGTCATAGTTCTAACTCTGGCCGTAGCCTCCCAGCCCTCGAGGAGCGAGGTGAGCAGATAGAAGCCCAGCGTATAGAGCAGGGCCACATTCTTCTCGGGCAGCTCCGCCGACACCCACACGAGCAGCAGCACCGCCACGCCCAGGAATTTCACCCCTCGCATCACCATCGACCACAGCAACATACGTTGGGGGGTCATCCTCTCGTAGCGGCCCACAAGGAGCACGTTGGCAATCTCATAGAGGTAGAAAAATGCGGGGATAATCCACCCCACAGGCAGCAGTTGGGGTGCCCAGAGGTCTCTCACACCCACAATGGCCACGCCCGCAATCAGCGTCACCACCTCCAACAGAGTTATCGTCGTTTTATGTTTCATCTTCTCTCTTTTCTTGCGACTGCCGTCGCGGTTGTTTCTTGCGACTTTTTATAAAAAGTCGCCCAAAAATTTATGGCGAGATACTACGTATCTCTTCATCAGTGTCGGCCTTATTTTGGCCGAGCAAACTCTGCACTAAAAGTTTTTGGTGAAGCTTTTTACAAAAAGCTTCGTTTCTTTCTTGGCGACTGCCGTCGCTTTTGTTTCTGCGACTTTTTATAAAAAGTCGCCCAAAAATTTTTGTCGAGATACTGCGTATCTCTTTATCAGTGTCTACCCTTTACACACGCCCCCGTCACTTCGTGACACCCCCTCTAACTTAGAGGGGGAATTTGGGGTGGTGCGTGGCCCTCAATTCAAAATGCAAAATTCAAAATTCAAAATTATTTAGCCTTCGGCGCTCTACCCCAACATACTCCTCCAATTACTCCCCCTCTAAGTTAGAGGGGGTGCCTGAAAGGCGGGGGCGTGTGTTCTCCTCCCCTACGAAAGGGGAGGATGGGAGGGGTGGTCGACAACTGCGTGCGCGGCCTCGCGCACAGTGCCCGTAGGGCGGGGGCGTGTGTCAATTTTAATCCCCCTGCGGGGTCTTTTAATTGCTCACGCTCGGCAGAGCAAACAAGTTTGTTCTGCCCTCGCTCACTCGCAATTTTGAATTTTGAATTTTGCATTTTGCATTCTCAATCCGTGCATACCGTGACCACCTCGTCGCGCACCTCCACAAAGCCGCCGGAAATCTCCACCCTACCCTCCGTACCATCGGGCAACGTGTAGCCCACACCCCCCGATGTGAGCAACGAAATGAGCGGCGCGTGGTGGCGCAACACCACAAAGGGCGACTTCGCACCCGGCAACGCAACTCTCTGCACCTCACCCTCAAAGAGGGTCCCACTCGGCGATATGATGTGTAGCTTCATACTCCTTGCTTCAATCCCACGTCCTACTTGGCTGCCGCAGCCCTACGCAACAACTCCTCGCCCTTGGCAATGGCCTCCTCGATGGTGCCCACATTGAGGAACGCAGCCTCGGGTAGGTCGTCCACCTCGCCGTCGAGAATCATTCGGAAGCCCTTGATGGTGTCCTCAATGGAGACCATCACACCCTTCACACCCGTAAACTGCTCGGCAACCGAGAAGGGCTGCGAGAGGAACCTCTGCACCCTGCGTGCGCGGTTGACAATGGTGCGATCCTCCTCCGAGAGCTCCTCCATACCGAGGATGGAGATGATGTCCTGCAACTCCTTGTTGCGCTGGAGGATCTGCTTCACCCTCTGTGCGGTGGTGTAGTGCTCCTCGCCCACGATGTTGGGGTCGAGGATGCGGGAGGTCGACTCCAGGGGGTCCACAGCGGGGTAGATGCCCATCTCGGTGATCTTACGGTTGAGCACCGTGGTGGCATCGAGGTGGGTGAATGTTGTTGCGGGTGCGGGGTCGGTGAGGTCGTCGGCGGGGACATAGACCGCCTGTATGGAGGTGATGGAGCCGCTCTTGGTGGAGGTGATGCGCTCCTGCATTGCGCCCATCTCGGTGGCGAGCGTGGGCTGGTAGCCCACCGCCGAGGGCATACGGCCCAGCAGTGCCGACACCTCCGAGCCCGCCTGCGTGAAGCGGAAAATGTTGTCTATGAAGAAGAGGATGTCCCTATTGGTGCCGCCATCGCGGAACGACTCGGCAACGGTGAGGCCCGAGAGTGCCACCGAAGCGCGGGCTCCGGGGGGCTCGTTCATCTGACCAAAGACGAGTGTTGCCTGCGACTTTTTGAGCTCCTCGGGGTCGATGGCCGAGAGGTCCCAATCGCCTCGAGCCATACCCTCCTCGAACTTCTCGCCATAGCGGATTACGCCCGACTCGATCATCTCCCTCAGCAGGTCGTTACCCTCCCTGGTGCGCTCGCCCACTCCGGCAAAGACCGAGTAGCCGCCGAGTTTCTTGGCCACATTGCGGATGAGCTCCATAATGAGCACCGTCTTACCCACGCCTGCGCCACCAAAGAGGCCCACCTTGCCGCCCTTGACATAGGGCTCCAGCAGGTCGATAACCTTGATGCCCGTGTAGAGCACCTCCTGGGTGGTCTTCAGATCCTCAAACTTGGGTGCTTCGCGGTGGATGGGGAGTGCGCCCTCGTCGGAGAGCGAGCCTATGCCGTCGATGGCGTCGCCCACGACATTCATCAGTCGTCCCTTGATCTGCTCGCCCACGGGCATAGAGATGGGGGTGTAGTGGGAGATGGCCTCGGCGCCGCGGCAGAGGCCGTCGGTGGAGTCCATAGCCACGGTGCGAACGCTCTGCTCGCCTATGTGCTGTTGGATTTCGACAATGAGTTTACGCCCGTCGGGACGGGAGATTTCCACGGCGTCGTGGATGGCGGGGAGGACCACTCGGGCCTCGGCCTCGGCCTCGAAACTAATGTCTATGACGGGGCCGATAATCTGAACGACTCGACCTCGGATCGATTGCGGAGTAATAGCTCCCATAGGATATTGCGTAGTTTTCAGTTAGCTTATTTTCACAAATGTAGCAATTTTCTTCGTATTTGCAAACTCCAAGTCCAAATAACAACAAGTTCGCGGCCCCACACAGAGAGCCGCGAACCCACATTTTGCTCCGTAGGAGGCCCTCCTACTACCTGGTGTATATCTCCAAGAGGCGACCCTTGCCGCTGATGAAGAGCTCCGTGGCCTCGGCGGGCACGAGCAGCGTCTCGAGCTTGCGAAGCCTCTCGCGCGAACCCATTGCGGTGATCTCCACCTCGCCCTCCACACACATATAGGCCACATAGCTGTCCAGCGGAGCATAGTCGAGCTCTATGGTGCCGGCCACGTCGATGAGGTTGACGGTGAAGTGGTCGCAGGTGGCAATCTCCACCGCGCCATTGTGCTTGGGAGTGGGGGTGACATTGAGCCCCTCCTTGGGGACAAGCGACACCACCTCGGCAGCCAGAGCCGTGTGGAGTTCGCGAGGGTGTCCGAGGGAGTCGACGCGCCCCCAATCGTAGATGCGATAGGTGATGTCGGAAGGCTCCTGCACCTCCGCCAGCAACACACCGCTACCGATGGAGTGGATGGTTCCGGCGGGAACAAGGAAGGCTTCGCCCTTGTGTACAAGTCGGCGGCGGATGAACCTCTCGATGGTGCCCTCCTCCACGGCTGCGTCATACTCCTCCTCGCTCAGGGCGCGGGAGAAGTCGAGGTAGATGGCACCCTGCTCGTCGGCCTCCACCACATACCACAGTTCCGTCTTGCCGCGAGCATTGTGCATCTCGCGTGCAAATTCGTCGTTGGGATGGACCTGCAGAGAGAGTTTCTCTCTGGCGTCCAAGAATTTGAGCAGCACGGGGAACTCCGTGCCATAGCGCTCATAGACCTTCTCGCCCACGAGCTCACCCATATAGACCTCCACGAGTTCGGGGAGGGTGTTGTCGGCAAGTTCGCCCGCGGCCACAACCGACTCGTCGGACTCGAGGCCGGAGAGCTCCCAGCTCTCGCCAATGCGGCTCCCCTGCTTACCCGCGGGGACACGTTTACCCGACTTTGCGAGGCGCTCTCCGCCCCACACCACCTCCTTCATCAGAGGCACAAACCTAAGTGGATATAACATTCTCTGTTCTTTGTTCTTGATTTAGAATCCGTTTGTATTGCACACTGCCTTCGAAAACCTCCAAACGGATTCTTAGGCAGTTCAAAAATAGTCAAAAAACCGAAAACTGCTGTACATTCTTCCAAATATTCCGTATATTTGTCACTATAAACACTTTTTTCAGGAAGTTATGGACAAACTTATCAGAGTAGAAAATGTCACCAAGCAGTTCGCCGGACACACCGCTCTCGACGACGTCTCGCTCGAGATTCCTCGCGGCTCTGTCTACGGATTGCTCGGCCCCAACGGAGCCGGCAAAACCACGCTCATCCGCATCATAAACCGCATCACAGCACCCGACAAGGGCCGCGTGTGGTTCGACGGCCACCTCCTCGCACCCGAAGATGTACCCCACATAGGCTACCTCCCCGAGGAGAGAGGACTCTACAAATCTATGAAGGTGGGCGAACAGGCTCTCTACTTCGCGCAGCTCAAGGGACTCTCCAAGCAGGAGGCCACTCGCAGGCTCAAGGAGTGGTTCGTGAAGTTCGGCATCGAGAGCTGGTGGAACAAGAAGGTGAGCGAGCTCTCCAAGGGTATGGCCCAGAAGGTGCAGTTCATCGTCACCGTGCTCCACAAGCCCCAGCTCCTCATCTTCGATGAGCCCTTCAGTGGTTTCGACCCCATCAATGCCAACCTCCTCAAGCAGGAGATTCTCGCCCTCCGCGACCAAGGCGCCACCGTCATCTTCTCCACCCACAATATGTCGTCGGTGGAGGAGGTCTGCGACCACATCACCCTCATCAACAAGTCGCACAACATCCTCAGCGGCTCCCTGCGCGACATCCGCCGCTCCCACGGAGGCAACATCTTCGAGGTCGACTTCCGCGGTGAGCGCGAGCCCCTCGTGGCAGCTCTCGGCAAGGCTCCCTGCACCATCCTCGACACCTCCGCCTCCGACGACGAGGCCCTCGAGAACATCTCGGCAGCCCACTCGCTGAAGATCCACATCCCCAAGGACGAAGATATCCGCGATGTGGTGGGCATCATCAACGCCACCACCTCCCTCCGCTCCTTCAGCGAGGTGATTCCCTCGATGAACGACATCTTCATCCGCGCCGTGGCAGGCGAGCTCTAATCGCCACGCGAGCCCCTATAATAAATATAAGGTAGAACACTCAACACAGACCACTATGGGAAAAATAGCAATCATAGCCGGACGCGAATTCAATGAGCGCGTACGCAAGAAGAGCTTCATCATCACCACAATTTTAATGCCGATTGCCTTTGTCGCCATAATGTTCATCCCCGCACTGATGATGAACATCTCCAGCGACGAGAAAAAAGAGGTTGTCGTTGTGGACCAGAGCGGACTCGTGGGCAATAGGCTCCAGGACTCCTCCTCCCTCCACTACACCCTCTCCGACAAAACCGCCGAGGAGGTGGCTGCCGAGAATAACGACATCTTCGGCATCCTCATTGTGGGCAAAGATGTCGCCACCAACCCCACAAATGTCCAACTCCTCACCTATGAGTCCTCGACCATCAATATCGAGAACGAAATCGCCGGACAGATAAGCTCCATCATCGAGTCGGAGAAGCTCAAGGCCTACAACATCGAGGATATCGACGCCATCCTCGAGGCAATCGAGACCCCCGTATCCCTCCGCGTCAAGCAGCTCGGCGAGAGCGGCGAGACCAAGGAGAGCTCCTCGGTGCTCAACATCGCTCTGGCCTACATCTTCGGCTTCCTCATCTATATGTTCGTCTTCCTCTATGGCAATATGGTGATGCAGGGCGTCATCGAGGAGAAGAGCAACAAGGTTATGGAGGTGATGGTCTCGAGCGTCAAGCCCTTCCAACTGATGATGGGTAAGATCCTCGGCATAGCCTCGGTGGCTGTGACCCAATTTGTCATCTGGGTGGTCTTCATCCTCGTGGTGGGCAGCGCCGCAATGAGCATCTTCGGGCTCAACGAGCTGGTTGCCTCCGCAGGCTCCGCCGCCGCAATGGACCCCGCAGCAGCCGCAATGATGAGCTCCTCGATGCCCGCCATCGACGAGGAGATGGTCGCCATCATCAAGACCGTCACCGACCCCGCCTACCTCTTCCGCATCCTCGGCGGCTTCCTCGTCTACTTCATCGGAGGCTACCTCCTCTATGCCGCAATGTTTGCCGCTGTGGGTAGCGCTGTGGACAACGAGAAGGACACCAACAACCTCCAACTCCCCATCACCCTCCCCCTGATGGTGGCTCTGTTTGTGATGCTGAGCGCAATGCAGGACCCCAACGGTCCTCTCGCCTTCTGGTGTAGCATCATCCCCTTCACCTCACCCATTGTGATGATGGTGCGACTCCCCTATGGTGTTCCCGGTTGGGAGCTTGGGCTCTCCATCGGCCTGTTGGTTGTAACCTTTGTGGCTATAGTCTACCTCGCGGGCAAGATCTACCGCGTGGGCGTATTTATGTATGGCAAGAAACCCACCCTTGCCGAACTCATCAAGTGGGCGCGCTACAAATATTAGCCCTCCCGCCCACACCAAAGACAAGCGCCCCTCCCGTGGAGGGGCGCTTGTCTTTGGCAATTCAAAATGCAAAATTCAAAATTCAAAATTATTTAGCCTTCGGCGTATTACCCCAATTTACACACCTCCAATTACTCCCCCTCTAATTACTCCCCCTCTAAGTGAGAGGGGGTGGCCGCAGGCCGGGGGCGTGTGCTCTCCTCCCCTACGAAAGGGGAGGCTGGGAGGGGTGGTCGAAAACTGCGTGCGCGGCCTCGCGCATAGTGGCCGCAGGCCGGGGGCGTGTGTCAATTTTGAATTTTGAATTTTGAATTACAAAAAAAGCGCTCCTCTCGAAAAGAGGAGCGCTTTTGTTTGCAAAGGCCCGCCGACTACTCGGTGGGGATGTCCTTATTCACATTCTTGCTACCAACAAGTGCGTAGAAGAGCAGGTAGGCCAAGCCGGCAATCAACAGCCAGTAGCTACCCAGCGAACCCACGCTGTCGGCCAAGAGGTTCTGCAGGAAGGGGATGATACCACCACCGCAAACCAATGCCATAAAGATACCCGAAGCCATAGGAGTGTATTTGCCCAAGCCCTCAGTAGCAAGGTTGAAGATCGCACCCCACATAACCGAAGTGCAAAGACCTGCGAGTGCCATAAAGAACATACCCAGGGGCACCGAAACATTCACGATGGGAATGGTCACAAGGATGGTCTCGGGAGTGTAGATGATGCCGAGCAACAGAGCGATACCGAGGATGCTCACGGTGGTCATCATAGCCTTGCTCGAAACCTTGGCACCCACGCCAGCACCGATAAGACGGCCAACGAGCATCAGGAACCAATAGACACCCACTACCGTACCTGCAATGGCGGGACCCACGTTGGGGAGGTTGGACATATAGAGGTTGGCGGTGTTGGGGATACCCACCTCGATACCTACATAGAAGAAGATGGCGATGGCGCCGAGGATGAAGTGGCGGAAGGAGAGGGCGCTGTATTTATCCTTCTTACCCTCTGCTTTGGCAGCGATGCGTGCGGCCTTCTCCTCTGCGGTCTCCATATGGGGCTCGGGGATTTTGGTCAGCACGATAACCACAAATGCCACTGCGAAGATGGCCATAGCGATGATCATTGCGGGAGCTGCGTTCTGCACCGAAGCGGTCTGCACGTTGCCACCCACGAGGTAGCCCAGAAGGATGGGTGCGATGGTACCGCCGAGCGAGTTGAGCGAGCCACCGGTCTGCACGAGCTGGTTACCGCGGTTGCCACCACCACCGAGGGTGTTGAGCATAGGGTTCACCACGATGTTGAGCAGACACATCGAGAAGCCTGCAACGAAGGCACCTGCAACGTAGACTGCAAAGGCACTCTCGGGAGCCACAGCGCCGCTAAGGAACTGGATGCCAACGCCCACAAAGCCCACAGCTGCTGCGAGCAGGGAGGTGAATTTGTAGCCCTTGCGTTTGAGGATAACACCTGCGGGCACGCCCATACAAGCGTAGGCGATGAAGTTTGCGAGGGTGCCGAGCT
This sequence comes from Tidjanibacter sp., assembly GCA_017390585.1. GTDB lineage: Bacteria > Bacteroidota > Bacteroidia > Bacteroidales > Rikenellaceae > Tidjanibacter. The sequence goes on along the minus strand of JAFPBB010000026.1, from coordinate 7,813 downwards.
GCGAGAGTGCGTTGCTCACGCCGAACTGGTTCTTCAGAATAACGCCCATCGAACCTGCGAAGTTGGTCACGAAGGCAATCATAAAGAAGAGCATAAACATCACCAAAATGGGGAGAGTGAAGTTCTGTTTTTTCTGATTCATAGTTGTTGAGATTTATGTTTAACGTTGTGTTGATTGCGTTATATCCCCGACAAGATAGGGATTTTTCTTCAGAAAAGCACCCGCGAGGTTGGATTTTCGACACAAATAGTGCATCCGAGGCGGAAAACCTCTCCCTCGAGGGCACCTTTGAGGCGAGAGTGCCCACTCTTTGCTCCACAATTCGGACCAAACCGAGGGGGCAGTCGCTTGAACCACACTCGGTGGCGAGGGTGGATTCGGGCGTGCCCTTAGAAGAGTGTGCCGTCGGTGGGGTCCTTGGTGTAGCCGAGGTGGGAGTAGGCCAGGTCGGTGGCCTCCCTGCCGCGGGGTGTGCGCTTCAGGAATCCCTCCTTGATGAGGAATGGCTCATAGACCTCCTCGATGGTGCCGGCCTCCTCACTGACGCTGGTGGCAATGGTGTTGACTCCCACGGGGCCGCCGCCGAACTTCTCGATGATGGCGCGGAGAATCTTGTTGTCCATCTCGTCGAGACCTCGGGAGTCGATGTTCAGAGCCTCGAGCGCACGACGTGTGATGGGGAGGGTGATGGTGCCGTCGCCCTCAACCATAGCAAAATCCCTCACTCGGCGCAGCAGCGAGTTGGCAATACGGGGTGTGCCGCGACTGCGGAGCGCCACCTCGTGTGCCGCCTTGTCGTCGATTTTCACCCCGAGGATGGAGGCCGAGCGCTTGACGATGTTGCTGAGCACGTCGGAGTCGTAGTACTCGAGGTGGCAGGTGATGCCGAAGCGGGCCCTCAGCGGGGAGGTGAGCAGACCACTGCGGGTGGTGGCGCCAATGAGGGTGAAGGGTGCCAGCTCAATCTGTATGGAGCGTGCCGAGGGGCCTTTGTCGAGCACTATGTCGATTTTGTAGTCCTCCATAGCGGAGTAGAGATACTCCTCCACAATGGGGCTGAGGCGGTGGATCTCGTCGATGAAGAGCACGTCACCCTCGGAGAGGTTGGTGAGTAGGCCTGCCAGGTCGCCGGGTTTGTCGAGCACGGGGCCGCTGGTCACCTTGAGTGTGGAGCCCATCTCGTTGGCCACGATGCCTGCGAGGGTGGTTTTGCCGAGTCCCGGGGGGCCGTGGAAGAGGACGTGGTCGAGCGACTCGCCCCTCATCAGTGCGGCCTTGATGAAGATGCGGAGGTTGTCGACGATTTTCTGTTGTCCGTGGAAGTTGTCGAGTTCCTGTGGGCGGATTTTGTTCTCAAACTCCGCGTCGGTCTCTATATTCCGAATAGTCGATGCAGCCATTTCTTATTGGTGGGTTTGTTGGTCTCTTGTCGTTGTGATTGTTCGAATCGTGCGCGCACAATCTCTCCCATACTCCTGCCCGATATCTTGCTCTCGAGCCACGAGAGGAGGTCGATGTAGTAGAATGTGCGGCGCTCATAGGGGTGGTTTTCGTAGGGCTTCAAGCGCTCGTGGAGCACCTTGAGCTCGCGCTTGAAATCCATAGCATTGAGGTTGCCGAAGCTCTTGAAGAAGGAGAGCAGCTCGGCCTTCATCTCGGTCATATCTTTCATCTTGACGATGAAGGAGTAGGTGGAGCGAATCTGGTAGTCGATGTTGAAGTCGAGTCCCGCGTCGTAGAGCGCCATAAGGTTGAGCATACGGGCGTAGCACTGGAGGTCGCGACGGATGTTGCGGTCCTTGACGGCGATGATGTAGGCGAGGTTCTCGATGCACTTGGCATAGTTGCCGTCGCCGAAGTAGAGCGAGGCTACCTTGTAGTAGAGGGGCATCTTCTCGTGGAGGGTGAGGCGGTCGCCGTAGCGCTTGAGATAGGAGTCGATGTTCTTGGCAATCCATAGGCCCTCCTTGTAGGTGCCGGCCATAAGGCACTTGTTGAGCTGACCCGTGAAGAGGATGCCCTGCGAGATCATCTCGGCGTTGTCGTTGAGCCTACCGATGGTGAGGCTCTCCTTCTCAAACTCCTCGAGGGTGCGGGTGAAGGCGGAGTATTTGTTCATCAGGAACATTCCGTCCAACACCTGTGCGTAGCCGCGCATATAGCTGTCATACATCAGCTCCTTCATCTCGGGCTTGGTGTTGAAGTGGGCCACCCACTTGAGTGCGTAGCGATATGAGAGGGCTGTTTTGTGGCAGATGTAGTGGTACCACGCCTTGGCCTGGTAGAAGTAGAAGCGCTCGGTGAAGTTCATCTCCCTACCCTCGTAGGCCTCGATGCGTGGCTTGAAGTAGTTGTTGAGCCTGTCGAGGTCCTTCTGCGAGCGTGCAAAGCCGAGGTTCTGGTGGAGCGCATAGCACTGCACCGACAGGCGCGAGAGTGCGGCAATGCTGGCCAACTGCTCCGAGATGACGGCCGTGGCCTTGGCCGTGACATCGGCGGCCTGGGTCATCTCGCTCGAGTAGCACAACACCTTCAGCTGTCGCTGGAGCTCCACGATGTCGAGAATTGCTGGGAGCTGTTCGAGCTCAACGGCCCTCTTCTCCACCTTGGCGAGCAACTTTTGTGCCTCCACATAGAGCCCCTTGTCGAAGAGGATCTTGACGAAGTCGACCTGCTCGCGGATCTCGAGGAGCGAGGAGTGCTGCACGCCGAGCATACGGAGCGAGGTGAGGATTTGTTTGTAGAGGTGTGCCTTGAGGTTGGGCAGTTGTTGTTTGGAGATGGAGGGGCAGAGTGCCAACACCTTTGCTTCGTCGTACTGTTCGAGGGTGTCGAAGCAGTCGAAGAGCAGCAGGAATTTTGCTCCTTCGTTGCATCCGAGTCGGGTGGCATAGAGCTTGAAGTTGCGTTTTTCGGCCTTGCTCATCAGCTTCACCAACTCAAACACACCCTCTCTTTTTTCGTTTTTCTTGTAGCCCGCAGGCTTTTCGGTAAGGTTTGGTCCCATTGCTAAAAAAATGCTACGCTGTTCTGCGCGGGCGGTGACGGGAGTAAACCCCCATAGAGTCAGCACCATAGGCTCTCCTCTGCATCGATTTGCTCCGACGTTCAACCGCGGTCTTCCATCTGCAAAGGTAGACATTTTGCCCCGATTTCCTAATCCCTCCTCCACTTTTTCGCCCCCATCCTCCACATTATTCGCCCCCATCACCCTCCCTGTGGATTGTTTTTCTCGGCGAGGATGGCTATCTTTGTGGTGGTAACAACACACAACACACCCCCTAACAACAAAATCAATCGCTATGTCACTTCCCGAAATCTTCGCCATCATCTGCACCGTCTTGGGCTGCGTAGGCTGCATAGTCCCCATCCTCCCCGGCGTGCCCATCTGCTATGTGGGAATCCTCTTGTGCCAATGGCAAGGGGCGGGTTTCACCACCTCGGAGCTGGTCATTTGGGCCATCCTCGCTGCGGGAGTCACCCTCCTCGACAACTTCCTTCCTGCCGTTATGACCAAGAAGTTTGGCGGCTCGAAGGCGGCCACACGAGGTTCGCTCATAGGCATTGTGGTGGGAATGTTTGCCGGCCCACTCGGACTCATCCTCGGCCCCTTCTTTGGTGCGCTCATCGGTGAGCTCACCCACAATGGCTCCGACAGTTCGCGCGCCTTCAAGGTGGCCTTTGGCTCCTTTGCGGCCTTCATCTGTGGCACGGGACTGAAGCTCATTGCGGCCATCTACCTCACCACCAAAATCTTCGCCGTGCTATAACTCCGCCTCAACGGGAGGGAGGTACCCACGCACATACACACAAAAAAAGACCGCCATTGCTGCGGTCTTTTTTTTATGCCCCCTCATCGGAGAGTCTCACGCCCTTAGAAGGGCAGGTCGTCGAAACTATCCATTGCGGGTTGCAAAGCAGGCTCGGCGGGAGCAGTGGCGGCGGGTTGGGGTGTCACAGCCGCACGAGGTGCGGGGGTGTAGGTCTGCGCTGCGCCATAGCCCTGGGGAGCCCCCTCGGCGGGTGCGCCTCCCTCACGACGGCCCAGGAGTTTGAGCTCGTCGGCCTGAATCTCGGTGGAGTAGCGTTTGTTGCCGCTCTGGTCGCTCCACTCGCGGGTGCGGAGTCGTCCCTCGACATAGATTTGGGAGCCTTTGTGAACGAAGCGGTCCACCACGTCGGCGAGGTTGCGCCAGAGGGTGATGGTGTGCCACTCGGTGTGCTCGGTGGTTTCGCGTGTTTCGCGGTTGTAGTAGCGTTCGGTGGTGGCGAGTCGCACGCGTGCGGTCTTCACGCCACTCTCGAGGGTCCTCACTTCGGGGTCGATGCCCACGTTGCCCACGAGGATAACTTTATTAATCATAGTGCGTGTCTATTCTTTGGGTTGATGTTGAATCGGTTTGTCTGCATCGGCCTGTTGGGCCGCGCCATCGGTGGCGTTAGAGTGCCTTGAGCAGCTCGGTGAAGAGTTTGGTCATATTCTTCTCGGCGAGCTTGCCGTTCTCCTGCACCTCCTCGTGGGAGATGGAGGTGTTCTCCATAGTGTCGGTGATGATCGAGACGCCAAAGACGGGGATGTCCATATGGCGTGCGGCAATCACCTCGGGCGCAGTGGACATACCCACAGCGTCGCCACCAATCAGCTTCACCCACATATACTCCTTGGGGGTCTCGAAGGTGGGGCCTGTGAGGGCCACATAGCAGCCATACTGGAGCTTGATGCCCTCCCTCTCGGCGATGGCCGTAGCCTTGGCGATGAGTTCGGGGTCGTAGGCGTCGTTCATTGCGGGGAAGCGGGGGCCGAGTTCGTCGATATTGCGACCAATCAGGGGGTTGGGGATGAGGTTGATGTGGTCGTTGATGACCATCACGTCGCCCACCCTGAAGGTGGAGTTCATCGAACCTGCGGCATTGGAGACAAAGAGTCGCTGGATGCCGAGGAACTTCATCACCCTCACGGGGAAGACCACCTGCTGTGCGGTGTAGCCCTCATAGTAGTGGAACCTGCCCTGCATTGCCACCACCCTCTTGCCGCCGAGGATGCCGAAGATGAGCCTGCCGCTGTGGCCCTCCACCGTCGACACGGGGAAGCCGGGAATCTCCGAGTAGGGGATGGCGTGGTCTATGGCAATCTTCTCCACGAGGCCACCGAGGCCGGTGCCGAGGATGATGCCCACCTCGGGAGCGTAGTTGGCTGTGCGCTCGGCGATGTAGCTCGCCGCTGCTTTGATGCTCTGTATCATAGTTTCTCTGGGTTTCTTGGTGTGTGGAATTGGTCTACATTCTCTCGAGCATTGCGGTGATGAGCGCGCTCATCCTCTTCTCTGCCTTGGCACCCTCCTCCTGCACCTCCTCGTGGGTGGACTTCTGACCACTGAAGGCGGCATTGGTGATGATGCTGATGCCAAAGACGGGGAGGCCCATATGCCTTGCGGCGATCACCTCGGGCGTGGTCGACATACCCACGGCGTCGCCACCGATGGCCTTGAAGTAGCCATACTCCTTGGGGGTCTCGAAGGTGGGACCTGTGGTGCCCACATAGCAGCCATACTGCAGCTTTATTCCCCTCTCGGCTGCCACCTCGGTGGCCAAGGCCTCGAGCTTTTTGCTGTAGGGCTCGCTCATATCGGGGAAGCGGGGACCGAGCTCGGGGCAGTTGGTGCCGATGAGCACATTGGGGATGAGGTTGATGTGGTCGGTGATGACCATCAGGTCGCCCACGCGGAACGAGGAGTTGATGCCGCCGCTGGCGTTCGACACAAAGAGTGCCTCGATGCCGAGCATCTTCATAACCCTCACGGGGAATACCACCTGATTGGGTGCATAGCCCTCGTAGTAATGGAACCTGCCCTGCATAGCCACCACCTTCTTGCCGCCGAGGGTGCCGAAGATGAGCCTGCCTGCGTGGCCCTCAACGGTCGACACGGGGAAGTCGGGAATCTCCGAATAGGGAAGCGAGTGGGCAATCTCGATCTTCTCCACGAGGCCGCCGAGGCCGGTGCCGAGGATGATGCCCACCTCGGGGGTGAAGTCCACGCGGGACTTGATGTAGTCTGCTGTCTGTTTGATTGTCTCTATCATAGCGATTTGTTTTTGAGTTCCTGTTTGAGTTTATAGACAAAAGCCTGCGAGTTGTTGTCGCGGAAATTGAGCTCTATGGGGACCACAAAGAGTCGCCTCTGCAACTCCTCGGGGATATGTTTGCGGGAGGTGAGTTTCACTCCGTCCTTCTCGGTGGTGAGCACATAGACATCCTCGCCGAGGCTCGCCATCAGCTGGCACAACTGTTTGATTTCCTTCACCTTGTAGATGTGGTGGTCGCCGTAAACCACGCGGTCCACCACCTTGTAGTTCTTCTCCAGCGAGTCGAAGAAGCGCTCCGGATTGGCCACACCTGCCATAGCCACAACTTTCGCGCCACGGGGCAGCGTTGCGGGGGCCACATCGGAGAAGATGGGGCGGGGGGCAATCTGACGCACATCGGTGAAGAAGATGTTCTGGTAGGGCTTGGGGTCGAGCTCCTTCTGGGCAATATTGCGCTCTATGGGCGACATTGTCGCAGGGGTCTTGGTGACAAACAGAAACTCCGCACGATAGAGTTGCGAGGGGCTGTCGCGGAGGGTGCCTGCGGGGAGCATACGGTTCTTATAGGGGGGGAGAGAGTAGTCCGAGAGGAGGATGCTCACTGTGGGAGAGAGGCTGCGGTGCTGGAAACCGTCGTCCATAAGGATGAGGTTCACCTCGGGGTGCTCCTCGCGGATGCGGCGCACGCCCTCCACCCTCTTCTCACACACCACCACGACCACCTCGGGATACTTGCGCTTGATCTGCTTAGGCTCGTCGCCCACGCGCAGGAACGAGTCTCCCACGCCCACCTCGATGTAGCCCTTGGTGCGGCGACGGTAGCCGCGCGAGAGGACCGCGATGCGGAAGGAGTCGGAGAGATTGCGGATGAGAAACTCCACTGCGGGAGTCTTGCCCGTGCCACCCACGGCGAGGTTACCCACGCACACTATCGGGATGTCGAAATGCTGGCTACGCAGAATCTTGGTGTCGTAGAGCCAGTTGCGAAACCACACTCCCGCACCATACAAGCCTGCTGCGATATTTCTCAGTATGCCCATTTTGTTATCTTTTCAGATGTTGCAGCACCGCGGTCTCGGCCTCGGTGCCATATATCGTTGTCTATCTGTTCAACGCCTCGCAGCGCTGGAATATTATCTCTCCTTGCGGGGTCCGCCCCCTACTTGTGGGTTCCGCGCCCACTACTCTTGGGCCACGCGGCTCTTGGCCTCCAGCACCATCGTGCGGAGCAATTGGGGAGCGTTGCAGCTCACCACATAGCGGCTCTTGGTGGTGTTTATGGCCACACACCCACTCCGTCGGGTGGCGTAGACCTTGAGGATATGCCAGCTTCGGAGGTCCAAATAGCGGCCATAGTAGCCCCAAAGGCCGTAGACACCCAGCAGCGGCACGCGGTGGGAAAGACCACTCCCCTCCACCACCTCCACGTCGACAATGCTCCGCAGAGGGATGTAGGTGGTCTCCACCAAGCAGCGCAACTCCAGCTCCTCCTCGCCGAGGATTATCCTGCGCGGCACCGAGAGCAACACCAACGCCAGCAGTGCCACACACACCGTGGTGGTCCACACAGCCACATAGTAGGCACCTGCAGCCACCACATAGAGCCACGCACACACGCCTCCCGCAACAATCAACGTGAGCGCAGTAATCCACCACACCCTCCTATCGAAGCCGCCGTATCGGAATCGTATTGTCATCTCCTGTCTCTCCATCTGTGCCACCGAGGTC
>JAFPBB010000025.1 GCA_017390585.1 Tidjanibacter sp. | reverse complement strand
GGGGGTGGCACGGAGTGACGGGGGCGTGTGTTCTCCTCCCCTACGAAAGGGGAGGCCGGGAGGGGTGGTCGAAAACTGCGTGCGCGGCCTCGCGCACAGGCGTGTGTAAAGGGTAGACACTGATGAAGAGATACGAAGTATCTCGAGAAAAATTTTTGGGCGACTTTTTATAAAAAGTCGCAAAACAAACCGCGACGTCAGTCGCAAGAAAAAGAACGAAGCTTTTTACAAAAAGCTTAGAAGAGAGCGACACAACGCACGCGAAGAAAAAGGGAACCCTTTTCTTAGGGTTCCCTTTTATGGTTGGTTTTCTGCTTCGGTTAGAAGATGTAGTTGGTGCCGATGTTGAGGCCGCCCTTGCCGTCGCGCTTGTCGAAGGGCTTGCCATACTCACAGGAGATGATGAAGTTGTGGTTCATCACGAGCTTCACGCCCACGCCTGCACTCGCGTGGATGCCGCCAAAGCCGTCACCCGAGTAGATACCCAGGCTCTCCATAACCTTGTGGTCCATATCGTCGAAGCGGCGATTCTTGGTGATGACGCCGGCGTCCACAAAGGGGTTGAGGGCAACGTACCAGTTCTGATTGATGAAGCGGAAGTTCACCACCTTCACCCTCGCCTCGAAGTTGGCCCACGCGTAGCCATCGGCGAGGATGCGGTTCTGGTAGACACCACGGATGGAGTTTTTGCCACCGAGTCCCTCGTTTTTGATCTGTCGGAGATAGAGGGGAGTGGTCATCTGCTGGAGGTAGAAGGGTGCGTTGCCAAAGGTCTGCTGCCAATTGACGCGGTAGCCGAGCACGAGTCTGTCGCCCACAACGGGGAAGAACTGACGCCAAGTGGCCATAATGCGGCCATAGCTCTCTGCCTCGCCGAACATTCCGGGGGAGAAGCTACCCACAACCTCGGCGCAGTAGCCTCGTGTGGGAGCGGCTTCCATATCGCGGGTGTCGTAGACGAGGCCGGCTTTGAGTTCGAGGTGGGTGCCTGCGACCTCATTGTCGTTGATGAGTCCGTGGAGCCTGTAGAGCTCATAGAGCGACACCTCGTCGGCATATTTGTTGAGAGCCACATCGCCTGTGGTGACGTTCCAGAAGGTGAGACCTGCCATCCAGGTGAGCCTGTCGGAGATTTTGCCCTGGAGGTCGGCGATACCTCGCAGCAGTGTGCGGTCCATATAGTAGAAGGAGCTACCCTTGGTGAGGTCGCTGTAGAGGGGCGATGCGTAGCCGTTGAAGCCGTAGAAGGGCGACATTGCCGAGTCCATATAGGAGATTGCGGCGGTCACGCGTAGGCCGGGGAGCAGATACTTCGAGTCGTAGAACATATGTGCGATGGTCTCGCCCTTGGTGTAGTGGGAGAGCTCCACGTTGAATTTGTGGAGATAGGTGGGGTAGGTGCTGCCGTCGCCGAAGTAGAAGATGTCGCACATTGCGCCATATTGGAATCCGAGGTCGGAGTTGTAGCTCACAGCTGGCAGGGGGCCGAAGTTCCAGCCGGTTTTCACTTTGTCACCCTTTTGTGCAAAGGCGACGTTGGCGAAGCAGAGGGTGAGGAGTATGGATGTGAGGATTTTTTTCATAGTAATAGTCTCTGTGTTTTGGTTTTACTTCAGTTCAACGTGATTGACTTGTGCGTGTGTGTTGTTTGCTTGTGCAGCCTCCTGTGGCGGTGGGATTACTCTGCTGCGGGTGCGGAGACCTCTTCGGTGCGAACGCCGTGGTTCCACTCACCCTCGTAGACTACCTCGCCGAAGCTGTCGTAGAGAGTGCCGTGGCCGTGCTCTTTGCCCTCGAAGAATTGTCCCTCGTAGAGTTTGATGCCGCCGGGAACGTAGAGCGTGCCCTCGCCGTGGCGGCGTCCGTTCTGCCACTCGCCGTAGTAGATGAGGTTGCCCATATTGAACTCGGCACCAACGCCGTGGCGACGTCCATTGATGAAGGCGCCCTTGTAGTAGAGCGAGCCGTCGGAGAGGAAGAGCGAACCTTCGCCATTCATTGTGCCCTCGGCCCACTCGCCTTCATAGAGTTTGTTGCCGTTGGACCAATAGGAGGTACCCTTGCCGGAGCATTGGTCATTGTGCCAATTGCCCTCGTAGCGGTCGCCCTCGACCATCCTGTAGATGCCGAAGCCCTCTCGCTTGTCGTCGACCCAAGTACCCTCGAAGCTGTCGCCATTGGGCCAATAGAAGGTGCCTTCGCCGTGGCGCATACCCTCTTTCCACTCGCCTTCGTAGTATTTGTTGCCGTTGGCTTGGTACATAATGCCCTCGCCGTGGCGTCGTCCGTCGAGCCACTGACCCTCGTAGCGGAGTCCGTTGGCATACCTGCGGGTGCCGGTGCCATTGGGGAGTCCGTCGATGATGTAGCCTTCGTAGAGGTCGCCGTTGGATAGTCGCATTGTGGCATACTGTGCGTTGGTGCGGACGGCATTTTCATACTCTCTGTCGGTTGCGTCGACATTGTCTTTGCGCTCATATTGGCGGAGAATGGAATCCTCCATATTCCCCACTTGTGCGTGGAGGCTGGCGCCACTGCACACTGCGAGTGCGGTGCAGAGCAGAAGTTTCACTACGGTTTTCATATCGTTTCGAGGTTGTTGGTTAGTGTGTGTTGGGTTGTGAGAGTGTGTGTTGGGCACTGCGGAGAGAGGGTACCCACCACTATTGTGCGGCCTCCGTCAGAGGATGGTCATCAGCGTGTACATCAGGTAGCCGAGGTAGTTGCCCACAGCGTAGCCCACCAAGCCGATGGTGACGCCCACCACAATGATGTCCTTGTTCTTCATCGAGGCGGCAATCATAGGCACAAAGATGGGGCTGTTGATGAGTGTGTTGGAGGTGATAACGGCGGTGTCGCCATCCACCTTGAAGAGCTTCGCGCCCAGCATTGTGAGCAGGAACGAGCCGAATACCACCACGATTTGGAAGAGAACGATGTAGAGTGCGCCCTCGTAGTTCATCGTGCGGAAGTTGGCCATCGAAGCCACCACCACCGAGAAGATGTAGATCAGATACATACCCGCATCGTAGCTCTTGTCCCAGGTTTTCACCTCCTTGCAGAGCGAGAAGAGGAGTGCGAGGGTGGTGAGCGTGAGGATCATCACCACGGTGAAGATGTTCTCATCGAAGCGCTTGGCGTAGGTGGCGATGCCGAAGGCGGCGGCCACAATCACCAGCGTCAGCAGCACCACCTTGATGAGCTGCTTGATGGTCTCCTTCTTGCCGAAATCCTTGTAGGGGTGCTTGTCGGTATATTCGTCGATGTTCACCTCTGTGTCGGTGGTGTAGACACCCCTGCCGAGCCACTTGCGTCCCCACTTGATGCCCACAGTCATCAGCATCACAAGGTAGAAGAAGCAGATGATCATATCGAACGAGTTGAGGATGATGAAGGTGGAGTTCTCCATATTGAGCATCACCTTCAGCGCAGCAAGGTTGGGGGTGCCACCCGTACACTTGCCCATAACGGCTGCACCCACAATGGGAGCCTCCTCGCCGATGCCGCCGCGGAAGGCGAAGAAGCCCACGAGCGCGGCCACCGCAACGGCAACAATGCCGATGATGGTGATTTTCAGCGAGGTCTTCACCGAGAACTTCTTGAAGTTGCAGCTATAGAGCATCATTGGCAGTGCCAAAGGGATGGCGATGGTGGAGATGGTGTCCTGCAATCCGGCGCAATCGGCGGGGATGAGGTTGAGGTTGGCAACGATGATGCCGAGGAAGTAGAGAATCAGCACAGGGCCGATTTTGTTCAGCACCTTCCATTTGTTGCAGGCCCACAGAACAGCTGCGGGCGAGAGAAGATAAAAGAGTACGAGTGCAATTTTACCAATCATAACTTTGTTTTTGAGTTTGTTTGCCGCCACTCCGACTCTTTTCGCAGAGTGTCCCAATTTATGTGTGGCACCCCAAATATAATATTTTTTTGTCAAACTGCACCATCTGCCCACACAAAACGAAATGCCCTCCGCTTTTGGGAGGGCATTTCGTGTATGGATGTGGAGCCTTAGAGCACAAGTAGCAGTTGGTAGATGAGGTAGCCGAGGTAGTTGCCCACGGCGTAGCCTGCCAGACCATTGGTGATGCCCACCATAATGGTGCTCTTGTTCTTCATCGCCGCCGCAATCATAGGCACGCAGATGGGGCTGTTGACCAGCGTGTCGGAGGTGATGACTGCCGAGTCGGCGTCCACTTTGAAGGGTTTAGCCAGCAATACCGACAGGGCTAATGAACCGAAAATGATGATGGCCTGGTAGATGAGCACCCACAATCCCAACTTCCAGTCGAGTTGCGAGAGGTCGGCCAACATTGCCATTGCAAGGCAGAATATGTAGATGAGGTACATACCCGCATCGAAACTCTTGTCCCACGAGCGCACCTGCTTGAAGGAGGTGAGGATAAGGCTCAGGGTGGTCAGACCCAAGATGAGTGCCACCATCGAGAAGTCGCCGCCCAACAAATCGAACATCGGTGTACCCTTCTTGAAGAGGTTGCTCACCACGAGCGACACGCCTGCCACCGCTGCCGAGGTTGCGAAGACCTTGAGCAGTTGCACGAGGCTCTTCTTGGTGCCAAAATCCTTGTAGGGATTGTCGTTCACAAAGTCGTCGGCATTGATGGAGTCGTTGTACTCCTTGATGTTGTTGCCGTGGACAATCTTGCGGGCGATGGTGATGCCGCCACCCATCAGGAACATCAGGTAGAAGAACGACACGATGAGGTTGCAGCTGCTCACAAGTGCAAACATCTCCTCCGAGAGTCCCTGCTCGTCGAGCATCATATTCACCGCCGCGAAGTTGCCCGCGCCGCCTGTGTACTGACCTGTGAGCGTCGCACCAATGGTGGGGCCGTCGACGCCGAGCTGCCCACCGAGCAAGAGGTAGCCTCCCACAACCATCAACGCCACCGACACAACGCCTATCACGAAAGCCTTGGCTGTGGCACCCGCCTTAAGGCTCTTCAGATTGCAGCAGAAAAGCATCATCGGAATAGCCAGGGGAATCATCACATCCTGGAAGGTTTTCTGGATGGAGTGGAGGTCTGCGGGGATGATGTGGAGGTTGGCAATCACCACGCCGAGGATGTAGAGCGTGAGTACGGGGCCAACTTTCTTGAGCACGCGGACCTTTCGACATACCCACAGCACCCCTGCGGGAGCCAATAGGTAGAAGAGAATGAGTAGTAGTTTCGAAATCATATCGAAGTTTGTTTCGTTCTTGTGTGGCATTGCAAAGATATACAAAAAAAATCAAAACGAGCACAAGTGTTCGGAAGAGCTGATATACCTATATATATAATATATAAAGGGCCTGCAATGGCTGTGGCGCGAGACACCAAGAGGGGGCGAAAAAAGTGTTTTGGATGCGGTGCTGATAATCAATGAGTTAGCAAAAAAGTTGCAAAAAAGTGCAAAATTTTTTGGCAAAACGCTTGCAGGTTTCAAAAAAGTCACTACCTTTGCATCCGCAATTGAGAAACAAACCACCTCACGAGATGGTGAGTGAATCAAAAGCAAAAAAAAGTTCTAAAAAAATTTGGTGGTTACAAAAAAAGGTTTTACCTTTGTACCCACGTTCGCCTCAGTAAATGCGGCGATTTTTTTAGCGCCTCTCCGAAAGGCGGGGCACCAAAAATGGTTCTTTGATTTATTGGTTTAACAGAGAGAAAAAGAATGCAGAAAGCAATGAAGTTGAAAGACTTCATTCAAGTTCAATTCAATTCCTTAAATGGATAATGAAGTAGTCAGGACTCTAACAATACATTATAATTTTTTTTACAATGGAGAGTTTGATCCT
>JAFPBB010000024.1 GCA_017390585.1 Tidjanibacter sp. | reverse complement strand
AGAATACGGTTAAAGTATTAATACTCAACTACTACTATATAACTTTAACGAGGAGGAGTATACTCCTCCTCGTTAAAGTTATATAGTAGTAGTTGAGTATTAATACTTTAACCGTATTCTAATTGCTATTTTTCAAGTTTTTAGATATTGAATATTTCCGATACATTATAGTGTTATTTCTTACAATTACGGATAAAGCGATGGCGACCACTTAATATCGAGCGGTCGCCATCGCTATTTATAATTATAGTAGCTGCTGTCAAAAGGATTTTTAATAACGCTATCATAGTCCGCCTTTGACCTCTCGCAAAGAAGCTCTCCATTATCATATAAGATGAGTAGAAATCAAGTAACAAAGGAAAACTCATAATCTCCCTTAGTTGCTTACACTCATCAATATAGGGCAAAGCATTTTCATGCTCATTTTTTAAGGTATATCCGTTAACTATAAGGATTAAAAATGTGAGAAAAAGACCTTGGCAACATTTGGCAACAATTTATAGGTATTACCTAGAATAAGGACGGTTAAATGTGCCTCGTGGTTGTTTTAATGCGTATTTGAGGGCAATTACACCTGTTAGAATGGTGCGAAAACAGACCCAGTGGCACCACGAAGAAGAGAGGTTTAAGCCTCTCTTCTTTTGTTATACGCTGTATTCTATCGGAATACAGCGTTTTCTTTTGTAGAAAAACAAAGAATCAGTTGATTAGTCAACTAATCAACTGATTCTTTTCACATCCTCAAAAATGGAGTTCATTGGGCTTATTGGTCAAAACGGTTATTCCTTATTCACAACTATCTCTATCAGCCCACTCTCTCGCTGAACCAACAAGGTTAATTTATCGGGCAGTGGATATAGAGACGATTTATCATTGCTCGCCCTGACACCATTTATCGCCTCTATACGGTCGCCTTGACGCAGACCTGCACGCTCGGCATTGCCACCCTCTAACAGAGCATTTACCTTCCAATGGTCGCCGTTTGGAGTGAATGCCATACTATAGAAGTTAGGCTGTGGCTTGTCGAAATTCTTGTTTGGACGCAGGTAGATAACCCAATTCACGAAATCGATAATCACATCGAATCGAGCAAAGAGTGCATTGCCTACCAGGCCATCGTAGCGACTATCTGCCAAAGAGCCCTTCTCGTTTTCGGAGTATGTGATGCTGATGTTGTTTATAGACTTTCCGCCTATGGTAATTTGCTTTGTGGTGAGATAGTTATCCACACGGGAGCCACCAATGCCACCAACCTCAAATTTCATACGACGAGCATTTGCAAGGTGTCCTTCGGCTTTCAGTCGATTGGCCGTAGCACTATTAAGCGACAACTCATCGGGCATACCTGTATCCATTAGGAAGTTGCCATCAAGCGTATAACCATCGCTGAAAGTAACGGAAAGCGGAATGATGATGCGCTCTATATTATCAAGCCTCTTGCACTGTATGGCTGTGAAATCCTCTCCAATCTTCTCGTCTGCCGCAAGAAAACGCATAAATCCACCTGCGTAGTTAAACTCCACACGCTTGCCCTGCATAAATGGTATGCCAAAGAGTCCATCAGCGCCATCGCCAAGAATCTTGCGCAAGTTCATAATGATAGCCATCTGCTCTGTATGCGACTCCTCACCTACGCTATAACTCCAACCACTCGCATCAAGGGTTGTTAACTCGTGACCATTACCTGCGCCTCCTAACATAGCCCTATGCAGGTTCTTACCCTCGCCAAAGGTCGAGGCATAGAATGTTGAGTCTATAAGTAGGTTGTTACTTCCTGTATCGAAAATCATCCTTGCAGGGATCGAGTCACGTAGCATCACCTTGAAATAGGCGTGTCTGTTATACTTCATCTCAACAGCACCCTCCGGTATAGGCTGTTTTTCCTCTGTTTGCTGGTTCTTTGCTGTGGAGTTGGCACAAGCGGTAGCCAACAAAACCATTGCTACGATAAGACAACTTTTGATATTCATAATCGTTAAGTTTTAGATTTTTGCTACAAATTTACCCCCCACGAATTTCCCAAATTTTCGAGTAGAAAAGTGAATCTACACCATTGTTATTACTCCTTACCTCGTATTTTATTCAACTCCTCGATTGTAAGAGTTGTATTATGCACAGGGGTTATGCCCATCGCTTCTTCAATGTGTTTCAAGTAATTATAAAACGATGACAACCCTACGGCACTGCGCAAAGAGTCTAATTTTTCCACATCCTCAATAGGCCACACATATAACTGCATAGCCTCTGCGTTACCAAACTGAACAAGTTGGCTACCATATCGCTGAGGGCGATTCTGGCCCATTGCCACACGGTCATATAAAATTGCATACTCATCAACGCCAATATAACCCTCTGTTGCCATCTGTTCAACAATGGGTAAATATTGTTCTTGTTTTTCCAATGGAGCGTGGTCAATGACAATCCAAATCGTCTTGTATGACTCTTCCGACAATCCTTGTGGTAGTCCCCTCTTCAAAATCTTATCTACGACCTTGATGTTTTTGGCATCATTGCGCTCAACAATGTCGTTTACAAGTATGAGAGAGTCAATAAGTTCTGTACGCCCCTCTACCGTAACAGCCTTAGTTAGTTCCACCAATTGACGACGAGGTTGTTGGTCATCGTTCCACACCTCGGCAAGTAGTGAGTCGGTAGACTTTGTTCCACCACAGCCCACTAAAAGTAAAGTTATGATGCAAAATATCAAGCTTCTCATATAAACATCTATTATGTATGTCAAAGGTATGCAATTTAATTTGCTTTGTGGCACAATTTTGGGAATTATATATGAGATGCTTATAAATTCCCAATATGAAACAGAACAACAAAAAACACTTGACGGCCGAGAATGGCCGCCTCATTGCTGATAATCAAAACACACAGACCGCAGGGGTGCGAGGTCCTGTAGCCCTACAAGACCCTTGGCTCACCGAGAAGTTGGCCCACTTCGACCGCGAGGTAATCCCCGAGCGTCGTATGCACGCCAAGGGCTCGGGAGCCTACGGCACCTTCACCGTCACGCACGACATCACCGCCTATACCCGAGCCTCAATCTTCGCCGAGGTGGGCAAAAAGACCGACTGTTTTGTCCGCTTCTCGACCGTTGCGGGCGAGCGCGGTGCTGCCGATGCCGAGCGCGACATTCGTGGTTTTGCGATGAAGTTCTATACCGACACGGGCAACTGGGATTTGGTGGGCAACAACACCCCTGTATTCTTCCTGCGCGACCCGCTAAAGTTCCCCGACCTCAACCACGCCATCAAGCGCGACCCTCGCACGGGTATGCGCTCGGCAAATAGTAATTGGGACTTCTGGACACTTCTGCCCGAGGCACTGCATCAGGTGACTATCACGATGTCACCGCGCGGTATTCCCGCCTCGTTCCGCCATATGCACGGCTTTGGCAGCCACACCTATAGTTTTATCAATGCCGACAACCGCCGCACTTGGGTAAAGTTTCACCTTCGCACGTTGCAGGGCATTAAGAATATGACCGACGAGGAGGCGGAGGCGGTGATTGCCAAAGACCGCGAGTCGCACCAAAGAGATTTGTTCGAGGCTATCGAGCGTGGCGACTACCCTCGCTGGCTGATGCAGGTGCAGCTGATGAGCGAGGAGCAAGCGAAGGAGTATCACATTAACCCCTTTGACCTCACGAAGGTGTGGTATCACGGCGATTTCCCGCTGCACGATGTTGGTATTCTGGAGCTCAACCGCAACCCCGAGAACTTCTTTGCCGAGACCGAGCAGGCGGCATTCAATCCGATGAACATCATAGACGGCATAGGCTTTTCGCCCGACAAGATGTTGCAGGGCCGCTTGTTCTCCTACGGCGACGCGCAACGCTACCGCTTGGGGGTAAATCACCATCTGATACCCGTAAACAGGCCTCGTTGCCCCTACCACACCTTCCACCGCGACGGCCAAATGCGTACCGACGACAACGCAGGTCGCACGATAGGCTACGAGCCGAATAGCTATGGTGAGTGGCGCGACCAACCCCACCTCAAAGAGCCACCTTTGGCCGTTTCTGGCGAGGTATATAATTACGACGAGCGCGAATACGACAGCGACTACTACACGCAGCCGGGCAAGCTGTGGAGACTGATGTCTGCCGAGGACCAACGAGTCACTTGTGAGAACACCGCCCGCGCTATGGGCGATGCAGAGGTGTTCATCAAGCAACGCCACATCCGCAACTGCCACCGCGCCGACCCATCATACGGCGAGGGTGTTGCCAAGGCTCTGGGCTTATCGCTTGCCGAGGCCCTCACAGCCGAAGACCCCGCCCACCACAAGTGCAATTGGATGTAACAAACAGAAGGGCCGAGGATTCAACCTCGGCCCTTCTACTATATAGGGACTCCCCTACCGTCTCAACTATTTCAACTCCACGAGCGCCTTACCGGTCATCTCGGCAGGCTGCTGGAGGCCCATAAGTTTGAGCACGGTGGGAGCCACGTCGGCCAACACACCATTCTGCACGCTTGCCACCCTATCGGACACCACAATGATGGGCACAGGATTGAGCGAGTGGGCAGGGTTGGGAGTACCATCGGGGTTGATGGCGAAGTCGGCATTGCCGTGGTCTGCAATAATCACCACCTCATAGCCATTCTCCACAGCAGTGGTCACCACATCCTTCACGCAGCCATCCACGGTCTTCACAGCGGTGTGGATTGCCTCCCACACACCGGTGTGACCCACCATATCGCCATTGGCGAAGTTGAGTGCAATGAAGTCGAACTTCTGCTTCTTGAGCTCCTCAACAAGTGCCGAAGCCACCTGGGGTGCGCTCATCTCGGGCTGCAGGTCGTAGGTAGCCACCTTGGGCGAGGGAATGAGAATGCGGCTCTCACCTGCAAACTCGGCCTCACGACCACCGTTGAGGAAGAAGGTGACGTGTGCATATTTCTCGGTCTCGGCGATACGCAACTGACTAAGACCCAGCGACGAAACATACTCACCAATGGTATTCTCCACATTCTCCTTGTCGAAAAGGATGTGCATACCCTCAAACTTGGCGTCGTAGGGAGTCATACAGCAGTAGTAGAGAGGAAGGGTGTGCATTCCCTCCTCGGGCATATCCTGCTGGGTGAGCACAATGGTAATCTCCTTAGCACGGTCGTTGCGGAAGTTGAAGAAGATGACCATATCATTGGGCTCCACAAGGCCGATGGGTTGGTCGTTGGCATCGACAGCCACGATGGGTTTAACAAACTCATCGGTAACGCCCTCGTCGTAGCTCTCCTGCATTGCAGCCACCATATTGGTTGCGTGCTTGCCCTCTCCTTTCACAAGCTGGTCGTAGGCAAGGCGCACCCTCTCCCAACGTTTGTCGCGGTCCATTGCGTAGTAGCGACCAATGATGGAGGCAATTTTGCCGCCCGTGGTCTGGAGGTGGTTCTCGAGAGCCTCGATGTAGCCTTTACCGCTCTGGGGATCGGTGTCGCGACCATCCATAAAGCAGTGAACGAAGGTGCGGTCTGCAAGGCCATAGGCTGCTGCGATGTCGCAGAGTTTGTGGAGGTGCGACTGCTGGCTGTGTACACCGCCGTCGCTCACAAGGCCCATAAAGTGAACCTTCACGCCCTTCTCCTTGGCATACTCAAATGCTGCCTTCACCTCGGCATTCTCCATAATGGAGTTGTCGCGGCAAGCGCGATTGATCTTCACCAAATCCTGATATACCACCCTACCGGCGCCGATATTGAGGTGGCCCACCTCCGAGTTGCCCATCTGGCCCTCGGGAAGACCAACATTCTCACCATCGGTGCGAAGCTCTGCATTGGGGTAGCGAGCCTCGAGGGAGTTCATAAATTCGGGCTGGGCCGAGTAGATAACATCACTCCTGGAGTGGTCACCTTTGCCCCAACCGTCGAGAATCATCAACAATACTTTCTGTGTCATTGTCCAAAATTTTATATCCTAACCTAATCTGTACTAATTATTTGCCAACGATGGCGAGAATCATCTCCTCGGCAACGGCGATAGCCTTCTCCAAGCCCTCGGGGTTCTTACCACCTGCGGTTGCATAGAAAGGCTGGCCGCCACCGCCACCCTGCATCTCTTTGGCAGCGCCACGAACGATGTCGCCGGCCTTCACACCAGCCTTCACCAAGTTGTCGCCCACAGCCACAGCCAGCATAGGCTTGCCACCCTCGCGGCTACCGAGAACGATTGCCACATCGGGATTCGCGGTGCGGAGAGCATAGATTGCATCCTTGAGCATATCGACGGGCATATCCACAACTTTGGTCACCACGCTGCCCTCGCCAAGGAGTTTGCCAATCTCGGCAGCCACACCTTTAGCCTTCTCGGCGCGGAAGTTCTCAATCTCCTTGCGAAGCTCGGCGTTGTCCTCCATCATCTTGCGGATGGCCTGCAAGAGTGCGGGCGAGCCCACAGTCTTCTGAATCTCCTTGAGGGCCTCCTCGGTCTTGTAGCCTGCCTCCTCGGCAACGCCACCGGCCACAGCCTCAATACGGCGCACGCCTGCCGAAATTGCGCTCTCGGCAACAATCTTGAACTGGCCGATGACGCCGGTAGCGCTAACGTGGGTACCACCACACAGCTCCACCGACTCGCCAAAGCGAATCATCCTCACCTTGTCGCCATATTTCTCGCCAAAGAGCATCATTGCACCAGCCTTCTGTGCATCCTCAATGGAGCACTCGCGCCTCTCATCGAGGGCATAGTTGGCACGAATCATACGATTCACAGCCCTCTCCACAGCCCTCAACTCCTCGTCGGTAACCTTCTGGAAGTGGGAGAAGTCGAAACGGAGATACTCGGGGCACACGAGCGAACCTTTCTGCTCGACGTGGCTACCGAGAATATCCCTCAAAGCTTTGTGCATCAAGTGGGTTACGGAGTGGTGACGAGCCGAGGCCAAGCGACTCTCCTCGTCGACAACTGCAACAAATGCAGCCTCCACATTCTCGGGAAGCTCGCCAACGATATGGATGGGGAGACCATTCTCCTTGATGGTGTCGAGGATTGCAAACTTCTTGCCGTCCGCCTCGATGTAGCCTTTGTCGCCCACCTGACCACCGCTATTGGCGTAGAAAGGAGTGCGGTCGAAGACGAGCTGATAGAGGGTCTTGCCCTTGGTGGTCACGCGGCGGTAGCGCACAACTTTCACCTCGGCGGTGAGGTTGTCGTAGCCCACGAACTCGGTGGTTGCACCTGCCACAAGCTCCACCCAATCGTCGTTCTCCACAGCAGCTGCATTGCGCGAGCGTGCCTTCTGAGCCTGAAGTTCCACGTCGAAAGCGGCCAAATCGACCTCCATACCATTCTCCCTTGCAATAAGCTCGGTGAGGTCGATGGGGAATCCGTAGGTGTCGTAGAGGGTGAAAGCCGACTTACCGTCGATGGTTGCACCACCTGCAGCGCGGGTCTTCTTCATCACGCCCTCAAGCAGATTGATACCGGTTGCAAGAGTCTTGAGGAATGCGGTCTCCTCCTCACAGATCACGCTGGTGATGAGGTTCTGCTGGGCTTTGAGCTCGGGGAACTGCTCACCCATCTGCTCCACGAGGCCGGGAACGAGTTTGCAGATGAAGGGCTCATTGAAGCCGAGGTAGGTGTAGCCATAGCGCACAGCGCGGCGGAGGATTCGACGAATCACATAGCCTGCCTTGACATTGCTGGGAAGCTGACCATCGGCAATCGAGAAGGAGATTGTACGCAAGTGGTCGGCAATAACCCTCATAGCCACATCGGCCTTCTGGTCGTCGCCATAGCGTTTGCCCGAGAGGGCTGCAATCTCACCGATGCGAGTGGAGAAGACGTCGGTGTCGTAGTTACTCTGCTTATTCTGGAGCACCATACAGAGGCGCTCGAAACCCATACCGGTGTCGATGTGTTTGTGGGGCAGAGGCTCGAGCGAACCGTTGGCCTTGCGGTTGAACTGCATAAACACAAGGTTCCAAATCTCAATCACCAGGTGGTGGCCCATATTTACCATCTCGCGACCGGGCTTGGCAGCACGCTCCTCCTCGCTGCGGAGATCGAAGTGAATCTCGCTACAAGGGCCGCAGGGACCGGTCTCACCCATCTCCCAGAAGTTGTCGTGCTTATTGCCGAGAATGATGTGATCCTCGGGCAGATACTGT
>JAFPBB010000023.1 GCA_017390585.1 Tidjanibacter sp. | reverse complement strand
AGGGAGCAGAAGGGCGACAAGATTGTGCAGTTTGGCGAGCGCGTGTGGGGTATGAAGGATGGCTCGAGAGATGAGCGCATCGACCGCACCATTGCCGCCACCGAGGAGTTCTTCCGTTCGCTGGGCCTTGCAACTCGACTCTCGGAACTCTCTATTGGTGAGGAAGTTGTGGAGGAGATTGTGCACCGATTTAGGGAGCGTGGCACCCTGCTGGGCGAGAACAACAATATCGACTATGCCGTTGTGGAGAAGATTCTCCGCCAGCGTTTGTAGTCCGCCTATTGGTAGTAAGGCAGCGGGGCGTTCCAATTGAACGCCCC
Organism: Tidjanibacter sp.; assembly: GCA_017390585.1. Taxonomy (GTDB): domain Bacteria; phylum Bacteroidota; class Bacteroidia; order Bacteroidales; family Rikenellaceae; genus Tidjanibacter. The sequence continues at coordinate 51,233 of JAFPBB010000023.1, read as the reverse complement.
GCTGTGCTTTTTATTTGGTTAGGAACTTTGCTGTGGTGGCTTCCGACACGCGGATGGGGATGGCCTTGTGGAGTGCATCCTGCTCCTCGAGGGTTAGCTCCGAGAGGGGGCGGCCAAAGAGCTCCATTGCTGCCTCTTCGCGTACCTCGCCATAGGCGGCGTGGATGGCGGCACTGAGGTTGCTAAACTCCTTTGCCTCGGCCTCTCCATCGGCCTCAATGCATATCAGGCCGTTGCTGCTTGCGTACTCCAGCTTTTTGCCCTTGGAGGGTAGTGTGATTATGCTGACTCGCTTTGAGGGGAGAGTGGGTGACTCCTTGGCATTCTTCAGAAAGGTTTTCACGGCCCAACGTACCTTGTTGTCGTCGGCATCCACCACGAAACTCTCGCCACCCATAGTGAGCTGCACCTTGTTGTCTTTCTGCAACTTGATGACCATAAGGTTGCGTTTGTCGACCAATTCGGTGGGGGCGGACTCTACAACGCTCACCGACTTACCCTCGGTGTTTTGCTCCGCAGGTGGGAGGATGTGGGGTGTTTGGTCGTAGTAGATGCGGTAGAGCTTGGCTGCGCGCAGAGTATTCTTCACCTCCACGAGCTGCTCCATCTTCACATCGCCCCCAATGTTGATGTAGACAACTTTGTCTGCGGTGGTGGTGCCATTCTCTTCGATGTAGTCATCGAGCTCCTCGGCGAGGCTGTCGAACTCTATCTCCTTGCCATTGAGCACTATGTTTTTGCCTTTCAGGCCGATTGAAACAATCTGCGAGGTGGGTGTCTGGCTGCCGTCGACATATACCTTGCCATCCACCACCCTCAGTGTGGTGATTTGTCTGTCTTGTTTTTCTGTGGAGTTTTCCGTAACTTTGTCGGCGTTGATGACGACTGTTTCGGTCTGTGCAAACGCTGTGAGCGACAAGCACAACAGAGGCAAGGCGTAGAGCACCCTCATACGACTCGCGGGAGTTGATTTTTTCTGCAACATCATAGTAATACGGTTTTTAAGTGTACTGTGATTGAGGCTGTTGGCAATGGAGTAGGATTTGTTGCCGACAGCCTTCTTTATTAGTAGTAGTTGATAGTCTCGAGCATTCACACCCCCCTGCAACACCTCCAAGTCGGCTTCGTATTCGTGCACCTCGCGCACTTCGCGCCTGAGGAGCCACACGGCAGGGTTGAACCATTGGATAGCACAATAGAGGTTCACGAAGAGCATATCCACCGAGTGGCGTAGGCGTATGTGTGCCCTCTCGTGGGCCACCACTATGTCGTAGCCGTCGGAGAGATCATCCTCGGAGAGAACTATGGTGTTCATCCAGCTGAATGGGGCGATTTTTTTGCTGGTAAGAACGATTCGTTCTCTGCCGTTGCGCTCCACCTCTCTTCCTTCGCGCACAATCTTTCGGACACTAATCACCGACACTGCGCTCCACACTGCCACCACCACTGCACCCGCGATGGCGACAATGCCGCCTATAAGCCACCAATCCCAGCCCGAGGCGTCGGCCGCTACTGCGGATTGCTCCACCATTTCAATGGGGGTGAGCGATAGAAGCTCCGCCGCCGACTCCGCTACAACCGTGCGCCTAATGGTGATCACGCAGAGTGGGAGCGTCATAGAGAGTGGTGCAATGGCGAGCAGCACTATGCGATTGAGGCGGTGGAAGGTCTCGCGGGCAAGCAGGACTTTGTAGAAGAGGTAGAATACCACCATTACGGCCGCCACCTTGAGTGAATATGTGAGAAGTTCCTGCATTGTGTACACTCCAATTAGTTGTTGCCTTTCTCAATCTGTTCGATGAGATGCTTGAGCTCCTCCACCGAGATTTTTTCCTCCCTCACAAGGGCCGAAACGGCTGTTAGGTAGGAATTCTCGAAATAGCGGCTCACGGCACCCTTGATGGTGTTGCCGCCGAGCTCGGTTTCGCTCACCACTGCGTGGTATTGGTAGGTGTTGCCATAGGCGGTGTGGGCCAGGTAGCCCTTTGCTTCGAGCGAGCGCACCATTGTGGAGAGTGTGTTGAAATGGGGTTTAGGGTCGGGATAGAGAGCCACGAGCTCGCGCACAAACATTGCTCCGTGCTGCCAGAAGAGCTGCATCACCTCTTCCTCCTTGCGTGTAAGTCGTTTCATAGGGTTCTTGGTTTGGTGGGGATCCCACGGTTTGCTTGCACAAATATAAACTAAAAATTATAGTTATGCAACTAAATTTTGTAGTTTGCAGGTGGAATGGAGATGTTAATCCCGTAGGGATTAAAAAAATGGCCGATGTTTGTGTGGAATTAGTATTTTTTTTTGGGGGGGGAGGATAGGGCGCTTCCGTGGCGCTTCCCATTCGCTACGACCATAGCTGCTACGACATCGGCAGCTTGTGGACGTGGAGCTACACAGCTGGACCGATTAGAACGGATAGCCGATACCGAAGTTGAGAGACGTGTTGTGGATGTTGGGCTTGGCAATTACCCATCTGCTACCCTCGCTCTTGCCGGGGTTGTAGAGTTGAATACCCCAGTCGAGTCGGAGCACAAGCACGCTGAGGTTCACCCTCAGACCCACGCCCGTATTGAGAGCAATCTGGGGTAGGAGGGTGTTGAAGCGGAAAGCCGCGCCCTCGGGAATACCCTGGATGTTGGGGGTGTACCACACGTTACCTGCGTCAATGAAGGCCGCACCATCGAAGATGCCACCAATCGGGAAACGCAACTCTGCGTTGGCCTCGAGTCGGAGGTTGCCAAATTGGCTCGGATAGCCGCTGTTGACCTCTGCCGAGCCGCCCGGACCGAGAGTCCTCACTGCCCAACCCCTCATACTATTCACACCGCCTGCGTAGAAGAGTCGGTCTGCGGGGAGCGACTCGTTGCGCGAGTTACCGTAGGGGAAAATCAGGCCGCCATAGAGACGATAGACGAGGCTTGTGCGCTCACCCATAGGTATGGAGTGTGCCCAATTGACATCCCCTCGGAGATACTGTGCATAGGGGATTCCGAAGAGAGTGTAGTGTCCATTGGTCTTGGTGGCACCGAAGAGCTTCTGCACCCCTGCGACGATGTTGCCACTTGTGGAGAAGCCTATGCGGAGCGTGGTGTAGTCGCCCGTGGATGTGGAGGCTTGGGTGCCATAGGTGTAGGCTCCGGAGATTCCGGCCATCATCTGGGTGGTGTAACTATCTTTTAGATAGGGGTTTTGGAGTTTGTCGAGGAAGGTTTGGCTGACGTAGTTCATCTTGACGAGACTGACGTCAAAGGGGCGCAGGGAGTAGTGGCTGCGTCGTCCGTTGTTCCAACTGTAGCCAAAGCTGATGTTGGAGAGTACGCGGTTGTAGTAGCGCCTATTCTGCCCATTGATGGAGATCTCAACTCGTGTTTGCGGGCTGAGGAGTCGGCCCGTGGGGTCGAGGTCGACGGGGAAGAGGAAGCGTGGGAAAGATATGCCGACCATACCTCCCAGCTCCGTGGAGTTGCGATTCAGCGAGGGGTCGTCCACTTTGAGGAGCTCATAGCCGAGAGTGAGGCTCATATCGAGCTGTTCGGCTCCTCGGAAGAGGTTGCGGTTTTGGTAGCCGAGAGTGGTTGCCACGCCGTAGAAACTTGAGGTTGTGGAGGTTTCGAGCTCGAGTTTGTAGCTCTGCCTCATTGCAGGCGAGAGTCGTATTTCGCAGTCGAGCGTGCCCTCGGTAGTCTCGGCCGTATCGCTCCAGTGGTCGCCAACGTAGGTGACCGCGGTCATTGCCTCGCGGTTTTCGGGGGTGAAGAGGATGTTGGCGCTGTGGATGTAGTCCACCCTCATAAGGTTCTCGTAGGTGGTTGTCACGCGCGAATCGTTGTAGACCGAGCCGCTACGCAGTTTTATGAGTTTGCGGAGGATGCTGGGGCGGATATTGGGCTTCGAGCCGGGGTAGATGATCTCCATACCCTTGTAGGTGAGGGTGTCGAGGAGGAGGTGATAGTCGGGATTTGTGGCGGCCTCAGTCGCGTTGTAGTCGGGGAGGACACGGATGGTGCCAATGCGATATATGGGGCTGTTCTGGGCTATGGGCGCACCCTGTGGAGAGTATCCCACCACCTGCTGACGGAGAATCATCTCCACGGAGGCGTTGTGATGGCCGAGAGTGGTGTCCACCTGGAAGTCGATGTTGCTCTCGGAGAAGTCGTAGAAACCAGAACTGCGGAGCATATTGGTGAGCCTCGTGCGCTCTTCGCCGAGAGTGTTGATGTCGAGAATGTCGCCACGACGCAGGAGCGAGAGCGTATCTCGGGCTATGATTTTTGCGATGTAGGAGTCTTGAATATTGTTGTCTATGCGGCTGATTCTGTAGGGCTCACCCTGAATTGTTGTGTAGGTCACCTTGGCGGTTTGTCTCTTGGGGTCGAGACTGAAGGAGTACTCTTCGGTGGCTCCGAAGAAACCGCGCGAGGCTACGTAGGATTCGATGTTGGCGGCCGAACGTCGTGTGAGGGTGGTATCGAGGATTGTGGGTGGGGTGCCGAGGGTGGTACGCAGCAGGTTGTTCCAGGCGTTGTCCACATTGGGGTTGGCACGGAGATAGAGATAGGCGCGCACGTTGAGGAGGTCCATTGCGGGCCTTTGCTTGATGTACTGCGAGATTTCGCTTGCCTCTATGCGTTCGGACTTGGGCGTCTGCTTGTCGGTTTCGATGTGGTTTTGCGTGAGCACATAGTGTCCCTCGGGGAGATAGTTGCGGATGTTGCAGGAGCTCACTGCCACCATTGCAGTGAGAGCCATCCATATTGTACCTATCCTCCTTATGCGACGTTTCATTTTGACGTGTGTGGGCAAAAAATTTCTCAAATATACGATATTTTCCTTATATTTGCCTTGTTAAGACCACTTTTTCGATGAATATTGACTTTTGGAAATATGAGGGTGCGGGCAACGACTTTGTGTTGCTCGACCTGAGGAATACAAACTTCGAGCCTACGGAGGCTCAGGTGCGTGCAATTTGCGATCGCCGACGCGGTGTGGGTGCCGATGGACTGATGATTCTTTCCGACTGTGCCGATGCCGACTTTTCTATGCGCTACTTCAACTCCGATGGCCCCGAGGCTACAATGTGTGGCAATGGTGGCAGGTGCATTACACTCTTCGCCGACCACCTCGGCATTGGTGGCGACAGGAAACTGTTTCGCGCTGTGGACGGACTCCACACGGCGGAGATTCTCTCGCGCCCCGCACCCAATGAGGCTGTTGTGCGACTTGGGATGTGCAATGTGGAGAGCGTGCGCGTGGACGAGGAGGGCGATGTGCTGCTCGATACGGGCTCGCCCCACCTTGTGCGCTTCGTTGAGGGGTTGGACTTGGATGTCGTGGGCGAGGGTAGAGCCCTGCGCTATGGCCCCAAGACTGCTGCCACCTCTGGTGCCAATATCAATTTTGTGAAGGTGGAGGGCGAGGGCCGTTTGAGCCTGCGTACCTACGAACGCGGTGTGGAGGACGAGACCCTTGCGTGTGGTACGGGAGCCACGGCCTCGGCCATAGCTGCTTGCTCGGTGTTCCAATCTGCGGTGCGCCACTTCGACCTTGCTGCCTCTGGCGGAGACCTTGCGGTGGACTTTGAGACCGATGGCGAGCGCTATTGGTCAATCCGCCTTACGGGCCCTGCGCGCCTTGCGTTCCGTGGCACTTGGAGCGTGGAGTAATCCCTCACCCCACGCTGCCAACATACCTTTTATATAATAATAGAGGCTGCACCCACCCGAGTGCAGCCTCTGCTATTTTTTAGGTATTTTAGCGCCTATTCATCCCTAACAACAGTCCACTTGCCATTGGACTCAACAGCCTTGTAGCCAGCTGCGATATATTTCTGCGCAGGTCTTGCAGTGAAAGTACCACCCTTAACGGAGAAAGTACCACCATAGCCATAGTCCGAAAGGTTGTTATTGCCGTAGTAGTTGCCACCACTGTAGCTACCACCATTTACATAAACTACGCCTGTTGTTCTGTTGCAAATAACAACACCACCGCTGGTAGCAGTGTGGAGGTGCTTGAAAGTACCGCCATTGATGGTCAGCTTGTGGCTTCCACCATTCTCAACATCTACTACGTGAGAGGTCAAGCTTCTGGAACCAATGTCATTATTCGAGAAACTACCACCGTTGATAACAGTCTCGCCAGCACCACTGAACTTCAAGCAACCACGGTCTGCGCTTACTACAGTACCTTCGTTAATGGTCAATTTACCCGACGAGATAACTGCATATGCAGAGTAACCGCCATCTGCAAGAGGTGCACCGACAATCTCTACGTCTTTCAATTCAAGGGTTCCTTCGTTGTTGATAACAGCGTCGCCATTCTCGGTGGTGTTCTTAACGATACCACCTACCAACTTGGCCGAAACGCCATTTGCAATATTAACTACGGCACCATCACCTTTTGTGAAAGCACCCGAAATGGTGTAGCCATCGAGGTCGAGTGTGAGGTTTTTACCAGCTGCCAAATTGAGAGTCTCGCCAACGTGGATGTCGCTAATCAGAACGATCTCGGCGCCATCCTCGGCAGCATTAATAGCCTCTTGCAGTGTACCGAACTTCTCGTCGCCGATCTGGGCAACGGGGGTCTTGTAGGTGGGAAGGGCCTCACCATTGGTAAATGTGCCACCGGTGATTGCAACGTTGGTGTGGTAGAGAGTCTCCTCGCTAACGCCACCACCGAGGTAGATAAGACCCTCAACCAAGGCAACCTTGTCAGTCAAATTAACTTTGCTGAAGCTACCGCCCGAGATGGTCACCGACGAATTGCCAATCTTGCTGGTTGCAATGGGACCATAGAGACGGATGGGGAAGAACTCCGACTTGAGAGTACCACCATTGATATTTACGTTTAGAACATCGTAGGCAACATTGCTCTGTTGAACAAAGATGCCATCGTAGGCAGCCTCAATCTCACCACCGGTCATATTGAAGTTGGCCGATACCTGCTTGTGAGTATCCGAGCTGGAAGATGCCACGCGCACAGCGCCATCGGACGAAATCAGCTTACCACCCTTCATATTGAAGGTCGAAGGCTCGGTGTATGCAGTGCCCCAAGCATTGGGACGCAAATCCACAGCATAACCAATCGACCACTCGTCGCCGGTCAACTCAATAGCACCCGACTCGAGGTTGAGCACACCCTCGACATAGATGGTCCAACCAACGTTGGAAGTGCCCTGTGCGTAGGTAATCTTACCGTTCTTGGCAGCGCTGCTGTCCTTGATGGTGAGGGATTTACTGTTGTTGACTTCAATGAGGTGGCCCGTATTGGTGTTGTTAACGCCGCTCAAAACGTGGCCATTGAGGTCGAGAATTGCGTTGGCACTAACGGTAAGAGCCTCGGTGAGTGCAATGTCGGTGGTCATAGTGAAGGTGCCGCCATTTGCAAAAACGGCTGCAAGGCCCTCGGATACGGTGGGAACAGTACCGTAGCCCGTGGTGTCTACCTCGTTACCATCGGCTTTGAATACGCCACCGTTGGTGAAGCCGGGACTCTGCTCAGCAACGATTTTGCTTTCGCCCTTGCCCTCGAGAGTAACCGAACCGCCATTGAGGTCGAGCTCTGCGCCATCGTCAAATGTAAGGGTGTGGCCACCGAGGTTGATAACCACGTTAATAGCGTCAGAGTCAGCTGCGCGGCTCATCACGTGAGCGGGAGCAGCCTTAGCATCAGTGATATCCTGTGCAGTAACGGTGATGTCGTTTGCAAGAATTACGTTCTCACCCCTAAGAAGAGCCAAAGCGAACTGGTAGCCGGTCTTAACGATGGTGTGGTTCTCCTCATACTCGGTGGAGAGGCCCTTGTCGATGGTGACGTTGAACTGCGAGCCATTGGTCAGCAGTGAGCCATAGACATTGGTGCGGTAGTTGCGCTGAACGGGTACGGAGTTGTAGGTGTTGTCGATGGTTTTGTTGTTGCCATCGTTCACCTCGAGGGTTACGTTGACCAGAGCCTTCCCACCCACGAGAACGTAGTTCATCGAGAGGTACTCGTAGCCACCGATGGGGTAGTAACTGTTTTTTACCTCGTCCATCGATGCCAAACCGTAGGTGATTTTGCCTGTCTCGGTAACGGTGCCATTCTTGAGGTCGAATTTTTTTGGAGCATTCTCCAAAACTACCTTACTCTTGGCGGGATTGAAACCACCCGCTGCAGCAATAGACAAGTCGTTGGTGCCGATGTTGAGCTGTGCGAAAGGACGGCTCAACTGTACGGGCTCGGGGTTGCTACCTGCAGCCACACCCTCGGAGTAGCCATAGAATGCGTCGTATCCCTCAACGTTAGCCTTGAGAGAGTCGTTGTCGTTCATCCTCATAGTCTGCTCAGCCCAATTGATGGTGAAAGCAGGGGTGGTGGTAATGCCATTGGCATCGTCATAGGTGCCAGCGCTTACAGCCCAGAAGAGAACGTTGTAGGAGGTGTCGTCGAGGAGGTTGATGGTTACGGTTGCGTTGCCATCAACGAACTTGAGATTGTCGTTGATGGTTGTGTTGGAGAGTCTGTTCTGAAACTTCACACTGCTTCCATCAATCTCGTAGACGCCATAGAGCAGATAGACTGCCTGCTCGGCATCTCCAAGAGCACGCGAAGCAAGCTCGGAGGCAGAAATCTCAAAGGTCACACCATTGCCGGTGTTGTCTTTGATGCCGTCCTCAAGCTCGTTCACACAAGAGGTTGCAAACAGCGCTGCGGCAGCTGCAATCAACGAAAGGAGAAACTTTTTCATTTCAATTTATTTTTTTGTTTTTCTTATTTCTTCTTCTTCATCCATTTGGGGAACGATTGGGTGGCCGTCTTTGTTGTGTAACCAATTGTAAATCAATACAATCGCCACTTTGCCATTCCCGCTTGGGTATAGTTTCCCCCTAAAGGGGGAGTATAATCTCCTGCAAATGTAGTATTTTCCTGCGAGAAGAGGAAATTTTTTCTCCACTTTTTCACTCTTTTTTCTCACCTCTGCCGTCCAATTCTGTTGCGTACTCTCCGCAGCGAGTTGCGAGTTGCTCTTTTCTTGTATCCACACTCGATGCCAAAACACACAAAAGGCGCTCCTTTTCTGGAACGCCTTTTGTATTGAGGACCTCGGATGGGTCCAAAATACCGGTCAATCGTCGGTTGTGGATTATTTCTTGTTGAAGAACTCCTTAACCTCCTCGGTGGGAACTACGTCGGTTTTGAAAACGTAAGCACCGGTCTTCTCCGATTTAACCATTTTGATGCATTTGGTAAAACCCTTGTTTGCACCCTCTTTCTTAAGTGTTGCAACTACTTTCTTTGCCATAGTTCTTTCCCTCCTTATTTAATCTCACGGTGGATAGTTACCCTCTTCAAGTAAGGATTGTATTTCTTACGCTCCATACGGTCGGGTGTGTTCTTTTTGTTTTTGGTAGTGATGTAACGGCTCATACCGGGAACACCGCTTGCCTTCTGCTCGGTACACTCGAGAATGACCTGTACTCGGTTACCTTTACCTTTTTTTGCCATACTTTTCTAAATCGTTAAAAAAGATTAGTAAATTTTTGCGGGTGCTTTAGCCTCTTTGAGTGCTGCATCCAGACCTTTTTTGTTGATGGTTTTGATACCAGCTGCGGTTACTTTGAGGGTAATCCAGCGGTTCTCCTCCTCGCTCCAAAAACGCTTTGTCTTCAAGTTAAGATTGAATTTGCGTTTGGTGCGCCTGTTCGAGTGGGAAACGTTGTTGCCCGACTGAGCAGTTTTACCGGTGATTTCGCAAATCTTGCTCATTTACAATAAGTTAATTAATTGGTTAATAAATTTTGCCCATTTTGAGCCCGCAAATATACAAATTTAATCTGAACTGCAAAATCCAAACCGCAAATTTTACCACAAAAAACTCCCCTCTCCGCAGGGGGAGAAGGGAGTATGGTTCAAGGGAATAGGCCAATTAGCCCAGCATCTCCTTCACCTCGGCAGCAACAGTGGCACCGTTGAAACCAAATTTCTCATCGAGAACCTTGTAGGGGGCCGAGTAGCCAAAGTGGTTCACGCCGTGAATCCTGCCATTCTCGCCAACGAGGCCCTCGAGAGTCACGGGCAGACCTGCGGTCATACCATAGCGGGGGAGTCCCTCGGGAAGCACAGAGCGCTGATACTCTTTGGGTTGGTCGCGGAAGATACCCTCGCTGGGAACGCTCACGATGCGCACGCCGATGCCCTCCTCTTTGAGCAATTCTGCACCCTCCACCAGGGTGGAAACCTCGCTACCGCTGGCAATGAGCACAGCCTGGGGATTCTCGCAATCCCACACCACATAGCCACCTTTGCGCAGGCCTTCGGCCTCCTTGCGGCGGTCGTCGCCAATGGCGGGGAGATCTTTGATGTTCTGGCGCGAGGTGATGAGTGCCACGGGGCGCTCCTCCTCCATTGCCAATCTCCAAGCCTCCACGGTCTCGGCACCATCGGCGGGGCGGAGTACTACCATACTGCGCTCACCGTTGTGGTTGTGGAGGTGTTCGAGCAGGCGGATTTGTGCCTCGTGCTCGATGGGCTGGTGGGTGGGGCCGTCCTCGCCCACACGGAACGAGTCGTGGCTCCAGATGTAGATAACGTGGCTACGCATCAGGGCCGAGAGGCGCACCGCGGGCTTCATATAATCCGAGAATACGAAGAAGGTTCCGCAGGCGGGAATGACACCTCCGTGGAGGGCCATACCGTTCATAATGCAGGCCATCGTAAGCTCCGAAACGCCGGCCTGGAAGAACTTGCCGCTCCAGTCGCCTTTGGCAAAAGCGTGGGTCTTTTTGAGATAGCCGTCGGTCTTGTCGGAGTTGCTCAGGTCGGCCGATGCAACTATCATATTCTCAATCTGTTCTGCAAATGCACCAAGCACTGTTGCCGAGGCATTTCGGGTTGCCGAACCTGCTGCAATTGCAATTTTCGAGTAGTCGATTTCGGGGGTCTTACCGCTCAAGAAGAGGTCGAGTTTGGTGGCCAATTCGGGGTTCTCGGCCCTCCATTTTGCCTCCACCTCACGACGCTCTGCGGCCCACGCACGGAGCTCCTCCCTGCGGGCTGCATAGAGCTCTGCCACGTCGGGGAAAATCTGGAAGGGGTCGTTGCTGTCGCCACCCAGGTTTTCGATGGTGCGTGCGGGGTTGGCACCTGCTGCGGAGATGGGCTGGCCGTGGGTGGAAATCTTGTTCTCGAAACTGCCACCCTCTGCATCGAGAGCGCCCAAGCCCATAATGGTTTTACCTATTATTAATGTAGGCCTCTCCTGCTCTGTGAGCGAAGCGTTGAGAGCCTCGCGGATGCTGGCGGCGCAGTTGCCGTCGCACTCGAGCACGTTCCAATTCCAAGCCCTATATTTGGCAGCTACGTCCTCGGTGTCGACATCCTCCACGGTGGTCGAGAGCTGGATGTTGTTGGAGTCGTAGAACATAATGATGTTGGCGAGTCCGAGGTGGCCGGCGATGCGGCCCACACCCTGTGAGATCTCCTCCTCCACAGCGCCGTCGGATATATATACATAGGTCTTGTGGGCCGTCCACTCGCCGAAGCGTGTGGCGAGGAAGCGCTCTGCCATAGCTGCACCCACCGCCATTGCGTGTCCCTGACCCAAGGGGCCGGAGGTGTTCTCAATGGCGTGAGCCAAGTCGCGCTCGGGGTGACCGGGAGTCACGCTACCCCACTGGCGGAAGTTCTTGAGCTCCTCGAGGGGCATAATGTCCGCCAAGGCGAGAGCGCCATAGAGCATAGGCGACATATGGCCGGGGTCGAGGAAGAGGCGGTCACGGAAGGGGTAGGCGTAGTTGTCGGGATCGTAGCGCAGGAACTCGGAGTAGAGTACGTTGATGAAATCTGCGCCGCCCATTGCGCCACCGGGGTGTCCGGATTTGGCTTTTTCCACCATTGAGAGTGCAAGGATGCGGATGTTGTCGGCAGCTTTGCGGGAGAGTTTGTTGTTCATAATCGGGTAAGGTTTTGTGTGGTGACTATATATTTATTGTGTTCTCATCGTTATCGAATCCACAAATATAATGTTTTTTGGCAGAATTGTTTCGCTTTGGCGGTTGATTTTTCAAACATTTGGCGTGAGGTGGGTGTTGATGGGGTCCTGAGAGGGAAAAAGTGACAATAGTGTGGAGATTTTATTTTGCGGAACGTTTGGAAATTTCAACAAGAATTTGTAATTTTACGCATTAAAACGTGTGGTTAAATTTCGCTCCGAAATTGCCCGCGAGGTTAAATGGTTGTGACTGTTTGGGTTACGATTGTTTGGCGTCGTCGATGGATGGGGTCGAGGGATGTGAAATGCGACTATGCGGCTCCGACAGGGAGGTTTTGTTGGCGGAAAATGTCGATAAAATTTTTCTTGGTGGAGAAAATAAGTGGAGAAAAATAGTAAAAGAGATAAAATTGGGCGGCTGGGGATGTCCCCAAATTAGAGGCCAAGGTCGTCCGCGCAGAGGATGAAACAAAAGACAACACTAAAACACTACAAACTTTATTAACAACACAAACTAAAAACACAAATCGTATGAGAAAAATTGTACTATCAATTTTTGCAATCTTGATGTTCTGCGTGAGTGCAGTAGCTCAAGGTCAGCGAATTACCGGTACGGTTAGCGAGGAGTCGGGTGCACCCGTCATTGGCGCAACTGTTTCGGTAGTCGGTACAACAGTGGCAACGATCACTGACGTTAATGGTCAATACGAGATCAAGGCTGCTAAAGATGCAACCTTGGAGTTTTCGTATGTAGGTTTGGCAACCCAGAATGTGGCTGTTGCCGGCCGTACCACTATTAACGTGGTAATGAAAGCCGATGCTCACCAGATGGAGGAGCTTGTTGTGGTAGGTTACGGTTCGGGCGTAGCTGCCAAGTCGCTTGTAGGTTCGGTTTCGAGCGTGAAGGGTGACAAGGTTGCAAGCACTCCCGTGGCTAACGTTGCCGACGTACTTCAGGGTAAGATCCCCGGTCTGCAGGTGTTTACCTCGTCGGGTGAGCCTACTGCAGGTTCGACTATGATGATGCGTGGTGTGTCGTCGTTCAACGCCAGCACCGAGCCCCTCATCATTCTCGATGGTACCCCCGTTTCGTCGAGCGTGCTCAACAACCTTAACTCGAATGATATCGAGAGCGTGGTTATGCTGAAAGATGCTGCTTCGACCGCTATCTACGGTTCGCGTGCAGCAAACGGCGTTATGTACGTTACCACCAAGAAGGGTACTGCTGCTAAGTCGCTCGTTCAGGTTCGTATGCAGGGTGGTTTCTCGGCAATGATCGAGAACAAGGCATTTGAGCTGATGACCGGTTATGAGCAGATGTGCTTCGAAGAGATTCTCTATCCCGATAAGACCATCAACGGCGCCAGCGCCGAGGAGTGGGCACAGAAGAAAGCTTGGGTTAAGAGGAACGACTTCAACTTCGACTGGAAAGGCTACGCATACCAGAGCAACGCTCCCGTGGCCAACATTGATGCTTCGATCACCGGTTCTTCCAATGGTATCAACTACTACATTTCGGCAGGTTACCTCGACACCGAGGGTATCGCTCCCCGTTCGGGCAACACCCGCTACACCTTCCGTACCAACGTTGACGCTCAGGCTAAACCTTGGTTGAAAGTGGGTGCAAACGTGAATATGAGCTACTCGGAGTATCAGACTTCGGTTACCGGTTGGTATGTTCAGTCGGTTGACGGTCTGGTTTACGGTAAGGCTACCTACTTGGCTCCCTACCCCGTTAAGTGGACTGATAACGGCGAGTTCGATGGCTACGACTTCGAGGCTGGTGAGGTGAAATACTTCCTCCAGGAGAATGGTTTCGATAGCGACGTTGTTAACCCCTACTACTACTACGAGAAATTCCCCACCTCCAACAACACTATTCGCTTGTCGGGTAACATCTATCAGGAGATCAAACCCTTCGAGGGCTTCACTCTGAAAGCAGTTCAGGCAATCGATGGTTCGATGTCGCGTGGTAGCTCGTGGAGAATGCCTTCGTATGAGGACGCCAAGGGTAATGTTCTTCTCAACGGTCAGAGGGCAGAGGCTTACAGCCGCTACTACCAGCTCACCGCTACCAACACCGCTGAGTACAAATTCTCGATGGACGATGTTCACAACGTAGTTCTGCTGGTTGGTCAGGAGTCTATCGTTGCCAACAGCGAGGGCTTTGGTGTTTCGATCTCGGGTTTGACCGACGACCGTCTGACTATGCTCTCCGCAGGTACTTCGGAGACCCTCAGCCTCAGCAGTCACTCGATTGTTGACGAGGTTTACAACTCGTTCTTCGGCCGCGCATCCTACAACTACGATGGTAAATACCACATTGACGCTTCGCTCCGTACCGATGGTTCGTCGAAGTTCGGTGCAAGCAACCGCTGGGGTACCTTCTGGAGCTTGGGTGGTATGTGGAACGTTAAGACCGAGGAGTTTATGCTCGCATACGACTACATCAACGACCTCCGTCTGAAAGCCAGCTACGGTACTACCGGTAACTCGGGTATCTCCAACTACCTCGCCTATGGTCTTGTAGCTTCCGGTCCTCAGTACAACGGTGTTGGTGGTACCGGTATCGCACAGCCTTCCAACGAGGGTCTGACCTGGGAGGTTATGAAGAGCTTCAACATTGGTTTCGCAAGCCGTATGTTCAACCGTATGAGCCTCGATGTTGAGTTCTACAACCGTGTAACCGACAATATGTTGATGGAGATGCCCTACTCGGCAACCACCGGTTATGCAAGTGGTTGGGGTAACGTTGGTAAGATGCGCAACCGTGGTGTGGACGTTCAGTTCAGCTACGACCTCGTGCAGGCTGCCAATATGCTCTGGACCGTTTATGGCAACGTTTCCTACAACAAGAATAAGATTCTTGCCCTCTACGGCGAGACTGAGGACTACGTAGATGGTGCGACCGGTCTTCGCTATGCAGTAGGTCACAGCGTAGGTGAGTTCACCGGCGTTACTTCCGCAGGTGTTGACCCCCGCGACGGTGCTCCTATGTGGTATGACAAGGATGGCAACGTAACCAAAGTTTACTCGGATAGCTACGAGGATTGGTATGGTAAGAGCTACGTGGCCGACTGGTCGGGTGGTTTCGGTACTTCGTTGATGCTGGGCAACCTCCAGATCAGCGCCGACTTCTCGTGGGTAGGTGAGCGTTGGATGTGGCTCAATGAGAAATTCTACACCGCCAACTTGAACTTCGGTTCGCTCGGTGGTACTCGCTACGAGCGTCGTCTGTTGGACATCTGGCAGCAGCCCGGTGATGTTACCAGCATTCCTAAGGCAGGTACCGAGTTCCACTTCGATGACACTGTTTACTCCAATGCAGCATTCCTCCGTCTGAAGAATGTGACCGTTTCCTACAACGTTCCCGGTAGCTTGTTCGGCGAGGGCGCATTCATTCAGGGTGCAAGGGTATACGCAATTGGCCGTAACCTCTGGACTTTGACTAACTATCTTGGTTTCGACCCCGAGTACTTCCGCAACGGTTCGAAGGGTACCTATCCCGGCACTCGCCAGTACACCGTAGGTCTCGAGCTCTCGTTCTAACCATCTAAAATATGCAAACGAATATGAAAAGGATAATTGTTATTGCACTTAGCGCACTTGCAGCACTGTTTGTATCGTGCGATATGAATACGTTGCCCTACACCGCAATCGATGAGTCGACTGCAATCCAGGGCATCGACGATGCTACCAATATGCGTATCAGTATCTATACTCCTGTGAAGAGCCTCTTCGGCGGTGGCCGCTTGGATATTGAGGAGATTCGCGGTGGTATGTTCAACGCTATGGCAGACTTTGGTAACTACTATGGTCTCTACTACCAGTGGAATATGCAGACCAACGACTCCGACGCAGAGAGCCTCTGGTACTCCGACTACTCTATCATCGGCTCGATGAACTACATTATCGGCTCGTTCACCAAACTCGTTGAGGGCGACGCTCTCGATGAGGAGGAGAAAGAGATCGTAAATATGTACATCTCCGAGGCTTATATGACCCGCGTAATGGCCTACTGGGATCTGGTAACCAAATATTGCGTTGCCTACGACCCCGCTACCGCTGCCAATACCGACGGTCTTCCCCTCCAGCTCGAGTATGCACCCACTTCGGATTCGTCGAAGTATCCCGGTCGTAACACCCTCGAGGAGACCTACAACCAGCTCCTCCTCGACCTCGAGAAAGCTGCTGCTTACCTGCCCGAGGGCCAGAAGAACTACAACTACTGGAGCCAGGACGCTGTTAAGGCTATGCGCGCACGTGTACACCTTAATATGAAGAACTACACCGAGGCTGCAACCATCGCTCAGGAGCTCATCAACTCCGGTACCTACCAGCTCGCAGCAAGCGCTGCTGAGATCGAGTCGATGTGGCGTAATGACATTGCAAACGAGAACATCTTCCTCGTTGCTGCCAACTTGCAGGATCTCTGTACTTCGACCGGTTCGTACTATATCTACGACAACAACGCTCGTGATGGTTCGACCCCCGATCCCCAGTACATCCCCAGCCAGACCCTTATCGACCTCTATGAGGATGGTGACTACCGCTACGCCACCTACTTCAAGACCCGCGAGATCACCGTTCAGGGTGCCGCTACCGACAACTTGGAGATCTTCTTCAAATATGAGGGTAACCCCGCTCTCCGTAGCTCGCCCACTCAGATTAACTATGTGAGCGCCGGCAAGCCTTTCCGTATCGCAGAGCAGTACCTCATTCTTGCTGAGGCTTGCGCCAACATCGAGGGCCAGACCCAGACCGGTGTTAAGGCACTCAACGACCTCCGCGCTGCTCGTATCGAGAATGCCGAGCCCGTTACTGTTGCCGACGGTCGTGCTCTTCTCGACGAGGTTAAGAAGGAGTGGAGCCGCGAGTGTGTAGGCGAGGGCTTCCGTATGATCAATATGAAACGTTGGGGCGATGGCGTTAAGCGTGCTGCTTCGCAGAACTCTGCTATGACCTATCCCGGTGATCGTTACGACGGTCTCAACAAACCCATCACCGACTCGCGTTGCGTATGGCCTATTCCCAAGACTGAGATTGATGCTAACCCCCAGATCAAGGGCCAGCAGAACCCCGGTTACTAATATTTTACAATAATTACGACTAAAACACGAAAAAGTATGAAATCCATTAAATATTTGGCATTGGCACTCATTTTCGGCGCAGGTCTTGTAGCTTGCGGCGAGCCTGTGGGTACGCCCGGCAAAACCACCGTGGAGTTCGCAGTTCCTGTTCTCGAGAGTGGTTTTGGTGCAGGTTATGTATATGTGCCTCTGGTGATTACTGCCGACAATGAGGCAGATTTGAACACTGCTGATGTTAAGGCTAAAGTGAAAATCGTTGAGACCGGAGCTGCTTACGAGGGTAAACACGATGAGACCGGCCTTCCCAACGAGGATGGTGTTATGGGTGACTACAGGGTTACCTCGTTTGACATCAACTTCCCCGACTATGACGGCTACAAGGTAAAGGACGAGGAGGAGAACAAGAAACTCTACTACAACGAGGATACCAAGAAGTGGCAGAAGAAGGTTCAGATGGAGGTGAAGATTCTCAACACCAATGTTGATGAGCTTCGTTTCACCTTCCAGATCGAGAGCGCAACCACCACTATCGGTGCTGTTAACACTTGCGAGGTAGTTCTTGCCAAGACCGCTGTTGACCGCCGTTGCGGTACCTTCAAGGTAGAGTCGGACGGTAGCGTCTTCGCTGCATTCAGCTCCTTCACCACCTCCATCAGCTGGAACTCGGAGTATGGTTGCTTCGAAATTCTCCCCTGGGAGAGTTGGGCATACTCGCCTGTTTACGCTTACTGGGAGGCAGAGACCGAGAAGGTTTATATGTTGCCCTATGAGCCTCTGATGTGGTATGACAGTGCAGCTATGCAGATGTGCTACCAGATGTTCTTCACCGTTCAGGGTAACAGCATCGTTCCTTGCACCGAGGAGAAGATCTACATCGACTACGATCTCGAGACTGGTGTTTACACCTTCCCCGCAGATCTGTGCTTTGCAGTTCTCGTTTACGGATGCGACGCTGGTTACAATCCCCAAAGCTTGGTTGGTTACTTCACCAGCGGTGCCTACGGCATCACTATGACCAAACAGTAGTCTTCCCACACTCCACTTTCTGGAGTAATCCGATAGAGAGGCGCGACCCAAACGGGTTGCGCCTCCTTTTTTTGTGGGTAGGGAGTTGATTTTTGACGGAAAATGATTACCTTTGCGGACTGCAAACTATGCATACGACAAACTGAAAATCAGTAACAAAACAATATTAGCACTATGAACATTATCAAAGAGGCTCGCGAGAACCAAACCGCGATTATCAAAATCACCGTTTCGGAGGCTGACTATGCAGCAGAGGTGGACAAAAAACTCCGTGAATACAAACGCAAAGCTAACATCCCCGGCTTCCGCCCCGGTATGGTGCCTATGGGTATCATCAACAAGATGTATCGCAAAGGCGTAGTCGCTGAGACCGCCTACAAAATGGCTTCCGACAACTGCTTCGCCTACCTCGAGAAAGAGGGTATCGACTATATGGGCGACGTGATGCCCAGCGACGAGCAGGGTGCTTTCGACTTCGACAACAACACCGACCACGAGTTCATCTTCGAGGTGGGTCTGGCTCCCGTTGTTGACCTCGAGCTCTCCGACAAAGACAAAGTTACCCGCTACAAAATCAAAGCAGATGAGGAGATGCGTGCAGGCTACCGCAGCCAGTTCCTCCGCACCTACGGCCGTCTGGTGGACGTAGACGTTGTGGAGAACGACGAGGCCGTTATGTGCACTCTCGACAATGGCGAGATTAAGACCGACGACGCCTACGTTGGCCTCATCAGTATGACCGAGGAGGAGCGCAAACCCTACATTGGCAAAAAGGTGGGCGACCAGATAATCGTGAACATCAACGACCTCTACAAGAGCGCACAGCAGAAGGCTTCCGTACTCGGCGTGGCTGAGAACGAGCTCGACAGCATCAAACCCGAGTTTAACCTCACCATCACCAAGATCCGCAAATATGCCGATCCCGAGATGAACGAGGAGTTCTTCAAGATGGCCTTCCCCGCAGGCGACGTGAAGAGCGTGGAGGAGTTTGAGAAGATGATCGACAAGAAGATTGAGGAGGAACTCAAGAAAGAGAGCGACTACGTATTCACCCAGACCCTCCGCGAGTATCTGCTCGAGAAGGCTGCTCTCACCCTCCCCGAGGACTTCCTAAAACGTTGGTTGCTTGCCATCAACGAGGGTAAGTTCACTATGGAGGAGATCGAGAAGGACTTCGCTCCCTTTGCAGATATGATGAGGTGGACCGCAATCCTCAAGTTCTTCGCCAAGAAGCTCTCCATCGAGGTGAAACCCGAGGATATGGAGGCTGAGGCTAAGGCATACGCTGCTGCACAGTTTGCACAGTATGGTATGATGAATCCCGCAGAGGAGATGCTCGCCAACTATGCACAGCAGATTCTCCAGAACAAAGACGAGGCCAACCGTCTCGTGGAGAAGGTATATGAGGCTAAGGTTATCGAGGGTGTTACTCCCCTTGTGAAGGTGTCGAATAAGAGCGTGACCATCGCCGAGCTCAACAAGATTTTGGCTAAAAAGGCAAAATAGCGAGTAGAATAAGGGGTGTGGTTTACGCCCGATGAGAAAGTGGCCCCTCATTTGCGCCAAGCAAATCGTGGAGCCACTTTTCCTTTTATTGCAAAAATGGCCTCCGACCATCCGTTTTCGCCATAGAATCACTATCTTTGGGGAGCCAATGGTGAATGGTGGAGGGTGGTTTGCTCCGCAGAAAGAGAGTGGACCACAGCCAAGATACCGGAGGAGTACCACACCGCAACAAACAGACAACCAAGATATGAAAAACGAATTTCGCAAGTATGCACGCTCGCAGGGAGTCTCCACTACCACCCTCGAGCGCTACGCAGATTTCACAAGTGCCTATATCTCCCCCACCGTTTTGGAGGAGAGGCAACTCAATATGACACAGATGGATGTCTTCTCGAGGTTGATGATGGACCGCATTCTCTTCCTCGGTGCTCCCATCGACGACGATGTGGCCAACGTCATCCAGGCACAGCTCCTCTTCCTTGATATGAGCGACCCCGAGCGCGACATCCAAATCTACATCAACTCCCCCGGTGGCGGTGTCTACGCAGGTCTGGGTATCTACGATACTATGCAGCTCGTTCGCCCCGAGGTTTCGACCATTTGCACGGGTATGGCGGCAAGTATGGCAGCTGTTCTCTTGGCCGCAGGTGAGAATGGTAAGCGTTCGGCACTACCACACTCGAGGGTGATGATCCACCAGCCCCTCGGAGGTGTGCAGGGACAAGCTTCGGATATCGAAATCACGGCGCGCGAGATACTCAAACTCAAGGGCGAACTCTACGACATCCTCTCCATCCACTCCGGTCAGCCTCTCGATAGAATTGTCGCCGATGCCGACCGCGACTATTGGATGAAGGCCGATGAAGCAAAGGCCTATGGACTCATTGACGAGGTGCTCACCCCTCAGCTCCTCAAACTCAAAAACGAAACCCTTTAACCCTATCGAACTATGGCAAACAACAAGGACAACCATCGCCACGGAGGTGTGGATACGTGCTGTTTCTGTGGCCGCAGCGCTGCAGAGGTGGGTATGCTCTTCTCCGGTATGAATGGTGCAACCATTTGTGACGAGTGCGTGGAGAGGGGCTATGAGGTGCTGCAAGAGCAGAATAGCAACAAGAAACGCAGGTCAAAGGGTGCTCCCACCCTTACGGAGAAAGATATTCTCAAGCCCACCGAAATCAAGGAGTTTCTGGATCGCTATGTCATCGGTCAGGATGCCGCCAAGCGAACGCTATCTGTGGCCGTCTACAACCACTACAAGCGACTCCTCGCAGCCGATAGGCGCGGTACGAAGAACAACCCCGCCAACTCGGAGGCAGCGTCGATTGACGATGTGGAGATTGAGAAGTCCAACATCATTATGGTGGGCGAGACCGGCACGGGTAAGACCCTGCTGGCACGCACCATTGCCCGACTCCTGAAGGTGCCATTCACCATCGTGGATGCAACGGTCCTGACCGAGGCAGGTTATGTGGGTGAGGATGTGGAGAGCATTCTCTCGCGTCTGTTGCAGGTGGCCGACTACAATGTGGAGGCAGCCGAGCGAGGCATTGTCTTCATCGATGAGGTCGATAAGATTGCCCGCAAGAGCGACAACCCCTCCATCACTCGAGATGTGAGTGGCGAGGGCGTTCAGCAGGCTCTGCTGAAGATTTTGGAGGGCACGGTGGTTAATGTACCTCCCCAAGGTGGCCGCAAGCACCCCGACCAGAAGTTTGTGCAGGTCAACACCTCCAATATTCTCTTCATCTGCGGCGGTGCTTTCGACGGCATTGAGAAGAAGATTTCCCAGAGGCTCAATACCCGCGTGATTGGCTACAATCAGGGCGCTGCACAGCATATCGACAGGAAGAACGTTATGCAGTATATCACCCCCCAGGATTTGCGCTCCTTCGGACTCATCCCCGAGCTCGTGGGACGTATGCCGGTGCTGACCTATCTCCAGCCGCTCGACAAGGAGATTCTGCGTCAGATTCTGACCGAGCCTAAGAATTCGATCATCAAGCAGTATGTCAAGTTGTTCGAATTGGATGGCGTGAAGATCGAGTTCGCGGAGGAGGTTTTGGATTTCATTGTGGATAAGGCTCTAGAGTTCAAACTCGGAGCTCGCGGTTTGAGAGGCATCTGCGAGTCTATCGTTAGGGACGCGATGTTTGAGCTCCCCTCTTCGGGCCTCAAGGAGTTCACCGTGACCCTCGACTATGCACGTGAGCGCGTGAGCAAGAGCCTGCAATAGGGGGCTGTCGGCGCGAGAAATAGAGAGGCGCAACCGAGTAGATTCGGTTGCGCCTCTTGTTGTTTTTGTGTTGAGCTGTCGGTTTAGAAGCGATATCCCAGAGCCAGCCCCCACGAAATGTAGCGGGTTTCGTCGGCAATGTGGGGGTATTCGCGCGAGCGGAATTGGTTGACATACCTCAAATCGAGAGTCCAATTCTTGTAGTCGGCACCAACCTCTGCCACCCATCCCCAGGGGTCTCTCTCGAGCATACTGCCCACCTCGGTCTGATAGCCCTTGTCGCTCTTGCCGAAGAGGGTATTGGCGCAACTGTAGACGTTGATGGAGTAGTTGGGACCCCAACCTGCGCGGAGCATAAGGTCCGAACGGAGCCAATAGCCACCACCCAACACCACGGGGAAGTTGAAGTAGCCTGCCGAGGCATTGCCACCGCCACCGAAGTAGAAATCCATTGCCCAAGTGGCGTCCAACTGGCCATAGAGGAGGAATTTACTCTTCTTGAGGGGGAGCATACCGCGGATGTAGCCTCCGAGTTGCACACCGAGGTTGGCACCACCAATCATATCGCTCAGTGCAGTGGTATTTGTCACAACGTTCTGGTAGGGAGCGGAGAGGCCCACCCTGGGTCCGAAAACGAAGTTCTGCTGCCTAACCTCTTTGGCACTCTTGCCGCTTTGTGCGGAGATGGTGCCCATTGCCAACAGTGCGGCAAGAAGGGTCAATACTATCTTTTTGGTCATAATCTCTTGGTCTCGTTATACTCTTGTGTGAAAGTCGTTGGTTGTCTGTGCCCACCTACTCGGCGATGTGCCAATCGGTAAAGGGACGGAGGGAGGGGGTGGTTGCTCGGGTGGTCTCTTCCTCGTAGTTGTGCTCGGAGAACACCATAGAGCTGCTGCCTGCCATCTGGTCGTAGAGGCCCACAACGCCTGTGGCCACGCCACTCTCGGCATCGAAGGAGCAGATATCCACGCCACACTCGCTCTCAATGGCGAGCAACACGCCCTTCTTGTTCTCCTCGATTGCTTCGGTGGAGATCATAATGGGGCCTTTGCCGTCGTTGCCCGAGCCGCGGAAGCGAAGTATCTCGGTCACCTTGCCATCCTCAAATTTGTTTGCCCAGATGGTGTCGTTCGCAAACGCACTCACGGGCTGCTCGAGCTTCCAGAGGGTGTGGTCGTAGTCGGTACCATCGAATGTGAGGGTGCATTTCTCGGGGTCGTATTTGCCGTGCAACCTCGGGCGCGAAAGTCCGAACCACTCGGATGCCACATACTCATATTTGCCCACCTTCTGGAGACGGAGATAGAAGGCACCTTTGGCAGGGTTGGTGGCCTCTGCGGGGGCCTCATAGCGGGTGTCGTAGTAGCCCACTTTGACCAGGGGAGCCTTCTCGTCGTCGATGATGGTGAGGGTGGTGGTTTTGATGTCGCCCAGATTGGAGCCATCCACATTGGTGATTGTGAAGAGGAGTGTGATGGTCTCGTTCTGGAGGAAGTCGTTGTCGAGGGCGGCGAAATAGACCTTCTCGTTGTAGCCGGAGTAGGTCACCTCGAGGCCCGATATTTTTGCACTGCGGGGTCCTGTGCTCTCCACGGTGTAGCTCTTGTCGGTGACGTTGAATTTTACGATTTCGTCGAGGTTGAGCTCCTCACCGAGGGCGTTCTTGCCGCCGGAGACCTCCACGGTCATATCCACCACTACGGGATATTTGTAGGGCGACTCCATCAGATAGACGGATATGTAGCCGTTCTCGGCACCTTCGTCGCATTTGAAGGTGTTGAAACTGAACTCAAGATCTGTCTCCTTGGGTTCGGGGTTGCAGGAGAGCAGGGTTGCTGCGGAGAGGATGGTGAGCAGCCACAGGAGAGGACTCTTTCGTGATATAGGATTCATACCCATAAGGATGTGTTGTTGCTTGTTTTGTTCTGTCTGTCAATTATTTGCATTGCGATGCTCGTGCGCCCGCGCGCAGCGTGCGTACAATCGTACAAAGATAACGCTTTTTTGGAGAAATTCGTACTTTCGACTCCCCAATTTCCACATTTTTATCGCACCCGTGCGGTGTGGATTGTGTGTGGTGGTGGAGTGGTGGGCTGGGGAGGACTATTCGATGGCCTCGCGGTAGGTGCGGTAGAGATTCATCACCCCCTCCGTGTAGGCAATCGTGACGGCAGCGTCGCGGAACCTGACGAACCTGCATTCGTTTTCCGCACTCCACTCGGGCGAGTTCATCTTCCTCATCGTCTCTGACACATCCGACCAAGATAGCTTGTCGCCTCCTAATTGTTCGGTAAGTCGCTGGGCTTCAATGGTTCGAGTGATGCCGCAGTTGTAGCTTGCCACCATAATTGCCACTCCGTCGTCGGTGGTGGGGAAGTCGCCAAATCCGAGCGCACGACTGTAGCGGCGGAGGATGCGTGCGGCGAGTGTGATGTTGGTGGTCGGGTCGGCCAGGTCGTAGCCTTCGGCTATATTGAGGTCCTCGGCCACCACGGGGGTCACCTGCATAAGTCCCACGGCGCCACGATTGGAGATCTGGTCGTTGCGGAAGCGCGATTCGTGGTAGGCCATTGCAGACATTAGTCGCCAGTCCACCCCCATTTCGGCAGATATTTTTTGGAGCTGACCATCCCAAACGGAGATGCCTCCCATCACTCGGGTGGGGCGATAGAGCAGTTGTGTGAAACGTTCTGCGATGGAGATGGGGCCGAAGTAGACGTCGACCATATAGGCATAGTCATCGGTGGATGAGAAGTCGCTGAGGGAGTTTACGAAGCTCTCTTTGAGTGCGCGATTGGCAAAGATGAATATCACCTCGCAGGGCTCTTCGATGGTGGCCACCTCTACCAGATTGCGGTGGAGAAAACGGAGCAATTCGGCCTCACTACGCTCACAAATGATGGCGTCGGCCTTCCCCTTGAGCAACATCGAGGCCATATCCGTGCCGGCAATGTGCTCTTTGTTGAACTCAATGCCACCCTCATCCAAAGCCTTGTAGCTCTGTGTGTTGCGGAAGTTGCAATCGGCAAGTATGCGTTTTCCCTGCCAAGCCTCAAGGATGGTCTCGCCCGAGGCGATCCTACTCCACGAGGGCTTCAGAAGTGCGTAGTCGGAGGTGTAGCAACACTCGGAGGGGTAGGCGTGGAAGTGGACTCGGTCTGTGCGAGGGATTATGGCGATGTCGATGGTGCCATTGCGGAGACCGGCTTGCAGTTGCTCCGTGCTCTTGGAGTTGGTCAGGCGAAGGTCGAGCCCCTGCCTTCGGGCCATTGTGTCGGCGAGGTCGGAGGCGAAGCCATAGCGTTCGCCACCCACAACGGTGCAACCGGCCACCTCTTGGGATATGGCCACACGCAACACCTCCGTCGGCAGGTGCTGTTGTGTGCAACCCACCGAGAGGCAGATGGTGAGTAGGAGTGTGGGTAGAAGTTGTCGGAGTGAGGTCTTTGTCGTCTGTATCTTCATTCGTATGGTTGCTCTTTCTTCCGCTTTTTGTGGGGAGCAGAGTTGTGCTTCGCAGTGACGACTCTGCTTGGGGGTTGGGAATGGTGTTGGGGACTAATTGTCGAAGTACCAGCACACTCCGTATTTTATTACGGCGCGGTTGTAGGGGTAGAATGGAACGCTGAACGAGTCGGTGTAGTTGTCGAGCAGGTTCTCGGTGGCGTGTTGATATTGGACAAAGATTCTCATTGTTTTCCACTTGGCTGCAACGAAGAGGTTGGCATAGGGGTAGTTGCCGATGAGGGTGTGGTCCTGATTGTGGAACACCATCAGTGCGGGGTTGTAGGCCTGTGCGTAGTAGGGGGTGTTGGCCCAGCAGTCCACTCCCACCTTCAGCGTGAGCACGTTTTTCACCGGCTGGAAGACGTAGTAGTAGGAGATATTGCCCGACAAGAGGGGCACGGGGAAAATCTCCGAACTGCTGTGTTGGAGCAGGATGCGGTGGTCGAGATGGAGTCCTCCGAAGGCGAAATTCTGCTCCAAATAGAGACCCGTAACGCTCTCAATACCTATGGTTTGCGCGGGTGTAGAGTCGGTGCCGTAGTAGATGGGATTGCCAATGAGTGCCTGATTGAAGGTGAGTTTTGTGCCGGTGTGGGGCACCTCGAGCGAGGCCTTCAATTCGGTGATGTTTTGGCGTTGGAACTTGTTCTCCCACACAAAATGGTTGGAGAAATAGTGCTCCTCCCAGTAGGAGGGACTCTGGAGGTCGTAGGAGAGCTCACCCGTGAGTGTCAAGGGCTTGTCGCCGAGGAACAGGCGGAGCGTAGCTGCGGCGTCGAAGTCGATGTCACCGGCTCTGTAACCCGCAACGTTCACCCTTGCACGTCCCTGCCAATCGAGCCACTTGCCGAGTTTACCTCTGGCGTCGGCGTAGGCGTAGTAGGTGTTGAACTTCTCGGTTTTGCGTCCCGTGAGGTAGTCTTGGGGTTGGAATTGGTAGTACTCGTGGTGGTCCCAGCCCAAGCCGCCGTCGATGGTTCCCACCACACCCTCGCGATTGTAGGGCACAAACTGCACAAAGAGTCTGTTGGATAGCAACGACTCGCTCAACGTGTCGCTACTCTTGTCGGGGTCGATGTACCAATGGTCGTAGAAGTTGAGGGTCTCGAGGACCTTGCCGGTGTCGCGGTCGGTGATGTTGTATTGTGTGCCACGTCGAGTGTCGGAGTAGCGCTTGCCCCAGCGGTTGTAGGTGATGGCGTGTCCGAAGTGGATGGCTGTGCGATCGGCCATTGTGAAGACCGAGTCACTGAGAGGCACAAAGGGGATGCCATAGGTCTGCACGGCATAGAGAGCCGTGTTGGTGGCCTTGTTGAGTGCGTCGCTCAACTTCATTGGCATACCTTGTGGCGACTCATAGATGGTGTCGGCAACGTGCCAAGCCTCCACCAGACCACCGTTTTCGCGCTGCGAGATGGTGTTGGAGATAACTCCTGCGTGGAGCGAGTAGCGTTTGCCGGTGTGGCTCAATGCGGCAGAGAAGTCGTCGACCTTACCGCGCTGCCACGTGTAGATACCTCTGGAGTGGTAGTTGTTGTATCTCACGTTGAAGCCCGTGGAGGGGGTGACATTCTGTGCGTGAACCACCTCCAACTTATCCTCCGCATAGCGTTTCTGTCCTGCCGTTTGGTAGGCGAGGGTGGTGAAGGGGCGCTTGTTGTTGTAGTGGGGGGTGTTTTCTATGGTGAAGAGGTAGGCGTAGTAGCCATCCGTGAAGTCGAAGTTGTTGCCTTTGGGTCGGCGGAAGAAGTTGAGCGGAGTGGATACGCCGCCGAGGATGCCCACGTTGGCATCACCCACATCCTCGCGCTGGAAGACGTAGTCGCGGTTGAAGTCGCCAATGAGGGTGTCCACCTGCTCCATACGGATGTTGTTAGTGTAGGTGTCGGGCACCCAGCGGAAATGCTTGCGGCGCCTGATGGAGTCGTCGAAGAAGTAGGACTCCAGGGGCATAATCTCCTTCACGCGGGTGGAATCTGCATTGTTGGGCTGTTCGATGGGGTTGCCATTTTCGTCGAGCTCTTGCTCACCTGCGAAGGGGTTGCCGGCATTCTCCTGGAGTGCGGCAAAGTTGTTGGCAATTGCGCGTGCGTCCATATCCTGCGCCTTGGTCTCCACTGTGGTGCAGAGCAGGGCGAGGGTTAGCAGGGCGAGAGTTGCTATGATTTTTTTCACTATGCTTCGGTTTTGGTTCTGTTTTTGTGGCACGCGGATGCGATTTGCTGTGCCGCGGATACAATGATATAGAGGATGATGACCAGCCAAGCGGAGCCGAGGCCACCGATGATGAGGATGGCGAGGCTGACGAGCAGGAAGGTGTAGCGCACTCGATTCACACCATTGCGAAGCGAGAGCCCCTTGAACTTGAGCGAGAACATCCTCAGGGGGGATATGAGCAGCCACGCACCCACGAGGGCTATGGCGAGGATGATGCTGGGGGTGAGCCAAGCGGGAGTGGCCCACGCGAGGGAGCCCACGGCGATGGCGAGTGCGGGGGTGGGGAGTCCGATGAACTCCTCTTTCTGCTCCTCGTCGATGTTGAATCGTGCGAGCCTGAGTGCCGAGCAGAGTGCCACGGCGAGGCAGATGATCCACCACCAACCCTCTCCTCCGAGATTGTTGTAGAGGGCAAGGAGTGTGAGTGAGGGTGCGAGTCCGAAGCTGACCATATCTGCCAGCGAGTCGAGTTGCACACCGAGGGGGGAGTATTGACCTGTGAGCCTTGCCGAGAGTCCGTCGAGGAAGTCGAACAGTGCGGAGAGGAGGATGCAGATTGTTGGGATGGAGAGCATCTTGGTGCCGAGAACTGTGTCGGGCTCGAATATGGAGGCCACTGCACAAATCACCGCAAAACTTCCGCTGAGGAGGTTGCAGAGCGTGAGGATATTTGGTAGAGTGAAATAGCGTATTTTCATTTTTTAGCGTTCTAAAAGTGAATTCGTCGTAAAAATACCATATAAATAATTGGCAAAGGTAGTAAAATTTCGTATTTTTGTCCTATAGTAACCGTGGGAAGTTGCGTAAAATTAACGTGCATCCACCCAAAAACATTGCCTAAATGACAGATAACAACCAATTTTGTGTGATTATGGCCGGTGGAGTCGGCAGTAGATTCTGGCCCATCAGCCGACAGAATCGCCCCAAGCAGTTCCTCGATGTGCTCGGAACGGGCAAAAGCCTTCTTCGAGCCACCTTCGAGCGTTTCTCCAACATCATCCCCGATAGTCACATCTTCGTGGCAACCAATTCGGCATATAAGGATATGGTGCTTGCCGAGATTCCGGAGATTGCACCCGAGCAGGTCCTCTGCGAACCGATGGGTAAGAATACCGCACCCTGCATCGCCTATGCCGCTATGCGAATCCGCAGTATCAATCCTGCCGCAACGATGGTTGTGACCCCTTCGGACCACCTGATTCTCAACGAGCACCACTTCTGCGAGGTGATTCAGCAGTCGCTGGATTTCGTGGAAGAGAGGCGCGATGTGCTGCTCACCATAGGTCTCCAGCCCACCCGACCCGAAACGGGCTATGGCTACATTCAGGTGAACAAAAAGGAGGTGGCCGGAAAGTTCAATAAGGTCAAGACTTTCACCGAGAAACCAAGCCTCGATTTGGCTAAAGTGTTTGTCGACAGTGGCGAGTACTTCTGGAACTCGGGCATCTTTGCTTGGAGCGTGGAGGCCATCTTGGAGGCCTTCAGGGAGCACCAGAGTGAGACCTACGAAATTCTCGACTCCATCCGTGATTACTATGGCACTCCCGCCGAGCAGGAGGCCATCGATAGGGTCTATCCCGAGTGTGGCGGAATCTCGGTGGACTACGGCATTATGGAGCGCACCTCCAATGTGTGGGTGCGTTGCAGTGATTTCGGTTGGAGCGACCTTGGCACTTGGGGTTCGATCTACCAACACTCGCCCAAGGATGAGCAGGGAAATACGCTTCGTACGGACACGTTCAACTTCGAGACAGAGAACTGCATCATAAAACTCCCCGAGGGGAAGATTGCAGTGCTCGAGGGGCTGAAGGACTACATCGTTGTGGACACCGACGATGTGCTGATGATATGCCCTCGCAAGGCCGAGCAGCACATCAAACGCTTTGTCGAAACGGTCAAGTTTGAGAAGGGCAGCCGCCACGTTTAGAGGCTTGTCGAAGGAGTGAAACTACGCACAACGAAATGTGCATAAATAATGCAGAAACCGATAGGGAAAAAGTGGAAAATACGATAGCTCGATTGTATGAGATTTTCTGCACCTCCAAGGGGGTGCAGACCGATAGCCGAAAGGTCTCCGAGGGAGAGATTTTCTTTGCCCTGAGGGGGGAGAATTTCGATGGTAATCGCTATGCGGCGGCGGCGCTCGAGGCGGGCGCTGTGGCGGCAGTGGTGGATAATGAGGAGGTGGCGGTGGATGAACGCTATGTTGTTGTGGATGATACGCTTGTGGCACTCCAAGAACTTGCCCGCTGTCATCGTCGCAACCTCTCGGCGAGGGTGCTTGCCATCACGGGCACCAACGGCAAAACCACCACGAAGGAGTTGGTGTCGGCAGTGTTGTCGAGGGGCTTCAGAGTGCGCCATACGCAGGGCAATCTGAACAACCATATCGGGGTTCCGCTCACGCTCCTTTCGATGCCTGCGGATACGGAGATTGCGGTGGTGGAAATGGGGGCTTCGGCGCAGGGAGAAATTGCACTTTTGGCCTCCATTGCAGAGCCCGATTTGGGGCTTATAACAAACATTGGACGTGCCCACCTTGAGGGCTTCGGTGGAGCCGAGGGAATCCGAAAGGGGAAGGGTGAACTCTACGACCGCCTTGCCGCTTCGGGCGGGGTGGCCATCTTTAGGAACGACGACCCTGTACTGTCCGCTATGGTGACTGAGCGTGAGGGATTGAGTAGCGTGGGTTATGAGAGTGACATTGCTGCCGGAGTGAGGAGTAATCTGGTGGGTGACTACAATCTGTTCAACATCGCCGCGGCCCTTGCTGTGGGAGACTATTTCGGTGTTCCGAGAGAGGAGGCCGAGGCTGCGATTGCCGCCTATCAGCCATCCAACAACCGCTCGCAGGCACTCCCCACGGCGCACAATCTTCTCACCGTCGATTGCTACAATGCCAACCCCTCGAGTATGGCAGCTTCGATTGCCAATCACGCGGATTCGGTGCAACCCGACTATCTACATAAAGTGTTGATACTCGGCGATATGCTCGAACTTGGAGAGTGGAGCAGCGAGGAGCATCGCAGGGTGCTGAAAGGTGCAATGGAGGAGCCATCGGTGGAGATGGTGATTACCGTGGGCAACTGCTTTGCGGAGGCTGCTGCGGAGATGTGTTGCGACTCTGCTAAGGTGAGTTGCTTTGCAAATGTTGAGGAGGCAGCGCTGTGGCTTGGCGAGACCCCGTTGAAGGGTGCTTTTGTTCTCGTCAAGGGGTCGCGTGGCATCGGTCTCGAGAGATTGTTGGGCCTGCTTTAGCACACCGTTGAGTTGCAAGAGATGATTTCTGGGGTGGGGTTCCGAGAGGGAATCCCACCTTTGTTGTGTGTGTCCAACGGCGATAAATGTGCTATTTTGTAAAAAATAGCCATTGGGCTTTTGAGAATAGACCGAGATTGAATATCTTTGCAGGTTGAATAGGTCTGCCCACCAAAGGTGGGTGCTGCAAAATCCCCAAGCACGAAGAAAATGAAGTTTGAAGCAAAAAAATATGGCGCCGGGTCGGTCGATGCAAATCGTTCGAAGGGCTCGAAGTGTGCTCCTTCGCTGATGGGCGAGGGAGGTGTGCGCTCGGTGGGTGCCAATGCCTTGGGAGGATTGCGTGTGCTGCTGCTCTCACTCTCCCTGCTTCTGCTTTCCGCTGCTGCCTACTCCCAACCCTACAAATTGCGTCCGCTCAAGGGCCGCAACCTCGAGGGGCGAATTGTCCCTGCCGAGAGGCGCGGGCTGTGGGGCTATGCCGAGGAGGATGGAAGAATGGTCATCAAGGCCATTTTCGATATCGCGGATGACTATGTGGACACCCTTGCACGAGTTCGCTTCGACCATAAGTGGGGCGTTCTCCGCCGCGATGCCAACTACCTCTTCGAGCCACAGTACGACTCCATTGCCCCCATTGCCGATGGTAGGGCGTGGATGATGAATGGTGGGTTGTGGGGACTCCTTGCTATGGATGGCCGAGTGCTGTTTGAGCCCCAATTTACAACCATCAACTCCCTGCGTAGTGGCAAGGCTTGGGTGGAGAAGGAGGGACGCTGGGGCCTTGTCTCCGCGGATGGAGAGGTTGTTTTCGACTATGAACTCTACGAACAGCCCGATTTTGTGGCACGCGTTTGCTGGACCCGATGGGGTGGCGGATGGGGTGCCATCAACCCCGATGGTGAGGTGCTCTTTGAGCCTCGACTCTTTGTGCGCCCCGAGTTTAGGAACGGACACTGCTGGGCCCATTGGAATGGAGGATGGGGATTGATCAACTATAGCGGCGAAGTGCTCTTTGAGCCCGTCGTGGAACAACTCGAGAACTTTGAGGAGGGCAAGGCCTGGGCCCGCTGGAGCGGAGGCTGGGGTGTGCTCTCCGAAGATGGCGAGATTATCTTTGAGCCCGTTCTCTCCACCCGCCCGATGTTCGTTGGGGATGTGTCGTGGAATGAATGGAATGGCCGCTGGGGTGCAGTGGATAGAGAGGGTAGGGTGGTCTTTGAGGCAGTGCTGAACGATAGACCTCTCTTCGATGACTCCGGCATCGCTTGGGCACTCAACGGACTCTTCTGGGGTGCAGTGAGGAGAGATGGCGGTGTGGTCTTCGACTTTGTGGTGGAGGACGAACCCGACTTTGGCACCGACGGAGTCGCTTGGGTGAAGTGGAACAATCGCTGGGGCGCGGTGTCGCGCTCGGGCGAGAAGGTTTTCGACGCTGTGGTGGTGGAGAGACCCGACTTCGGTGCCGGCGAGGTGGCTTGGGCCAAGTGGCGCGGTGCGTGGGGCGTGGTGAGCCACGACGGAAAGATACTCCTCCCACCTACGGCTTCCAAACTCCCCCAATTTGGCGAGGATGGATACGCCTGGGTGGAGAGCAATGGAGGGTGGATTGTGGTCGACAAGGGTGGCCAGATTCTCTCGGAGGTGGCAGTGAGCAGAGAACCCGCATTTGAAGAGGGATGTGACTATGCCTGGACGGTGTGGAACGAGAAGTGGGGCGTGGTGGATAGGACCGGTAGGGTGCTCTTCGACGCGAAGCTTGCCTCCAAACCGACATTCGATAGAGGCGATGTGGCGTGGGTAGAGTGGAATAATCGCTGGGGTGCTGTGACCCCCAGTGGCCGAATACTTATGGATGCACGCCTCGAGTCGCGCCCAATCTTTGTGGAGGGTAGCGATAGGAGCTGGGCCAAGTGGAACGGCAGATGGGGTGTCGTGGGCTACGATGGCAAGGTCATCCTCGAGGCCATTCTCGAGAGCCGACCCCGATTTGAGGAGAAGGAGAATGTGTGGGCACGTTGGAATGGCGGCTGGGGCATTGTCTCGCGCGAGGGAGTGGTGGTTATGAACCCCCTGCTCAAGAGCGCGCCCGAGTTCGACGAGAACGGAACTACCTGGGCTCTTTGGGGCGACGGCTGGGGTGTGATGCGCTACGATGGCAGCATTGTGCTACGTCCGCTGCTGCCCGCCAAACCAGAGTTCAATGGTGCGGAGAACCTGTGGGTGAAGTGGAACGACCGTTGGGGTGTGGTGAGCAGGGATGGCGAGATTCTCTGTGAGGCGACCTTCAATGAGGTGCCCGACTTCGGCGCAAGGGAACAGATGTGGTATGAGTGGCAGGGAGGCTGGGGAGTCATCTCCCGCAGTGGAGAGGTGATTGTTGAGCCCAAATTGGACCTCCAACCACAGTTCAACGGCAACTACGCTTGGGTCCGCATAGATGACAAATGGGGCGTTATGAACTCCGCCTACAAGATGGTTATGCCCGCCCACCTGCCAGAGGAGGGTGGCGGACGAATGATTATAGGCTCCTCGGTTGTGGATGTGGCACTGAATAGCTCGGTGACCTACGACTCCATCGAACTCATCGAGGGAAAGGCCTCCTCGAGTGGTCACTATCTGGTCACCAAGGGAGACTCGGTGGGAGTCATCGGGTCGGATGGAGAGATTATCATAGCTCCGGAGTGGGACGAGGTGCGCTACCGCGAGGGCAATGTGCTCCACGCAGTGCGTAAGGGCATCAAATGGGGCTTTGTGGACGACGGTGGCAAACTTGTGGTGCAGTGTCGCTACGACGGCACCACCGGCTATGGAGAGCAGGATGTTGCTCTGGTGGCACAGGGAGGTAAATGGGGCATCATTGGCAATGGAGGCAGGGAGATTGTCCCCTGCAAGTATGACTACATAGGCCCCTTCCTGGAGGAGAGGGCTGTGGTGGTCAACAATGGTCGCTATGGATTCATCGACGAGCAGGGACACGAGGTGGTCATCTGCAAATATGAGGAGGCAAGCAACTTCAGCCACTCGCGTGCTGCCGTCAAGAGCAGAGGTGAGTGGGGATTCCTCAATAAAGAGGGCGAGGTCGCCATTGCTCCCGCCTACCGCAATGTCAAACCCTTTGCCGAGGGTGTGGCCGCGGTGCAGGGTGCAAGTGGCAAGTGGGGCTATATCGACACCGATGGCAGAATCGTCATCTCGCCCAGATTCGATAGGGCCGACAGCTATATGGGTGGCCTTGCTGCAGCAACACTCAACGGCATCGACTACTACATCGACTACCGCGGCAACTGCCTCTACGACTACCGTGGCGAGAGAATTGCAACCAGCGGCTATATGATTGTTGGCTACAAGGGCCGCTATGGCATTGTGTCGAAGAGCGGAGAGGTGGTGGTTGAGTGTCGCTACTCCGCCATCGAGCCCTTCTCGGAGGGATTCGCAGCGGTGCAGGTGGATGGCAGGTGGGGCTACATAGATGTTATGGGTGGCGAAGTTGTCACTCCCCGTTTCGATAGTGCGGCACCCTTTAGCGAGGGCCTTGCGCTTGTGCGCCAGAAAGATAACTACGAATATATCAATCCCTCGGGCCGCACGGTGTTCACTTGTCGCTACGACAGCGCCAGCTCGTTTGCCAATGGCTATGCTGTGGTTGGTCGTGGTGGACGCTACGGTGCTGTGGATATGAGGGGCAACGAGATTGTGCCCTGCCTCTATGAGAAGGTTCGCCCGATAGGTGAGGGACGCTTTGCGGTCTGCTACGGCGGCTTGTGGGGCTTTGTGGGTGCCGATGGTAGGGAGTTTGTGCCCTGCACCTACGATGCCGTGGGCCAATTCTCGGAGGGTGTGGCTCCCATTATGAAGGGCGGCAAACGCGGCCTTATCGATGCGTCGGGTAAGGTGTTGAGGGAGCCTATGTTCGATAGGATTACGACCTTCAGTGGCGGCTTTGCGGCTGTGCTTGTGGGCGGTAAGGCAGGATATATGCACACTTGCGGCGAGTATGTACTCCTCGAGGAGTGTGTACAATAGAGCGATAGAAAGAAGAACCAAAAAGTATATATGAAACGATTGATTGTTGTGGTGGCAGCAGCACTTGCAATGGTGGGCTGCGCTACCGATAGCCCCGAAAAGGTGGTTGAGAAGTGCTGGAAATATCTCTCCGAGGGGGAGTATGCCGATGCTGTGGCGTTGATGGACGCCGCCCCAGAAGAGAGGGAACTCTACGAGGCCATCTTTGCGGAGCAATGCGGCGAGTTGCAGAGAGCCGGCGGTATGGAAGAGTTCGAACTCAAGGGCAGGAGCGTGGGCGAAACAGATGCCACGGTGGATGGTGTGGTGATCCTGAAGGATGGCCAACGCGTGGAGTTGAGCTGCAAACTTGTGCTGCGAGAGGGCGGCTGGCTCATTACCGAGTAGCTCCAACTTGGCTGCGACACCTATCCCAAATCAAAATAAGCTAACGGCGGGGTGTGACACTCCGAGAAACCTGAAAAAGAGATGACCATAATTCAACTCGAATATCTGCTGGCAGTGGCCAATTGCGGCAACTTTTCCAAGGCGAGCGAACTCTGTTTTGTGACTCAGCCATCGTTGAGTATGCAGATTAAGAACCTCGAGGAAGAACTCGGAGTGATTCTGCTCGACCGCTCCAAGAAGCCTGTGGTGCCCACCCAGGTGGGTGCGCTTGTCATTGAGAAGGCCAAGGAGGCTCTGCTCGCCTACAACAACGTGCGCGAGTGTGTGGCCGAACTGAAAGGTAACGTGGCTGGTAAGTTGCGCCTCGGCGTGATTCCCACCATCGCTCCCTACCTTCTGCCCCGATTTGTCCACACCTTTGGCGAGAAGTATCCGAAGGTGGACCTTGAGATACGCGAGATGACCACCTCCGAGATTATCCGAGCTATGGATAGCGACGAGATTGATGCCGCGCTGCTTGCCGGAGGCACCTGCCCCGACCGCATCAGTGAGCAGGAGCTCTTCGACGATAGGTTCTATGCCTACGTCTCGCCGGAGAACCCACTCTCGGCACGCTCCAACCTCCGCATCGAGGATATCTACTCCAAGGATCTCATCCTCCTGGCAGAGGGACACTGCCTCAGGGACCAAGTTATCGAACTCTGTGGCAACCATCGCTTGAGCGAACTCCCCTACACGCTTCGTAGTGGCTCGCTCGAGACGGTGATGAGGATTGTGGATGCCACGGCTATGCTGACAATCATCCCCGAGATGGCTCTGCCCTACATTCCGGAGAATCTCCGCAATAGGGTCAAGACTCTCGCCAAAGGAGCTGCTTCGCGCAAGATTGTTGTGGGCGTGAGGAGAACCTATGCCAAGGAGACCATCATCACCGCATTGAGGGAGACCATCATCGAGTGCGTCACCAAGCGCCCCGGAGGAGTGGCACGAGGATGGTAGTGGACCACCGTGCGGGCGAGAGACTGCGTGTGTATTCGAACGAAAATAATAAATAGGAAAATAAATATAAAATAGAGAGAACAGACTATGCAAAAACTTATCGACAACATTGTTGAGGCTATTCAGGACAAAAAGGGTCATAACATCGTTTCGCTCGACTTGAGCGCACTCGAGGGTACCATCTGCGACGCATTTGTGGTGTGTAATGCCGACTCTACCACCCAGGTAGACGCCATTGCAGACGGCATCGTTGAGCACCTCGAGGAGCGACTGAACGAGTCACCCCGCAGGGTGGAGGGCAAAACCAATGCTGCTTGGATTGCCATCGACTATGTGGATGTTATGGTCCACATTTTCCTCACTCCCCTGAGGGACTACTACCGCCTCGAGCAACTCTGGGCAGACGCACCTGCCACTCGCTACGAGTCGGAGGAGTAGGCAAATACCGCCCCCATTCGCAAAAAAAATATCCATTCGGCCATCTGTGGGAGACTAAATCACCCGCAGAGCCGTTGTACTGATTATGAATGACGAAAGTGTAAAACAGAGAAACTAATGGGTAACAACAACACAAACAACAGCAATCCCAACAACGGAAAGCGCCCTTCGATGCAGCCACAGCCCAGGAGGGGTTTCATTTCGTGGCTTTTCACATTTTGGAGCCTCCTGATTGTAGGCCTCCTTTTTCTTGAGATCTACAATGGTGGCTCGGATAGCCCCGTGAAGACCAATTGGAAGAGTCTCGAAGAGATGATTGTGGCGGGCGATGTGGAGCGCATTGAGGTCGTGAATGACCGCACAGCCCACATCTGGCTCAAGAAAGGGGTGGTGGAGTCGTATCGTACAAAGCCTGGCTACCAAAACCTCCCCGAGAGTAAATATCAATTCACCTACAACATCGGCAATCCCGACATCTTCCGCACCGACCTCGCCCTCATCGGCGAAAAATATGATGTGGCAGTGCCAGTGCCAGCCTATGAGTACCCCTCCACCATTTGGAAGGATATCCTCGGATTGGTGCCCTACCTCTTCTTCATCATCTTCATCATCCTGATGTTCCGCACAGCTTCGCGCAACTCGGCAGGTCAGAATAGTGTGATGAACGTGGGCAAGTCGAGGGCGCAGGTCTACGATAAGGACAATGCCAAGCGAGTGACATTCAACGATGTGGCAGGTCACGAGGAGGCCAAAGTGGAGATTATGGAGATTGTGGACTTCCTCCGCAATCCAGATAAATACAGGGAAATCGGTGGCAAAATTCCCCGCGGTGCACTCCTTGTGGGCCCTCCCGGAACGGGTAAGACTCTGCTCGCAAAGGCTGTGGCAGGCGAGGCCGATGTCCCCTTCTTGTCCATTAGCGGTAGCGACTTTGTGGAGATGTTTGTGGGCGTGGGTGCTTCGCGCGTGAGGGACCTCTTTGCACAGGCCAAGTCGAAGGCGCCCTGCATTGTGTTCATCGACGAGATTGATGCCATTGGTCGTGCCCGCGGAAAAAATGCCGGTTTTGGTGGCAATGACGAGAGGGAGAACACTCTCAACCAGCTCCTCACGGAGATGGACGGCTTTGGCTCCGATTCGGGTGTCATCGTGCTGGCTGCCACCAACCGTGTGGACATCTTGGATAAGGCACTGATGCGTGCCGGTAGGTTCGATAGGCAGATCGACGTGGGCTTGCCCGAGCTCAAGGAGAGGGAGGCCATCTTCGGTGTACATATGAGGCGACTCAAACTTGCTGGCGATGTGGATGTGGAGTTCCTCGCCAAGCAGACTCCTGGTTTCTCGGGTGCCGACATTGCA
The DNA here is from genome assembly GCA_017390585.1 of Tidjanibacter sp. Classification (GTDB taxonomy): domain Bacteria; phylum Bacteroidota; class Bacteroidia; order Bacteroidales; family Rikenellaceae; genus Tidjanibacter. Next base: position 13,219 of record JAFPBB010000023.1, on the reverse strand, counting down.
AACGTGTGTAATGAGGCAGCACTCATCGCTGCACGCCACGATAAGAAAGCTATAGATAAGGAGGACTTCCTTGCTGCCGTGGACCGCATTATCGGCGGCTTGGAGAAGAAGAGCAAGATTATCACCAAGAGCGAGAAACGCACCATCGCCTACCACGAGGCGGGTCACGCCACTGTGAGCTGGCTGCTCGAGCACGCCAATCCTTTGGTGAAGGTGACCATCATTCCTCGTGGCAGAGCACTCGGTGCTGCGTGGTACCTCCCCGAGGAGCGACAGATAACCACCACCGAGCAGTTGATGCACGAGATGGCGTCGCTGTTGGCGGGTAGGGCCTCGGAGTTGCTCACCTTTGGTGCGATTTCTACGGGCGCACTCAACGACCTTGAGAGGGCCACAAAGATGTCCTATGCGATGGTGAGCTACTATGGTATGAGCGACAAGGTGGGCAACCGTTCCTACTACGACTCCACGGGTCAGAGCGAGTTGGCCTTCTCCAAACCCTACAGCGAGGAGACCTCGGTACTGATAGACAAGGAGGTGAAGGAGTTTATCGACAAGGCCTTTGAGATGGCCACCACCATCCTCACAGAAAATCGCGAGGGACTCACCACGCTGGCCGAGTTGCTGCTCGAGAAGGAGGTGGTTTTTGCCGAGGATTTGGAACGTATCTTTGGTAAACGCAAGAAGGATTTGGAGCGTGAGGCCGAGGAGGCCGAGCTGGCTGCTGCACAGGCTGCGAAAAAGGAAGAGAGTGGGGCCGATGGTGACGCCGAGGTTGCCAAAGGAGACGATGCAGAGTCGAATGACCCCGCGGAGTCTAATGAGCCCTCCGAGTCGAATGAACCCGCAGCAGAACCCCACTACACCATAACCGAACGTTAGCCTATGAGTCTGAAAGGTAAGAATTTGGGCCTGCGTACCATTAGCGGTGCGGTCTTGGGAGTGGTTGTGGTTGGTGCCACACTGCTCTCGAAGTGGGCCTTTGCGATTGTGGCGGCCGTGATTGCCGTGGGTGCCATCTGGGAACTCTTCCGTATGGCCCGTTCGAGGGGCGATGTCGAGCCACAGAATCTTCTTGTGACCGTGCTCGGAGTAGCACTCATCATCGAGGGTGCATTGGTGACCTCGCCCGTGGTGTTGCTCACGCTGATACTCTTCATCCCCATTGTTTTCGCAGTGGAAATTGCTCGCGGAAAGGTGCGCCCACTCGAGAATATTGCACTCTCGGTTGCGGGCCTGCTCTATTGTGCCGTCCCCGGAGTGATGCTGATTCTCATCGGTAGCGTGGAGGGTGAGTGGGAGCCCGCGAGGGTGCTGATGGTGATTCTCACTGTGTGGGTCAACGACATCTTCGCCTACCTTGTGGGCTGCTCCATTGGCAAACATAAGATGTGCCCCGTGATTTCGCCCAAGAAGTCGTGGGAGGGATTTGCCGGAGGAGTGCTCTGTGCTGTGGCCTTTGCTATGGCTGTGGGCTATATGATGGAGGGCGACGTGCTGCTCTGGGGAGGCCTCGGAGGAGTGGTTGCGCTGGCTGCCGTGGCAGGCGACCTGGTGGAATCGATGATTAAGAGAGAGTATGGTGTGAAGGACTCGGGTAACCTTATTCCCGGTCACGGCGGTATGCTCGACAGGTTCGATGCGCTGCTGCTTGCAGCTCCCTTTGCATATATTTATATGACTATTTTTGGCCTATGAAAATCAATAAAGAGGGCATTGAGGGTATCAAAATCAACACTTTCATTTTCGCCATCATCATTGCAGTGGTTACGGCCACTGCGGTGAGGTGCGATTGGCCGTGGTGGGTGACTGTGCTGGTGGATGGATTCCTCCTGTGGAGGATTATCTTTTTCTTCTACTTCTTCCGTGAGCCCGTGCGCCCAAGGGTGGAGCAGGAGGGGGTGATGTTTGCCCCTGCCGATGGCAAGATTGTGGTTGTGGAGGAGGTGGATGGACCCGAAATTATGGGTGGCCGATGCCTCCAACTCTCGGTCTATATGAACTTCTACAACGTCCACATCAATTGGGCTCCCATTGGTGGAGAGGTGATCTTCAAGGACCACTTCGACGGTGAGTTTCTGCTGGCGTGGAGCCCCAAGAGCTCTTCGCAGAACGAACATACAACCGTGGGCGTGAGGACCCCGCAGGGTCACACCGTGGTCTTCCGACAGATTGCCGGCTGGATTGCCAGGCGCATCGTCTGCTACCCCAAGTTGGGTGATCGCCTTGAGCAGAATAGCAAGGTGGGATGCATAAAGTTTGGCTCGAGGGTGGACATCTTTGTCCCCCTGGGAAGCGAGGTGCTTGTGGAGCTCAATCAGAAGGTTGTGGGCTCCCAAACTCCCCTTGTGCGCCTGCCCCAAGGGGATGCTGAGTCGCTCCGATAGGGAGTACTGACGTCAATTTTAACAACTTAAGTATCAATGAAGAACGGACCCAAATATCTCCTTGCCATTGTGGCCTTGGCGGCGGTGGTGGCTATTTTTGTCTACTTCGGCGACATTGTGTTCTACATCCTTGCTGCGGGTGTGCTGGCCATTATGTGCCAACCGTTGGTGGGGAAGGTGGCGTCGCTCAAACTCTTTGGTCGCCCGATTCCTCGCTGGGTGGCGGCTATTGCGGGCGTGGTGGCAGTGTGGTGTGTCATACTCCTCTTCTTTGTGCTCTTCATCCCCCTTATCTCGGGCAAACTGAGCGATCTGGCTCATCTCGACTACCAGAGTATGCTCTCCTCGCTCAAGGAACCTATGGCGGAGCTGGGCCTCTTCCTCGAGAAATACTTCAGAGTAAACATCTCACAGACATCGCTCACCGAGATGTTTGCAGGCTGGGTTACGGAGTTGGTGAATCAGGGTACGGTGTCGTCTATTGTGACCTCCGTATTTTCCGTTGCGGGAAATGTGGTTGTGGCGGCTGTGAGCATCACCTTCATCTCCTTCTATTTTATGAAGGAGGAGGGGTTGTTTCTCGGAATGCTGCTCGCCATTGTCCCCACCAAGTATGAGAATAACGTCAAGAATGCTGTGGAGTCGATATCGTCGCTGCTGACCAAATATTTCATCGGTGTGTTGATACAGATGACCCTGATGATGATTGTTGTGGCCGCTATACTCGTTTGCCTCGGTTTCAAGGTGCAGGATGCCATCTTTGTGGGCTTTGTGGAGGGCGCGTTCAATGTGATTCCCTACGTTGGCCCGTGGGTGGGATTCATCATCAGTGCACTCTCGGGACTCACCATTGTCGGAGGCTCTGGGATGACGCTCGGATATATCATCATCTCCATTGCTGCAACCATCGTTGTGGCCCAGATGGTGGACAACTATCTTATCTCCCCTCGCGTGTTCTCCAAGCAGGTCAATGCCCACCCGCTGGAGATATTCATTGTCACGCTTGTGGCAGGCAGCTGCTTGGGCATTGTGGGTATGCTTGTTGCCATCCCTGCCTACACGGTTCTCAGGGTGCTGGCCAAGGAGTTTCTCTACAACTACAAACTTGTCCGAAAGCTGACTTCCAATATGTAGTAGGTTGGTAGACAACAGATTGCCGCGGGTATTCAATGACGAAATACCCGCGGCAATCTGTCTATAATCCGATGCATCGGCGGTGCCAAAGGAGGTCTATCTGCTGCCAGAAGTCTCTTCCCTCCGGCGTCTCCGACCACCTAAATGCGCGTCCCAAAAAGGTTGCCGCATCGGCCGACGCCTCCCAAAGTTGAGGGTCCATATTCGTGGCGTCGTTGTGGGCGCGGAAGGCTCTGTGGAAGGCCTCCTCACACCCCTGCTCTCGCAGGAATAGCTCGAAATCTTCGTAGCTGACCATAGGGCAAAAGCGTAGGCTATTCCCACTCGGAGCTGGCCGAGGCGATGGAGGTGAATTGAGGGTCGGAGGGGTCGATTTTCAGGGCGCAGTGGGGGCAGAAAATGGGCGATGAAGAGGCCCCATCTTCTCCGCAACCCACACACATATAGCCCATCCCAAGAGCCGCCAAATGCTCGAATCTGCCACCGCATTTGGGGCAGGTGATGTCGTAGATAATTCCCATAGTAGTCTGAATCTCTGTTAATTATTATTGTTATTATTCGTTCGTGCCGCGTCGCAGCAGGTGCCTATGGCCACAAAGCATAGGGCACCGAGTAGAAGTTGGAGTACCATAGCTGTTGCCCCCTCCCGCTACCAATCGTTGTTGCCGCCAAAAATGTAGCCGATTGCAAGGGCAAATATGCCGATGAAGATGATGATGTCGTGTAGCATAGTAGTAGGTTTTTTGTGTGGAAAGTGGTGCAAAGTTAGGGCGGTAGTTTGACAACTTCTGTCAATAATTTTTCCTGCGTAATTTTTCTTTGATTTCCCCGAGTGTGCGACAAATTGTCAGTCGGCCTCTGTTTGGAACGATATTTGATGGGAGAGAGGCGAGAAATGCCAACCCAGACAGAGATATGACCAAAAGTAAAATCAACTTCAGCGTAGACCGCACCTCCGTCAAAGAGGGAGAGAGTGTGCTGGTCGCTTGGGAGTGTGGTATCCCCGACGCCGTGACACTCACCATAAATAATGGTTACTCCACATCGCAAATACAACTCGCCGATAGCGGTAGTAGGGCTGTGACGATGACCAAGTCGAAGGGCCGAACAACCCTACGACTCACCGTGGCCACCGCAGGACGCATCGAGCGACGAGAGATAGAAATCAGGGTGAAAAACCAGAAGATTACGCGCACCTACTCCTCGCCACGACGTAGGCGCACCGCAAGCGGCTCCTCGGCAGCAAGCGGGGGTGGAATTAAGGTGTGGTGGGGGAGAGTGCGCTACCGTTTCCGCACTTTTGTGGAGCGCCTGCGCTATAGTTGGCAGGTGATGCCTCCCAAGACCAAGCGCCTCTATAAGTGGATGTTAATCCTCTTGGCGGCGATGTGGATTGGCTCGCTCTCGCAGGGGAGGGGCTACAAGGCAGGCTATGAACAAGGTTTCGAAGATGCCAAGCAGATGCTTCAGCAACCATCCACCGGCGCAGAGATTTAGGGGGGAGGAAATAGAGTAATTGCACGGGAGATTAGGAGTGGGGAGACCCAAGCCTATTCTCCTTTGTCATTTTGTTGCCGTGTGATTGGTGAGCTTCGCACCAAGCGACTCGACCTTGGAGAGAACGTAGTCGGCGAGCTCCGGAGAGTCGATAATGCGGATGTCGTCTGCCAGGCCTATGACGAAGCGACCCACACCCGCGAGCGAGCATACCTCCGTGTCGAGTAGCCAACTCTCCTTGCCCAGAGGAGTGATGTCGCGTTCGGCGAGAGGGAACTCTTCGATGAGGAGGTTGTGGGCCATCACGCCGAGCTGGAGTTGCACTCGTGTGCGCTGGAAGCCCGCAATGCGGAAGATGTCGATGTAGCCTTTGTGGTGCTTGTCGGCATATTGCCAGGGTGTTTGTCGGCTCTCGACGGAGTGGATGCGGGCGGTGTTGAAGAGCTTGTTGGAGCCGCTCTCGGGCTCGTAGCACCAGACCTGGATGTAGTTGGTTGTGAAGGCAAAAGGCTCCACGATGCGGTCGCGGACAATGCCTGTGTGCGACGAGGCGTAGCCTTTGAGGACAACTTGTTGGCGCGAGTTGATGGCGGCAATCAGCGACTCCACGTTGACGGCGTTTTTGCCTTTGACGACAAGTTCTGCCATCGAGGTGCAGTTGTAGACCGAGGAGAGTTTGCGCTTGAGATTGTTTTTGAGCAGGTTGGTGTCGTCGAGTGCGTCGAGTAGTCGGCCTACGATGTGGGCCTCTTCGTCGGTGAAGTGGATGAGTTGTGAGATATCCTTGAAGTAGCGGCTCTCCTTGCCGAGTCGGTAGACTCCACCCTCGAGTTTGTGGACCACGAAGCCGGCATCTTTGAAGCTCTCGATGTAGCGATAGATGGAGCGTTGGGATGTGTCGAGTCGCTGTGCGAGTTCGTCGACGGAGTAGTTGAGATTGCCCGAGAGCATCTTCATCAGTCGGAGGAGTCGTTCTATTTTGGGTTGGTCCATAGGGGTGTGGTCTTTGTGTTTCCGACAAATGTACGGATAATTAGCGAGAAACGCGGAGGGAGGATGACAATTTGCGTCAAATAATTGTGCCCACCTACGTTTTTTTGACAGACGGCTGACAAAGTTGGTGCACCGAGCTATGGCTCTTCCGAAAGAAATCACTAACTTGCAGAGCCTATTGAGCCCTACTGCTATGAACGAAATGATGACTATCCCGCCCAATGTGCGAGCGCAGAAAATTGTTGTGGCACTCGACTCCTTCAAGGGGTCGTTGGATGCGCGTGCTGCGTCGATAGCCCTGAAGGAGGGCATTGAGTCGGTGCGCCCCGAGTGCGAGGTGATGGTTGTGCCCGTTGCCGACGGAGGCGAGGGCACTGCGGATGTGGTGGTGTCGGCTCTGGGAGGATGCTGGCAGAGTGTGGAGTGCTGCGACCCGCTGGGACGACCCCATCGTGGGCAGATCGGACTCTGTGGAGGGGTGGCCATCGTGGAGGCGGCCTCGGCCGTGGGACTCACACTGCTGCGCGAGGAGGAACGCAACCCAATGAAAACCACTTCCAAAGGAGTGGGTGAGCTGGTGCGTGCAGCCCTCGCTATGGAGGTGGAGAGAGTGGTCGTTGGCTTGGGAGGTAGCGCCACTTGCGATGGTGGCGCGGGACTGCTCGAGGGACTCGGATGCCGACTTCTCGACGAGGAGGGGCACGAGGTTGTGGGCTGTGGCGAAAATCTCCCCCGCATTGCACGAATCGAGACCAGCGGGATGGTGAAAATAGACTCTCGCGTGGAGGTGCTTGTGGATGTCACCAATCCACTCTATGGCCCCAATGGTGCTGCCCGCGTTTTTGCACCCCAGAAGGGGGCCTCGGCGGCGGATGTGGAACGCCTCGATGAGGGGCTCCGTCACTTTGCCGAGGTTGTGCGCGTAAGCCTTGGGGTGGATATGACCTCGGGCGTGGGTGCGGGTGCTGCAGGTGGCCTGGGCGGAATGCTGATGGCGCTCGGTGGCCGTGGCTGCTTGGGTGGCCGCAGGGTGGTGGAACTTGTGGAACTCCGCGAGGCGTGCCGTGGTGCAAACCTGCTTGTTGCGGGCGAGGGGTGTGTTGACTTCCAGACTCTTATGGGTAAGGCTCCGAGCGAGGTGCTGCGGTGTGGCCGGGAGTGTGGCGTGCCCACGGTTGCTGTGGGTGGCGGTGTGAGGATGTGCGAGGAACTGCGTGCGAGCGGCTTTGCGGCCATCTATGCTGCCACGCCCGAGGGGATGCCCTTGTCGGAGGCTCTGCTCCCCGAATGTGCTGCTGCCAACCTCCGCCGCGTGGGTGCTCGACTTGCCCTCGAATGGCTCTAATCCTCACTTTTTGTTTGGTTCTCCGTAGTGCGTATATTTTTCTTCAAATTTTACGCATAAGTGTTTGATTTTTATCAAAATTGTATTATATTTGCGGAAAGTGGGTAATTGTCCACTTTTTGAACCTTAAACTACGTTACTATTTTCTTATACTAACCAATAAATACATACCATTTATGAAACGAATTATTTTTAGATTGATGCTACTGATGACTTGTTTGTTGTCGTTAGTGTGTTGTTCTCAGGAGAATGTTCCAGATCCTTACCATCCTGGTTTAATAAATCCACCGCTCCCGTCGATAGACGATAGACATCATAGTGCATACTTTGGAAATGCAGAATATGATTTTGAAGAAAAATTGTTTCATTGGGAACCAGTTTTTCAATTATATTATGACTACGCCACCTCCCTCGTCGGATATGTTCACGACGAAGTGATCAAATGGCGAGAGGAAAATAAGCATCTTACCGATAAGTTGAGAGCCGAATACGATAGGTTTGAGAACGAGTACAAAAAACTGCACAATATGCCTGCTGAGTGGAGACTGCGCAGGACAACGTTCATATATGACTTTATTAAGAACGTGGAAGTTGTGGCAAATAAGCCATTATTGGGAAGGGCTGCAGGGGAAGATATCTCCGATTTGTGTAGTTATAGTTTGGGCTCATTTGTCTATTTCGGCTATGACGATATTGAGATAAAAAATTGGGACGCTGTTAACGTCACTCCCTCACAGTTCTGGCGTCGACATACGTTGTTGACGAAGGAAGAACTGATTGCAGGTAGATATATGATGGTAGAGAGATTGCTAATTATGTTCAATGGAAATGAATATGTTGGCAGTGAGGAGGATGTGACCTTCAAGGTGACTATCAGGCCGTTTAGTGCCCCGGTTAGGTCCTTTGAATTTGTTATGAATATGGCAGAAAAGGAGGCGGACTCGAGGGAAGAGGTTGATTGGAGGAATGACCTAATTCAACATAATGATTATATTTACGTCGACGTTGGAGGGTGGTATTATAATATATAATTCAGCGCAAGAATAGATTTGAAGTTGATTTCTTCAATATTACGTTCAATTGTTGTGTAATTTAAATTTAGAGAATTGATTATGAAAAGGAATTTATTGATGGTAGTTGCGCTGTCGGCTATTTTGGCAATGGGCTGCGACTCCCCGGGAGAACTTGCGTGGCGTTATCCCGATGCAGGAAAGTTATATGTTTTTAGTGAGTATAATACTTGGCTTGGGGGTCAATACACGCCAGGTCTGCCGGCTGATGATTTAGACAATTTTACAATGGGAACGTATCTTCTTGTAATGTCGACGCACTTTCCAGATTGTGCGTGGTATTCGGCTAATCAGGGATTGGAAGAAAAAATCAATAGCCAATGGAAAAACTCCTCCTATTACTCTCCAACTTTTAAGGGTAGTATAATATTTGCTCCCCTGAAGTCGCTCTCTATCGTATCCAACGTGGCGCATTGTGGAAGAGAAAGGCTAACTGACATCTCCGACCTTTTCCTGTTTAAGCCTATCGGCCCAATTTTCACCTTCCCCGAAGGCGATATGCTGAATGACGAAGATTTCGATAGATGGATGACTATCGAAGAGTGGACGTCGAAAAACTATGTGTGCCAATCTTTTGAACTCCAGATTCAAGGAGAGGTAGAAGAATGCGACGACATCCCAATAATTTTCAGTTGTAAGGCTACTTTCCTCAGGAGTGACCTATCCGGTGATTATGTGTCATCGAATGAGCTTTGGTTGGGTCGTCATCCAGATGGTAGGTATGGTGGATATTGGCCAGCCTATGACATTGAAGAAGAAGATCCGGAGTTTTATGCCTATCTGAAAGCGCTTAATGAGGAGAGCTGGAATAGTTATTATCGTAAATAGTTTTTGACGGCAATGCCTCGAATTGATAATAATGGAGTTGGGCGGGTTTCCTGCCCAACTTTTTTTTGGCGACCAGAGGCAGGGGTTGGGCATTTGAGTAAAAACCACTACCTTTGTCCCCCCAAACAAACAGAACGGGCACACAAATGCCCAACCACACATCTACAACGCAACTATGGACAAGGTCTCGGAAAACCCTTTCAAAAACCGAATCAGCAAGCAGTCGCTGCTGGTGGTCGTGACGGCTCTCTTCGTCACCCTCTATCTCGTGTCGAACGTTATGGCCGTGAAGGTCATCAGCATCGTCGGGCTCCCCTGCTTCGACGCAGGAACAATCACATTCCCACTGGCCTATATGCTCGGCGATGTGCTCACCGAAATCTGGGGCTATCGCACCACGCGAAAGGTGATTCTCGTCACGCTCGCCTGCAACATCCTGATGGTGATCTGCACGCAGATTGGCGTGTGGATGCCCTCGCCCGACTATCTCGCCCACACGGCAGCTGCCTACAACCACATCTTCGACTATGTCCCCCGCATCGTCGTGGGCTCACTCGTGGGATTCCTCCTCGGTGAGCTCTCCAATGCGTGGGTTATGGCAAGGCTCAAACGTGCCACCTCGGGTCGCCACCTCTGGTTGCGCACCATAGGCAGCTCTATGGTGGGCTATCTCTTCGACTCTCTGCCCTTTGTGCTCATCGGCTTTGCAGGCGTAGTCTCGGGCCACGATCTGGTGGAGATGGTGGTGGCGCAGTATCTGCTCAAGCTCGCCATTGAGGTCATCTTCGGCACCCCGCTCGCCTACACCGCCATAGGTTGGATCAAACGCCACATCCACAACCCCGAGTCCGACAAACAAGCCCTTTAGACAATGGAGCGCTATTCGCTTATCGAGACCAAGATGCCCCGCGAGTTCATCCTCTTGCAGGGCAGCGGATGCCGCTGGAGGCGTTGCACCTTCTGTGACTACCACACCGACACCTGCGACACCCCCTTCGACACCAATCGTGCCGTACTCGAGCAGGTTACGGGGCGCTACGGAGTGTTGGATGTCATCAACAGCGGCTCGGCGCAGGAGCTCGACCCCCAAACCCTCGACCTCCTCGCCCGAGTGGTGCGCGAGAAGCAGATCCACACACTCTGGTTTGAGTCCCATTGGATCTACCGCCACCATCTGGCCGAGTTTGCTGCGAGGTTCCCACCCGCGCGCGTGCGATTCCGTTGCGGAGTGGAGAGCTTCGACGGAGAGCTGAGGGAGAGTTGGAATAAGGGTGTCCCGAGCGATGTAACTGCCGAGGATGTTGCTCGCTACTTCGACGGAGTGTGCCTGCTTGTGGGCACCGAGGGCGGCAGCCGTGAGCAGATTCTCTCCGACGTGACTCTTGCCCGCGAGTGGTTCGACTACTTCAGCGTCAATGTTTTCTGCCCCAACACCACGGCCACCCGCAGGGATGATGAGCTGGTGGAGTGGTTTGCCGCGGAGGTGGTGCCGTGGCTCTCGCAGGTGGACAAGTGTGAGATTCTGATGGAGAACACCGACCTCGGAGTGGGGTAGGTGGGACGCAATAAAAACAAGAGCCGAGATGATGTGTCTCGGCTCTTGTTTTATGGGGTTGTACGTCTGTGTGCTACTCGCCACTCTTGTCGGCCTTGGCACCGCGGTGCCAGATGAGAATGCCGTTGATGGAGTTGATGGTGTACATCGAATACTTGATGAGCATCAGTCCGCCCACCATCTCGCCCTGAGCCATAACCACAGCCCAAAGTGCCACGTTGAGCAGGTTGCCCGCCAACCAGAAGAACCACTGCTCCCAGAATGCAAAGGTCATCAGAATCTGACCCACGATGAATACGGTGGTGACAAAACCATCCTTGAGGGGTTGGGCTGCGTCGGTATAGCGGCTCAACACAAACCACAGCACAAGGGTCAGCACCGCTGTTGCGACCACGGCAACGACTATTTGCCAGGGGCGCATCGAGCGTGTCTTGACCTTCGATTTGTCGCCCTCGTCCTTGCGGTGGCTCCACGCCCACCAACCGATGAACTGCATCGGCAGATAGTAGAGCGCATTGAGTCCGGCCTGTCCGTAGTTGCTTGTCTGGAAGGCAATGATGGCATAGAGGCTGACGTTCACAGCACCGAAGAGGAAGTTCCAGATGCTCCTCTTGGCACTCAACACCGTGCCCGTCACACCCATCATCAGCGCCACCGTGCCGAGCAACTCAAACTTCTGCATTATGAGCGAATAGGCGAGTGCCGAGCCGACGGTGAGGACGATGATGGTGATGTCGAATGGTTTAAGCGTCGATTTGCGTTGTGTCATAGTGGGCTACTCTTCGGTGATGGTAATGGAGAGGATGAGGTCGCCGGGGCGGATGTCGTCGATGACGTCGAGACCCTCAACCACCTTGCCAAAGCAGGTGTGGACACCGTCGAGGTGCTGGGTGTTGATGCGGTTGTGGCAGATGAAGAACTGCGATCCGCCCGTATCTTTACCTCGGTGGGCCATCGAAAGGACTCCGCGGTCGTGGTACTGACGAGGTGCGGAGGTCTCACACTTGATGGTGTAGCCGGGGCCTCCGGCTCCGTTGCCGATGGGGCATCCGCCCTGGATGACGAAGTCGGGGATAACGCGGTGGAAGGTGAGGCCATCGTAGAAGCGCGAGGTGGCGAGTTTGATGAAGTTGGCTACGGCGATAGGGGTCTCGTTTTCGTAGAGCTCGGCCTTCATTTCGCCTTTCTCGGTGAGGATGATTGCGTATTTCATATTCGTTGTTGTGATTTGGTTTTGTTTGTTTGGGTCGTTTCCAACCACAAATATACAAATATTGGGCGGAGAATGGCAAAAAAAATCTCCACTCGGAACACCATTTCTCATTTCTGTGCTATCTTTGCCCCGATAATCAACCGCATACGGTGGCCACTGCCGCCGCAATTTACACAACTCAAACTTTTCGCTATGTCTACCAAAGAGAAAAAGGCAAAATTCTCAATCGACTTCCAGCCCCGAATCTTCGCCACCCTGAAAGGGTACAACAAGGAGCGCTTCTCCAATGACCTGATGGCAGGTATCATCGTGGGTATTGTTGCCATTCCCCTGGCAATCGCATTCGGTATTGCTTCGGGCGTAGGTCCCACCGAGGGTCTCGTCACCGCAATCATTGCCGGCTTCCTCATCTCCTTCTTGGGCGGTACCAAGGTGCAGATTGGTGGCCCCACGGGTGCATTTATCGTTATTGTCTACGGCATTATCCAGCAGTATGGCTTGGCAGGCCTTGCCATTGCCACGGTGGTTGCCGGTGTGATGCAGGTGCTTATGGGCCTCTTCAAGCTCGGTAGCGTCATCAAGTTTATGCCCTATCCCATCATTGTGGGCTTCACCGGTGGTATTGCCATCACCATCTTCTCCACCCAGATGAACGACCTCTTCGGTATGGGCATCGCAAATGTCCCCGCCAACTTCATCGACAAGTGGGCTTGCTACTTCGCTAATGTCGACAACATCAATTGGATGGCCTTTCTGATTGGTATTGTTAGCATCCTGATTATTGTTCTCACTCCCAAGGTATCCAAGAAAATCCCCGGCTCGCTGCTGGCCATCATTGTGATGACCGTGGTGTGCTGGTTGTTGAGGGAGTATGCAGGCATCGACACCATCAAGACCATCGGTGACCTCTACGAGCTGCCACAGGGTCTGCCCACCTTCCGCCTGCCTTCGCTTGCCGAGGGTGAGACCTTCTTCTCCACCGCACAGGCCGTTCTCCCCGCAGCATTCACCATCGCAATGCTGGGTGCCATCGAGAGCCTCCTCTCGGCTATGGTTGCCGACGGTGTTATCTCCGACAAGCACAACTCCAACACTGAGCTCATCGGTAACGGTGTGGCCAATATGATTGTGCCCTTCTTCGGCGGTATCCCCGCCACCGGCGCTATCGCCCGCACTATGGCAAACATCAACAATGGT
>JAFPBB010000022.1 GCA_017390585.1 Tidjanibacter sp. | reverse complement strand
GTGGGCATAGCCACCGCCACAAGCAATGCCAGGGCAATAGTAGGCCCCAACACGCATAAAGGGCGACAGCATCCAGCCCACATCGTAGCGCAAGCCGCGCACACCTCTGCCCTCAAGAAACTCGCCCGCCGAGCTGAAGTGGCGACTCCTACCCCACCACACTCCTCCGCCAAAATCCCAGCGGCCAGAGTGCCAATGGCCTCCCACCTCCATCGTCAAGCGGCGCACCTGAGGGCCCTCCGGAGCAGGTATATAGCCCACGCTCATACCACTATCCGCATAGCTCACTCCCACAGAGAGGCGCAAGCCGTCGGTCAGCACATAGCCCCCCTCAATGCCCGCGCCACACAGCGCCACACACGACCTCCGCCCACCACCACTCAAGGGGTGAACAAGGGAACTCGCAGGGTCGAGGTGGACTCCCACGCTCCACACTCCCGCTTGGTTCATCCTGCCATAGCGGGCCACATCGTGGCGGTCGCGCTCCTGTGCCACAGCGTCCGTAGCCGCGCCAAACACACCGCACGTCAGAAGCGCGGTGGCGCAAATATTATTTAGGTATCGTCGCATCGTCGCTCAATCCATTAGTCGTTTCACTCACATTCGTTCCGCCTCGGGGGTGGGTTTGAGCTCAATGTCGAAGTGGCCAAACTCCTCCGCAACATAGCTCTCCGCAAAAACCTCCCTACACTCCTCCACAAGCGCATCCCAATCCTTATAGCGCGACGAGAAGTGGCCCACAATAAGTCGGCCCGCACCGCTCTCCACTGCCGCCTTGGCCGCCTGGGTGGTGGTGGAGTGGCCTCGTTTCTTGGCCTCCGCCTTGAGGTCGGCCGCATAGGTCGCCTCGTGGTAGAGCAGATCGACCCCGCGCACAAGGCTCACTGCCTTGGCCGAATAGTTGGTGTCGCTCAGGTAGGCATAGCTACGAGGCAGGCGCGGCAGGTAGGTGATCTCCTCATTTGGCACCACCTCGCCACTCTCCAGCCTCACGTCCTCACCGCGCTTGGCCGCAGTGATCTGCGCCACACCAAGGCCATAGCGACCAATGGCCTCCTTATGCACATTGAGCGCCGCACGTTTCTCGCGGAAGAGAAAGCCCGCCGTAGGGACACGGTGGCGCAGAGGCACACTCCACACCTCCAACGCATTATTCTCAAACAGCAGCTCGTGTTTGGTGGTGTCGACCTCGTGCCACACAATCTCATAGGGCAGCTCGGGGTCGAAAAACTTGCGGTGGGCCTCGAGCATCTCACCAAAGGGGCGAGGAGCATAGATGTGCAACGGCGCACCACGCCCCATAAGTCCCAGGCTCGAAAGCATTGGGAAAAGGCCAAAGACGTGGTCGCCGTGGAGGTGGGATATGAACACTGCAGTGAGCTTCACCGGATTGACCCCCACCCTCATAAGGCGGCTCTGCACCCCCTCGCCGGCGTCAACGAGGAAGTACTGCTCGCAGTGGTTGATGAGTTGCGAGGCGGGATTCTTGGAGGCCGAAGGGCGCGCACTTGCGGCACCGAGTATGGTAATACGAAATGTCATAGCACCACAAAGGTAGCAAAATTCTCCGCTATTTTTGCAGCCCCGTCGCCATTTTCACACTCCCACCCCACCCCCTCGCAGATTGGTATGCCATTTGCACCCCAAAAAGCAGAAAACTCAACGGCTATGAAAACTCCCACCTCTTCCTCCAACAACTCCTCTCTCACCTCCTCCCCCGCCGACTCCGCAACCCTCTTTCTGCGTCTCTTCGCGGGGCTGCTACTCTTCAGTCAGGTGATAACCAAGTCGCAGAACTATCCCTATCTCGCCTCGGAGTATCCCACCATCCTCGGGGTCGACGGTGCCACCATAGTGAGCACAGCCGGCATCGTGGAGTTGATTGCGGGAGCGCTACTCACCACAGGGTTGTTGACCCGCGTGGCCTCCTGCGTTATGGCGGTGATGATGGCCGGAGCTGCCTTTCTCTACTTTCCGCTCCAGAGTTTCGACCAAGCGGAACTCAAGGTGGTCTACTGCGGAATCTACCTGACGTTGGCCATCGGCGGAGGTGGGCGCTACTCGCTCGATGCGTTTTTCCGAACCCTACGCAAGATGCGTACTCGGATGGAGTAGAGGGGCAAAAAAGAGGATGGGCGTGCAACTCTGCACACCCATCCTCTTGGTATCTATTGCAGGCACAAGCCTACTTTGCGGCCTCCACAGACTCTTTGCGGAACTCCTTCATAAGTTTCGACAACTCCAAAGCGGCCTTACGAGCGCGGCTGCCTGCAGCCTTATTACCCTTCTCCACCTGAAGTTTGGCATTCTCCTGGAAAAGCTCAATCTGAGCATTGATTTTCTCTACTAACTGTTGCATAATATCCAATGTTTTTGTGGGTTAACGGCAGTTGCTCCAGCAACCACACTCTGCAAATATAGCAAACTCTATCCAAACTTCCAAATCGGAGCTGCTCAGGCTGCACAATCCTACTTCCTGATTTTCAATCTCTTTTTGATGCGCTCAAAGACGGTGGGTTTGTGCTCCTCCTCGTTGCCATAGCCATAGCCGTAGCCATAACCGTAGCCATAGCCATAGCCGCCCTTCTTATTCTTCTCGCCTCCGTAGTAGAGTCGGCCAGCACCCACCTGCGACACGAGCACGCCGAGGTTCTTCAGAGCCTTACGCGAAGCAATAGCCTTGATGGTCTCCAGACTACTCTTCTCGGTGTGACCCATACGCATACAGTAGAGGGTCATATCGGCCAAGCGATTGACAATCATTGTGTCGGTAACGAGCGCGATGGGGGCAGTGTCGACAATGATGTAGTCGTAGTTCTTCTTCAGCTCGGTGAAGATGTCGTCGAGCTCGCTACGCATAAGCAACTCGGCAGGGTTGGGAGGAATGGTGCCCACAAAGAGAGCGTCGACGCCGTGGACACAATCCTTCACGATGAGGTTGTCGAGGTTGGTCTCCTTACCCACAAGGTAGGTGACAATACCGCGGCTGTGGTGCGATGCACCCACGCGCTTCTCCATCGAGCCCTTTCGCATATCCATATCTACGATGATAACCTTCTTGCCCGTGATCACAAACGAGAGCGCAATGTTGAGCGCCACCGTGGTCTTACCCTCGGAGGGTACAGTCGAAGTGACCATAATGACCTGGCCACCCTTGGGCAGCATAAAGTCGATATTGGTCCTCACCATACGGAACGCCTCCGACACCGAGTCGCGGCTGTTTGGGGTCACCATCACGTCGCTGGTGTGGCGTGCCTCCTTGGAGGGGATAGCACCCACAATGGGCACCTCGGAGCCAATGGTCGACTCCACCTCCTCCACAGCGTAGACCTTCGTACGCAGTGCCTCGGCAATGAAAATCACCACCACAGGGAGGATGAAACCGAGTATGAGAGCCAGCAACATAATCATTGCCGTGCGGGGAGCAATGGGCTTAATGGCAGGCTCGGCGGGGTCGATAACGCGCGAAATGGGAGCCGTGGTGGCCAACTTCAGGCTGGTCTCCTCGCGCTTATTGAGAAGGAACTCATAGATTTTCTCCTTGATTTTCTGGTCCCTGAGGATCGACTGTGCACCCTTCTCGATGGAGGGGAGGTTGCTCACTTTCGTCTGATTGTCGGCAATCTGACGCTCCACAGCGCGGAGTTGCACACCGAGCGAGGCGGTGATATTGTCGATGGAGGTGGGGAGAATAGCCTGCATAGAGAGCACCCTCGAGCGGAGGGTTGCCACCGTGGGGTTGGAGAGGTTGCGCTCACCTCCGAGGGTGTTGAACTCCAGCACTGCAGCATTGTAGTCGGCAATGAGTTTGTTGAGACCCGCATCCTCCACGCCGAGGTTGGGCACAAGCTCCATCTTGCCCTCCACGGCCTCAACAGACTTCTTCACCTCCGAGAGAATCTTCATCTGGGTCTGGACCTCGATGGCCTCCTCCTCCAAGCGGGCACCCGCCTGCACATAGAGGCTCGCCTCGGAACCGGGGCTCACACTATTGGCACTCTTGCGGAAGTTCTCCACATTGCTATCCACAGCCTCCAGGTCGCCACCCACAATCTCGAGTCGCTCATCCACAAACTCCATCGTGGCCCTTGCAACGGCCCTCTCGCCCTCTTTGGCATCCTCGTTGTAGACGTGGATGAGCTCATTGACGATATCGGCCGACTTCTGGGGCACCGCGCTCTTCATTCCCACAATGATAAGGCTCGTGGTCTTGCTCGAGGGGGCAACGGAGAGGTTGGTGGAGAGAGAACGTGCATAGCGCTTGGGGTTGTGGACCGTGACAAAGAGTTTGCCATTGTCCTTGATAACCTCCGCAAAGTTGTTGCGGTAGAGGCCGTTGCGAACAATGTGGACCCTACCCATTCCACCCTCAATGGGGGTGTTATACTCTGCCGTAAATCGTTTTTCGACCTTCTCGTTGCCGGGAAGTGTATACTCAATGATGCCGCTCACGCCATCCTTGGCCAATCGCAACTCCATCTCAAAGGGGCGCACAAGCGAGTCCACCACCACCTTCACAGGTGCTACGGGGGCATAGACCTCCACCTTGCGCAACTTGGCGGGCACTCGGTAGACCACATTGAGGTCGAGATTGTCCACCACGCGCTGCATAAGCGTCTGCGAACGGAGAATCACAGCCTCATTGTCCACCACCGAGGTCTGCCTCATCATCCTCAGGTTGGTCATCGTGGTCACATCGGACTTCACACTCCTCGACGCATTCTCATCCACATAGATGAGCGAAGCGGAGGAGTAGACCTTGGGCGAAATCTTGCTATACAAAAATCCGAGCGAGAGGCAGAACACCACCGACACCAGGAACCAAAACCAGTTGCCGATGAAGAACTCCCAAATACTCTTGAAACTTATCTCCGTTCCCTCATTCTCATTATCGCGGCGGGGAGCGAAATTGTTCTGCTGCTGAAAGTTGTTGTCCATAGCGAGCTATTAGTTATTCATAAAGCGTTGAGCGTTGGCAATGTAGTAGAGCATCGAAGCGATGGCCGTACCGAGCGAAGCCAACGAGGTGATAACGGGGAAATAGGTGGTGAATGTCGAAACCGACTTGGCCTTGGTGCCCACCGCCTCGACATACACAACGTCGTTCTGCTTGAGATAGAAGTAGGGAGACGAGAAGATATCCTTCGACTTGAGGTTGAGCACCTCGACGTGGCGGCCGCCATTCTCCTCGCGAATGACCATCACTTTCTCGCGATTGCCATAGACGGTCAGGTCGCCCGAGAAGCCAAGCGCCTCGAGCAGAGTGAGCCTATCGCCGGGGAAATTGTAGGTGCCGGGGCGGGCCACCTCGCCAATGACGGTGACGTAGAAGTTGACGATGGTGACGGTAACCACGGGATCGGGCATCACAGGCACAAGCATCTCCTTTATCTTCTCGGCAATCTCATAGCGATTGAGTCCTCCGACGTGGATGGCGCCGAGGACAGGGAAATCTATATCACCCTTCGCGTCGACGGTGTAGCCCTCATAGGTCACATTGGAGATAATCCTATTGGAGGAGTTGGCCGACGAGGTAGCAATCTGCGAACGTGAGGAGAAGAGGTTGTAGGGGACAGCGAGTTCGGGACGCGACGAAGAGACCGAGATGGTCAGCACATCTCCGGGTTGAATGGTGTTGATTTTTCCAACACTACCATCTATTTGGCCACTCTCCACAACCTCTTGGAAGTAGGCCAAATCCTTATGGCTGCCGCAGGAGGCGAGCAGCAGAGCCGCAAGGGCACACAAAATGACTTTTTTGAACATATAGCTTATCTCTCTCTGATTTTACTTGTCTACACGCGATAAATCCGCCAAAGATAGCTATATTTTTTGGATTCCCATCTCCGATGGGACATTTTTCACTCAGTAGTCACTTTGTCACCCTACTCTTGGCCGATGGCCAGCTCTATTGCGCGGGCCAATTGATCGGGGCAGGAGGTCCCTTTTCCGCGGCAATCTATGCCACGAAGCAGTGCCACCACCTCCGCTGCTGGGCGACCCACGGCGAGGGCAGCCACCCCCTGGGTGTTACCCGCGCATCCACCCGTAAACTCCACTCTCTCGACCACTCCCTCGGGAGTTAATTCGACCTCAATAAGTCGGGAGCACACCCCACCTTGGGGCACATAGCTAATTGTCTTACTCATAATATTTTAGAAACTAAAAAATCCTCCCATATTAATAAATCCCTGGGCTCCCCAACCTACCTCTGCAAAGAGGCCTCGAGAGGTGCCGAAACTCACTCCCAGAGGGTAGAAATTTGCCATCACCGTCTTCTTCGAAGAGGTGCTCACACCGCCATCGGTATCCACATCTTTGATACACACCAGCGAGATGCCCACACCGCTCGTTCCGTAGATGCGCCACAGGTTGTCCTCCGTGCGCCAATAGATGGTCCTCGCACTTACCATCAGCGAAGGATAGGTAAACGCCTTGCTCTTGCGCACGCCGCTGCCACCCGTCACATAGACAAGCCTCGAGGAGATGTGGCCCACCGTAGCACTCACCCCCACAGAGATTCTCGGAGTGAAATTATAGAAGACCTCCACACTGGGATTGAGCGATGCGCACCACCCCTCTCTGCGTGTGGTTATGCCATTGTCGTTGTTGGCCCCGAGGTCGATGGTGCCAAATGCGGTGCCGAGTGAGCATATAAAGTCGAGGGGCGAGAACCAGCCCACTCCGCCACGAATCTCCCAATGGGGGAAATCGTCACTCGTGCCCGACGAATACTCCTGTGCTCGGGCCTCACACGTTGCCGACAGAACTCCCGCCACCAGCAACAAAACAGCCAAAGTTTTCTTCATAACATCCGTAGTTTTAGAGTTATCTTATTACAAATATAACAAAAAAGTTTATCTTTGCAAGCTACATACTGTTAAAATGGGTGGCAAGCCCCTTTCGGGGCGGTGTTTCAACACTCGGAACAAAACTAATTATTAACGATAACTTACCTATGAAACGCACAATGATCATTCTCTTTGCCGCAGCAGCACTCGCCTCCTGTGGCGGTCAGAAAAAGACCCCCGCTCTCAACCCCGACAACTTCGACGAGAGCTACGCCCTGAACGACGACTTCTATGAGCACTTCACCGCAGGTTGGCAGAAACGCAACCCCCTCACCGCAGAGTACTCCCGCTTCGGCGCCTTCGATATGCTCCGCCAGAGCAACGAACTGAGAGTCAAAGAGCTCTTCGCAGAGATTGAGAAAACCGAAGCCGAGAAGGGCACCGTGGAGCAGAAGCTCGCCGACCTCTATCGCCTCGGTCTCGACAGCACACGTCTCAATGCCGAGGGTGCCGCACCCCTGAAAGCCTACCTCGAGCGCATCGAGTCGCTCTGCTGCCGCGAGTGCCTCAGCTCCCTGCTCGGCTCCATCCACCGCACCAGTGCCAACCCCTTCTTCGCCAGCGGCGTGGGCGCCGATGAGAAGAACACTTCGGTGAACGTGCTCTACATCGGTCAGGCAGGCATCGGCATCGGCGACCGCGACTACTACTTCGACGAGAGCGCAGCCCAGATCCGCGAGGCCTATGAGAGCTACATCAAGAAGGTGACCACCCTTGCAGGCTACACTCCCGAGGAGGCAGCCCGCATCGCCGAGTCCGTACTCCGCATTGAGAAGAGCCTCGCCGAGTCGCACTTCACCAATGTGGAGCGCCGCAACCCCCACAAAAACTACAACAAGCTCACCCTCAAGCAGCTCAAGCGCGAGTTCAAAAACATCGATTGGGACGCCTATGCAGCCGCAATGGGCTTTGAGATGCCCGAGGAGCTTATCGTAAGCCAGCGTCCCGCACTCGCACGCGCCAACAAACTCATCGGCACCGAGGATCTCCGCACCATCAAGGACTACCTCATCTTCCACGAGATTCGTAGCGCCGCAAGCTACCTCTCCGACGAGTTCACCGCCACCAACTTCGACTTCTACGGCCGCACCCTCTCCGGTAGCGAGCAGGAGCGTCCCCGCTGGAAACGCGCACTCAGCACCGCCGACGGCAACCTCTCCGAGGCTGTGGGCAAAAAATATGTGGAGAAATACTTCCCCCAGGAGTACAAGACCAAGATGATTGAGATTGTGGCCAACCTCCAGACCGCACTCGGCAAACACATCGACGCCCTCGACTGGATGAGCGACGCAACCAAAGTCAAAGCACAGGAAAAACTCGCCTCCTTCACCGTGAAAATCGGCTACCCCGAGAGCTGGGAGGAGTATGCTTCGCTCGAGATTGACCCCGCACTCAGCTACCTCGAGAACATCCGCGCCATCAGCGCTTGGCACACCGCCGACAACCTCGCCGACCTCGGCCAACCCGTCGACAAGGCACAGTGGCTTATGAGCCCCCAGACCGTCAATGCCTACTACAACCCCACCACCAACGAGATCTGCTTCCCCGCAGCTATTCTCCAGCCCCCATTCTTCAACCCCGATGCCGACGACGCTGTTAACTATGGCGCCATCGGTGTTGTCATTGGCCACGAGATGACCCACGGTTTCGACGACCAGGGTCGCCAGTATGACAAGGATGGCAACCTGAACGATTGGTGGACCAAAGAGGATGCAGAGGCTTTCGACAAGAGGGCCCAAGTCTTGGTGGAGCAGTTCGACGCCATCGAGGTCAACGAGGAGGGTCTCCACGCCAACGGCACCTTCACCCTCGGTGAGAACATCGCCGACCAGGGTGGTCTGAGGGTGGCTATGACCGCACTCCGCGACTCGTGGGGCGAGAACAAGCCCCAGCCCATCGACGGCTTCACCGCCGAGCAGAGGTTCTACATCGCCTATGCAACCCTCTGGGCACAGAACATCCGTCCACAGGAGATCGTAAGGCTCACCAAAGTAGACCCCCACTCGCTCGGTAAGTGGAGAGTAAACGGCACCCTGCCCAACATCGCCGATTGGTATGAGGCATTCGGCATCACCGAGGGCGATATGTATCGCGCACGCGAGGATAGGGTGATCATCTGGTAGCTCCGCATAGGGTCCGCAAGACCCTCTCTGAATCCAACAGGAAAAAACGGCTGCGGAGTCGACAATATTAGTCACTCCGCAGCCGTTCTCCATATAGAGATTCACACGTTTTCCACAACCACAACAACTCACTCCAACTATGGTCCACCAAGAAGATAGATACGCACCCTTCCTGCAACTCTGCTCCACGCTCTTCAGCCCCAAAAGCCAAGAGATGATTGGGCAGGCACTCCGTATGGCAGAGAAGGCACTCGAAGGAATGGAGCGCTACGACGGCTCTCCCCTCCTCGACCACTCCGTAGCCACAGCCTCGATTGTGGCAGGCGAGGTGGGCTTGGGTCGCAACTCGGTCATCGCCGCACTCCTCCACGATGCAGCCCGTATGGAGTTTGTGTCACTCGCCGAAATCAACACCCTCTTTGGCGAGCCTCCCGTGGGTATCATCCTCGGAATGAACGACATATCCAAGATTCGCACCAAGACGGACAAGAGCCAGATTGAGGACTTCAGGAACCTTATTATCACCTACTCCGCCGACCCGCGAGTGATTCTCCTGAAGCTCGCCGACAGGCTCGAGGTGATGAGGAACATCGACATCTTCCCCGCCGACAAGCAGCGCAGGAAGTGTTGGGAGAGTATGAACCTCTACGCACAAATTGCACACAAACTCGGCCTCTACAACATCAAGAGCGAACTCGAAGAGATATCCTTCGCACACCTCGAACCCAAGGCGCACGACTCCATCTCACGCAAACTCGAAGAGAGTGCACAGAGGCGAGAGGCTCTCATCTCGGACACCCTCGCACCCATCGAAAAGCGAATGAAGGAGAGCGGCATCCGCTACCACATCAAGAGCCGCACCAAGAGCATCTACTCCATCTGGCGCAAGATGCAGAAGCAAGGCGTGGCCTTCGAGGAGGTGTTCGACATCTTCGCCATCCGCATCATTATCGACTGCCCCAAGGAGTTGGAGAAGATGCACTGCTGGAACGTCTTTTCGATAGTCACCGACTACTACACCCCCAATCCCGAGCGTATGAGGGACTGGATATCCATCCCCAAGAGCAACGGCTACGAGTCGTTGCACACCACCGTTTCGGCCTTTGGGGAGTGGGTGGAGATACAGATTCGCACGGAGCGAATGGATGAGGTTGCCGAGAGAGGTATTGCCGCCCATTGGCGCTACAAGGGTGTAGGCGGCGGCTCCATTAGCCACGAAGAGTGGCTCGCCAAACTCCGAGAAATCATTGAGGAGAGCGACAACAAGTCGCACCTGTGCGAGAAACTCGACGCCTATGCCACCAACCGAGAGGTCTTTGTCTTCACCCCCAAGGGTGACATCCGCAAGCTCCCCGAGGGAGCCACCGTACTCGACTTCGCCTTCGACATCCACACATCCATAGGCAGCAGTTGCGTGGGAGCCAAAATCGGCCAGCGCAACGTCCCCATCAAGGAGCCTCTCCACAATGGCGACATCGTCACCATCCTCACCTCCAAAAACCAAAAGCCCAAGTCGGATTGGCTCAACATTGTGGTGACAAGCAAGGCCCGCAGCCGCATCAAACTCTTCCTGCGCGAAGAGGAGAGCAAGCTCGCCAAGTTGGGCCGTGAGGAGTTGGAACGTAAGCTCAAGAATTGGAAACTCACCATCGGCATCGACGACGCCGTGGCACTACTCTGCAAGCACTACAAGCTACGCACCGGCATGGAACTCTACGGCCACATTGTCGACGAGAAGGTAGATATGGCCGTGGTGAAGGAGCTCATAAGCCGCCACCTCGCCGGTGAGGAGAGCCCCCAGCCCCCCACCCTGCCCAAAGCTCCCGCACCCCCCAAGAAGGAGGAGAAGGTTGCCGAGGAGCTCATTCTCGGGGAGGAGGTCCACGGACTCGAGTGGCACACAGCACGATGCTGCAACCCCATCTTCGGCGACGAGGTGTTTGGTTTCACCACCATCAACAAGGGTGTGACCATCCACCGCACCGATTGTCCCAATGCGCGCCGACTCAAGGAGATGTACCCCTATCGCATCATCGCTGCACGCTGGCGCGGCGAGACGGGCAAGGGAAGTTTCATCGCCTCCATCCGCGTGACAGCCGAGGAGCGCACAGGTATGCTCAGCACCATCATCGACACCATCGGCAGCCTCGGTGTGGCCATACGCTCCATAGCCCTCTCACCCCAGCGCAACGGCACGCTCGGCGGCATCGTGAGCATAGAGGTCAAATCCTCCAACATAGCCGATATGGTCACCCACAACATCCTCCGCATCGACGGCGTCAAACGCGCATATAGAGTCAACAAATAGAGGGTGCCCCCACAACGCAACACACTCAACACAAAAGTAAAACAATACCCCCACGCAATGAGAAGCACAGCAAGCACTTGGATTTGGATCATTCTCCTCTTCCTCCTCCTCACCGGAGCAGTGTCGCTCGGCGACATCTTCAGTGTAATATTCAGCGTCATCGGATTCTTCATCCTTCTCGGCCTTGTCGGTTCGCTCATTCTCCGCCACAAAATCCGCAAAGCCCAGCAGGAGGCCGCGCAACAGGGCGAGGAGTTCCGAGGCTACAGTTGGAATTTCGGTGGCTACCACAACACTACCCGTCCCCGCAACCCCGACGAGGGTAAGGTGCGCCTCCACACCAAACCCGACACCCGCAAACGCGTCAACGAGGATGTGGGCGAGTATGTCGACTTCAAGGAGGAGTAGACCAGAGGGTGCAAATGAGAAGTAGGCCCCCACTTGATGGCTATCAGGTGGGGGCCTACTCTATTCATCCTCAAAAGGGCACTCTCCCGTCGCAAGAAAAAAGCATAGAAGCGAGCGCATTTTAGGCGCACAAGAAAGCGGACTCCGCAGTTTGCTTGTCGCAAATGAGGAGGGGATTTATCGAAGTGTGGTGAAAAATCTACCAGACTCGGGAACGGTAAAAAGCGCATATCGCGAAGGGAATTTTTTGCCAAACGAAGTAACGGCCCCGCAGCTTGCTTGGCGCAAGTGAGGAGCCGTTATCTGAAGTGCGGTGAAAAATTCACCCGCGAGATGTGCTTTTTTTAGCCGTTGTAACGCTTCATATTCTCAATGAGCATCAACACTTTGTTGGAGTAGCCCCACTCGTTGTCGTACCACGAAACAACTTTCACAAACTTGGGAGTGAGCTGGATACCAGCGGTAGCGTCGAAGATCGAGGTGCGTGCGTCGTCGATGAAGTCAGACGAAACAACTGCGTCCTCGGTGTAACCAAGAATACCTTTGAGCTCGCCCTCCGAAGCCTCTTTCATAGCGGCGCAAATCTCAGCGTAGGTAGCCTCTTTTGCGAGGGTACAGGTGAGGTCAACAACCGAAACATCGAGGGTGGGAACGCGGAACGACATACCGGTGAGTTTGCCGTTGAGCTCGGGAATAACTTTACCTACAGCCTTAGCAGCGCCGGTGGAGCTGGGGATGATGTTGCCGCCAGCTGCACGGCCACCACGCCAATCTTTCACCGAAGGACCATCCACGGTCTTCTGGGTTGCGGTGGTAGCGTGAACGGTGGTCATAAGACCCTCAACCATACCGAATTTGTCGTTGAGAACTTTAGCTACGGGAGCCAAGCAGTTGGTGGTGCAGGATGCATTCGAAACGATCTGCTGACCAGCGTAGGTGTCGGTGTTAACGCCGCAAACGAACATAGGGGTGTCGTCTTTCGAAGGAGCCGACATAACCACATATTTTGCACCTGCGTCGATGTGTGCCTGAGCTTTCTCTTTGGTGAGGAAGAGACCGGTGGACTCAACTACATACTCTGCCTCAACCTCGTTCCATTTGAGGTCGGCGGGGTTGCGCTCTGCGGTCACGCGGATAGCGTTGCCGTTAACTACGAGTTTGCCATCAACAACCTCAACGGTGCCGTTGAATTTGCCGTGAACGCTGTCATATTTGAGCATATAGGCCATATACTCAACATCGATAAGGTCGTTGATACCAACTACCTGAAATTTGTCTGCCTGGTTGCAAGCAGCGCGGAATACCAAACGACCGATACGACCAAAGCCGTTGATACCAATCTTAATCTGTGCCATAGTTTGATTCGTTTTTTTAAGTGTTTATATTGTTGTTATCTGCTTCTTGTGTATTACTTCACCCTACAAATGTACAAACTTCCTACCGAATAGCAAAACTATTATTAAATTTTTTTAGTAACTCGCGCAAAAAGTAACATTCGCTTAACTTTGGAGCCCTACGGAACACCCCCATAGGGAGGAGAGAATTGAGAATCAGAACTTCAGATAGAAGTCGCGGGTGAGGAGTCGATAGGGCTCGGTGTAGGAGCCGTCGGGCTCGTGGATGGTGAGGTGCTCCACCTCCGTGGGGAGAGCCTTGCGGCCATAGGTGAGCAGTGCTCGCAGTGGCCTGCCGCCCCTCTTGCTACTCACATCGAGCCTACGGCGCAAAAATAGTCCCTTGCGGGCAGCGGCAAGAGTCATATCGGCAACCGCATCGGTGGGGAGAACCACCGAGAGAACTCCTTCGGGCGCAAGGAGTCGTTCGGCATCGCTGGCGAGCTGTTCGAATGAGAGTGAGGTGGTGTGTCGGGCAGTGGTGCGGGCTTGATTGGGCGAGGTGAGCGAATTGACAAAATAGGGAGGATTGGAGAGGATGTGGTCGAAGGGCTCCTCGGCCTCAAACTCCTGAATGGGACCACAAAAGAGCTCAATCCTATCGGCCCACGGCGAGGCGGCACAATTGGCCTGCGCATCGAGGTAGCTCTCTCGCTCAATCTCCACGCCCACAATCTTCGCACCCCATTCGGCCGTGCGTTGGGCAGCCATCAGCGCAATGAGTCCCGTGCCCGTGCCCACGTCGAGCACACGCCTATGGGATTGGTCGAGTGCAGCCCACGCGCCGAGGAGCACACCATCTGTGCCCACCTTCATTGCGGAGCGCTCCTGCTCCACGGCAAATTGTTTGAATCGGAATCCCCCTGACATTGCGATAATTAGGTCGGTTAATCAAACTGCTTCATAGCTCCGTTGACACCCACTCCGAAGAGTGCATAGTCATATTTCACGGGGTCGTTGGGGTCGGCCTCTCGCAACCCAATCATCACCTCCTCCACAGCCTTCCAATCGTTCTGCTTACGCTCCAGCAACCCGAGTGCGCGAGCCACATTGCCCGAGTGGAGGTCGAGGGGAAGATAGAGTGCCGAGGCAGGGATACGGCCCCAATAGCCGAAGTCGACACCGTGTGGGTCTTGGCGCACCATCCAGCGGAGATACATATTGAGTCGCTTGCAGGCGGCCCCCTTCTCAATCGAGGAGAGGTGTTTCTCGCTGCGCTGTGGGTGGGGCGGAGTGAAGAAGAGGGTGCGGAAATCGGCCATCACCCTACGCATATCGCCACTCTGCTCATAGGCGCTCTGGAACCACTCACCGAGGGAGCCGTGGAGGGTGCAGATGTGGCGAATGGCCCTCACGAAGCAGTCGAGGTCGGCACCATTGAAGGTGCGGTGGACATAGCTTTGGAGGAGTTGGAGTTCTCTCTCGGAGGCCCCCATCACAAACTCATAGGGGCGCCTGTCGAGGTAGTCCATCATACGGTTGGCACTCTTAACAATGGCCTTGCGGTTGCCCCAGGCGATGGTTGCGGCCAGGAGTCCGCTCACCTCGCGGTCGAGTTGCGAGGAGAATGAGTGGGGGATGGAGATGGGGTCGGGCTCGATGAAATCGGGATTATCATAGCGGAGCCAGAGCTCATCGAGCATATCTTTGAGTTCGGGTTTCACGTGCTTTTATGGGGGTTAGAAGTGTAAAATTGTGGGGATGGAGCCACGCAAATAAAATGACTGCACACAGTAGGCGCCTCCACCAGGTGCAAGGAAAGAGAGAATTAGAGCGATGATATCAATCCGTCGACGATATTTATCTTCCTATCGCTCATCTCGGCCAGCCCCTCGTCGTGGGTCACCACCACCACCGTCAGGCCGAGTTGGTCCCTCAGGCGGAAAAAGAGGTTGTGGATCTCTGTGCGATTGTGGCTGTCGAGGTTGCCCGAAGGCTCGTCGGCCAGCAGGATGCGGGGCGAATTGATCAGAGCCCTGGCGATGGCAACCCTCTGTTGCTCGCCACCCGAAAGCTCGGAGGGCTTGTGGTCGATTCTCTCCTCGAGACCCACCAACCGGAGCAACTCCTTGGCCCTGCGCTCCACCTCTCCCCTATCTCTACCCGCAATGTAACCGGGGATGCAGACATTCTCAAAGGCTGTAAATTCGGGCAGCAGGTAGTGGAATTGGAATACGAGTCCTATGCGGCTGCCCCTGAAATCGGCGGCGGCGTCGCTATCGAGACTGCCCACATCCACTCCGTCCACAACAACCCTTCCGCCATCGAACTCAGAGAGAGCACCAATGGCGTGGAGGAGAGTGGTTTTACCGGCGCCACTCGGACCCACAATGGCAACAATCTCACCCTCATCGATGGTGAGCGAAACTCCCTTGAGGACCTCGAGGTTGCCGTAGTGTTTGCGGAGGTCGGAGATGGCAATGATGGCAGATTTGCTGTCGGTATGAATCATAGTCGGTAGAGTTTTTCGAAGAGTCGGATTGTTTGACGTGCAGCGAGGGTGTCGTGGACACGAAGGATGGTGGCACCCCTCTCAAGGCAGGCCCAATGGAGCGCCGTGGTGGCCTCGAGTGCCTCCTCGGGGGCAATGCCGAGCGTGCGACACATAAAGCTCTTGCGCGATATGCCAGCAAGCACCTCATATCCCTCTCCGGCTATTCTATCGAGCCCCTCCAGGAGCGCAAAGTTCTGTTCCTCGGTCTTGGCAAAGCCTATTCCGGGGTCGAGAATCACCTCGCGCACACCCGCACGAGTGAGCTTCTCGGCACGGCGAAGGAGGTAGTCGCGCACCTCATCCACCACATCGACATAGTCGGTGAGCTGCTGCATAGTCTGCGGCGTGCCGCGCGAGTGCATAACCACCATAGGAAGATTATAGTGGGCAGCGATTTCCACCATACGGCTGTCTCTTTCGCCCGCGGTGACGTCGTTGATTATCACCTCCCCGAAGCGCTCAACCACAGCCTCCACGACCTCGCTATGGAACGTGTCCACCGAGAGAGTCACATCTCCACTCACCTTGCGAACGGCCTCCACACCCTCCAGCACCCTCCTCACCTCCTCCGAAGTGGGGACATCTGCTGCACCGGGGCGGGTGGAGCAACCTCCCACATCTATGATGTCGGCACCCTCGCGAAGCATCTGCTCCACGCGACTGCACACCTGCGGCTCCCCCTCGGCACGGCTTGCGGCAAAGAAGGAGTCTGGCGTGACGTTGAGTATGGACATCACCCTGCGATTTCGTTGTATCTCCGTCATAGTGTTCTTATAAGTCTGTCAATATCTACCACTTGGGGCATCAGGTCGCGTCCGTCGGCCTCCACCACCCTATCGGCCCTTTGGCGCATCTGCTCGGCGCTCATCTGTCGGCCGATGCGCGCACGCACCTCTTCGGGTGTGGCTCCATCGCGCCTCACGCAGCGCTCCACGCGCACTTCCAGCGGTGCATCGACCACCACAGCCAGGTCGTAGTGTCCCATCAGCGGGGAGGTGAAGAGCAACGCACTCTCGAGAATCACATAGTCGCATCCGCTCTCCTCGGCCCACCTCTCAAAGTCGGCCACCACCCGAGGGTGGACGATGGCATTGAGCCTCTCCAACACACTCGCCGAACCGAATGCTATGGAGGCAATGTGTCGCCTATTGAGCCCCTGCTCATCGTAGGCCTCGGGGCCAAAGAGGGCCACAATCTCCCCTCGCACCTCCTCCGAGGAGTTCATTATCTCCTTGGCACGGGTGTCGGAGTCGTAGATGGGGGCACCTCCATAGCTGGAGAGGAGGCGGCAGAAAGTGCTCTTGCCACTCCCTATGCCACCCGTCACTGCCACTCGTTTCACTCTGCCCATTGTATGCTGCAATATTATATAAAGGTCTACTCCTCCTCGAAAATGAGATAGGGCATTTGGCTCACCGAGACAATCTTCAGGCTGGGGTTACGGACCGAGATGGCGTTCTGCAACGAAGCCGAAGAGACCTCGTAGGTGGAGGACATTCCATCGACGGGGATGAGTTCCACATCGCTCCTGCGAAGTTTCACTTTCAGGCGTTTGAAGTAGCGAGCCGACACAATGTTGTGGCCCGTACCCTCCACCATACAGGTGATGCGATGGCGGTCACCCTCGATGACCACCGAAATGGGAATCTCCGCCGTATAGGTGTAGCGCAACTTGCCGCTATACCAGAAGATGAACGACATAGTCAGCGCCACCAGAAAAGTGGGAGTGATATACTTGCGTAATTTGGCAACCAGACTTTTGCAGCCCGAAATAATCTCTTGTTTCATTGTATCCACACCGAGGGGACTCTGCCCCCAATTAATAGTTGATAATTCGTTTTTCTTCTACAATTGCTTGAGCGCAAGGCGTATGAGTTCCTCCACCTGCACGGCGGGGTGCTCCTTGAGAATCTTCTTCAGAGCTTTCTCCGACGCAGCCTTGCCAAATCCCAACATCGAGAGTGCCTGCAGAGCCTCGTCGTAGACCTCCGAGCCGCTCGATATATTCTCCAGAACGTGTTTCTGCGCTCCTCGCAGTGGTGCATTAGCTGCGCCCGAGCCAATGCCGAGCGTCACAATCTTGTCGCGTATCTCAACGATGATTTTCTGCGCCGTCTTGAGGCCCAAGCCCTTAACATTCTTGAGCAACACGGCATTCTCGGTGGAGATGATGGTGGAGAGCTCGGCAGGGGTGTAGGTCGAAAGTATCACCCTTGCGGTGCCACCGCCCACTCCCGAGACACTCGTCAGCAACCTGAAGACCTCGCGTTCCTCGCGCTCGGCAAAGCCATAGAGGGTCTCGTTGTCCTCACGAAGAACGTGTTGGACATAGACCATTGCCTCCTCGCGTCCCTCGAGTTGGGAGTAGGTTTGGAGTGAGATGGTCACGAGATAGCCCACGCCGCCACACTCGATGACGGCATAGGTGGGGGTCAGTTCGGCCACGAGGCCGCGGAGGTAGTCGTACATAATCTCTTGGTTGTGTTTAATCCCACAAAGTTAATAAAAAAAACGAGGGTTGAGCTCCGATGCCATTATTTTTCACACTCCATCACCACAAGCCCATAGAATGAGACAAATGTGACATCCGAGCAGACACAACGAACATTCCATCGAAAACCATCTACCCCATAGGAACAACACGATATTTTTCATTTCCCACAGAACAGAGCGACAAAATTTAACATAGCAAATGATGTTTTTTACAAACACTTTATTATATTTGTGGCCATAAAACATAAAACTCTAAACTTCACATAACTATTATGAAAAAATTTTTAACCTCGCTCGTTGCCATTGCAACCCTGTTTATGGCAACCTCCTGCAACCAACCCGAGAATGAAGACCTCGAAAAATCCGTTTCGGTCTCGGCGACCCTCGAAAACGGACGCACCTGGACCAAAGATGCTGAGGTGATCATCAACAACGCCAAGTACACCGTACCCGAAGGCGACGTCTCCACCATCACCATCGACAAGATCACCAAAGCCGACCTCTACTGTGGTGCCTACGACTTTGGCAACGGCTCCATCGAGGGCACAACCCTCACTATGGAGGTACCCGCAATCCAGGGCCCCGCAATCAAAGCTATCCAGCCTATGGTTGCCTCCAACACCACCCCCAACCTCGTGTTCAAGAACCTCCTCGGCACTCTCAGCGTGAAAGTCGATGGCGAGGGCACCATCACCAAGATGGTCATCAGCTCCCCCGATGCCACCATCGCAGGTGAGGGCACCGCAGAGATGAACTACTCGGGCGCACCCAAGCTCGTTCTCTCCGAGAGCGGCTCGCGCTCCATCACTGTGGACCTCGGCGCAGGCCTCACCCTCCCCGCCTACATCGACCTCACCCTCCCCGCCAAGACCTATTCGGGCTTTGTTGTCACCCTCTATGGCGAAGGCAACGAGATTATGAGCGGCAAACAGATTGCCGCAATGGAGATTCTCCGTGGCGAGATTGCAGAGGCAGAAGTGGTCTACATTCCCGACGCAGAGCCCCCCACCTACATCTCCGCCTCCATCGAGAACGATGCCGACGGTGGTATCAACAGCTGGACTGCACAGTCGATTCTCTACGTCAATGGTGCCCCTGCACAGCTCGTTGGTGGCGAGGGTAGCGCCGTTGGCGAGTTTGGCCCCATCTCCTCGGCAGCCACCTACCTTGTGACCAACTCGTCGGCCTCGGTAAATGGCGTGAGTGGCGACGTTGTCCGCATCTCCATCCCCGCAACCCAGAACCACACCTCCATCCTCTCGCGCATCAACCCCGCAGTGGGCAAAACCACAAGCAAAGAGGTGGAACTCACCTACTTGGCCGGTCTTATTTCTTTCGACGTAAAGGGTCCCCACTACATCCGTCGCGCCATCCTCACAGGCAAAAACAATCGCCGTTTGGCAGGTAATGGCGTGGCCGACCTCTCGACCGCAACCGCACGTCTCTCCCTCAATGCCGACGCCTCGAAAGAGATCGTCGTAGACTGCGGCACAGCGGGCGTCAACACCGAGAGTGGCGCCACCTTCCGCTTCGTGCTCCCCGCAGAGAACTACACCGAGGGCCTCACCCTCACCCTCGAGGATGTCAACGGACAGACCTTCAGCACTGAGGTGGCTGCCCTCAACATCGAGCGCAACACCATCTACGCATATCCCGAGCAGATTCTCTGGGAGAGCTCTATGGGCGACGACAACAACCTCAGCAAGATGGGCTACTCCAACTGCTATATGGTACACGTTGCTGGCAACTACAGCTTCGACACCCGCAAAGTGGACGGCACACCTATTAATAATATTGCAAAGGTCGATTGGCTCTGGGCAAGCACCGTGGAGGGCCAGCAGGGCAACGCCCTCATCTCCGAGGTCAACTACGCCGACGGCCAGGTAACCTTCACCGCTTCCTCCTATGAGGGCAACGTTCTGCTGGCTGCATTCGACCAGAGCAACAACATCGTGTGGTCGTGGCACATCTGGATGACCGACAAGCCCGAGGTGTTCGACTACCAAAACAATGGCGTGCCTATGAGTGGCGGCCTCACCGACGGCTACTACTGTATGGACCGCAACCTCGGTGCAACCGCTCCCGGCTATGACGGCTACGAGAGCTTCGGCCTCTACTATCAGTGGGGCCGCAAGGATCCCTTCATCGGTGACACCGTGGAGGAGCGCACACGCGACCTGCAGAACGGCGGTTGGATGGACGTAGTATCCCCCTTCGGCAACAGCGGCAAACTCACCGTATGCAACTCCGCCTACACCCAGGCCGAGTGGATCGCCACCCCCTCCTCCAACGAGATCGGCACCCTCGACTATGCCACCGCTCACCCAATGACCTTCCTCACCGCAGACCCCACCAAGAACAAAGCCAACTGGCTCGATGTAAACACCCTCGGCCAGATGAAGAACGACGTCATCTACGACGCCGACAAGTCGCTCTGGCGCCCCTTCCAGAAGAGCAACTACGACCCCTGCCCCGCAGGTTATCAGGTGCCCCGCAAGGCTATGTGGGTCTACCTCGACAGCGCCAACAGCGTGATGGCCGAGTATAAAGGCTTTGTCAACACCGCAGCCGACGGCCACGAGTCCTACTTCCCCGCAGCAGGCTACCGCAGCGCACACCCCAGCGATGGCGGCTCCCTGATGAGCGTACAGAACGACACCGGCTTCGTGAAGATTTGGTCCTCCGAGTTGGAGATTGCCGAGACTGCCTACTGCTTCACCTACAACTACCCCCTCTACAACGCCGGTCAGGGTGCAAACTGGGGCAATGGCTACAGCGTGCGTTGCGTACAGATTTACAACTAATGAATCAACAAAAAGAGACTATTGAGAGATGAAACACATAACCACTAAGTTGCTCGCACTCCTCGCAGCAGCTGCCATCTGCATCCTCCCCTCTTGCAACAACAATGATGAGGACACCCCCGTTGAGCCCGCAACCAAATATGAGCTCACAATCGAAACCCAGCAAGTGACCTTCACCGCCGACGGCGGCTCCAAGGAGATAAAAATCTCCACCGACGCCAACGCTTGGTACTATATGAATGGCCTCTCGTGGCTCTCGGCCGAGAGGTGGGAAGAGGGTATTGCCATCTCCGCAGCCCCCTACACCGGCTCCAAAACCCGTCAGGGCGACCTGATTATCTATGTGGGTGAGGGCGAGAGCAGAGTGGAGAAAATCATCAAGGTGGAGCAGCTCGGCAAGAGTGGCTCCTCCGAGGGTGACAATGCCATCGAGTGCCCCGTGTTCAAGGAGTTGATCCTTGAGTATTGCGACCTCAACGGCGACGGCACCATCTCCGCAAGCGAGGCAGCGCAGGTGACCGAAATGACCCTCACCCTCAGCGAAACCGACGAGCGCGAGCCCATCACCTCGCTCAAAGGTATCGAGATGTTCGTCAACCTCGTCAACCTCGATTGCGACAACAATGCCCTCACCGAGCTCGACCTCAGCGGTCTGAAGAAACTCGAGTATGTGGACTGCTCCTACAACAACATCAAGAGCGTCAACCTGAGCGGTTGCTCGTCACTCCACCAATTCTATGGTAATATGAACGACATCGAGTATGTCAATCTCGACGGTTGCGACGCTCTGCAGCTCTTCCAGGCTTGGCAGAACAACCTCACCACCTTCAACGTGAGCGGCAAGAAGGAGCTCGTCTACCTCGACCTCCGCATCAACAACCTCCGCGAGGTGAAGTTCAACGACTGCCCCAAACTCCTTGTGGCCGCCATCGGTAGCAACGAGATCATCTCGCTCAACCTCACCGGTCTCCCTGAGCTCTACACCCTCGGTTGCTATGAGAACAATCTCTCCTCGCTCGATTTGAGCAACCTCCCCAAGCTCGAGATGCTTGAGTGCTACGACAACAACATCGCAACACTCGACCTCTCGGCCCACCCCGTCCTCGCAACCCTCGTGTGCAGCAACAACCTCATCTCCGAGCTTGTGCTCCACCCCAACGCTCCCCTGAGCAAACTCGATTGCAGCAACAACCGTCTGGAGGGCAAATGGAGTTTCATCAACTACACCAACCTCAAGTATCTCCACTGTGGTGGTAACAACATCTCCCTCTTGGATGTGGCCAATTGCGTCAAGATCACCGACCTGGCTTGTGAGAACACCAACATCACCGACTTGAACGTGACCACCCTCACCATCTTGGAGTCGCTCGTGGCCAACAACTGTCTGCTCACCACACTCGATTGCAGCAGCAACCGCAAGCTCACCAAACTCCACGTTCAGGGTAACCCCCTCACCGAGCTCATTCTTCCCGAGGGAGTCTACATCAGCGATATGAAGGTGGACAACCACGACATCATCGTGCGTAAATAGCAGATACTCTCCATCATAGGGCTGTCGCCACTCAGGTGGCAGCCTTTAGAAAAGCAATCGGACCGCTCAAGATTTTCGAGCGGTCCGATTTGTTTAGTCTGTATGTCACGGGCGTGGGCAACTACCCTCCATCCCAGATTGCGTCACTTCTCTCTACCTGCGACGGCCACGCATCATTCCGCGCATCATAGGCATCTTCTTGTTGCCAGCGCCGGCAGCCATCTTCATCACCTTCCTCATATCCTCAAACTGCTTGAGCAGTCGGTTGACATCCTGGAGGGTTGTGCCACTACCGGCCGCAATACGAGCCTTACGCGAAGGGTTGATAATCTCGGGGTGCTCCCTCTCTGCGGGGGTCATAGAGCCGATGATCACCTCCACCTGCTTGAACACGTCGTCGGAGATATCCACCCCCTTCAGAGCCCTATCCATACCGGGAATCATACCCATCAGGTCTTTCATCGAGCCCATCTTCTTGATCTGGCCGATCTGCTCAATGAAGTCGTTGAAGTTGAACTCGTTGGTGTAGATTTTCTTCTTCAGCTTGCGCTCATCCTCCTCGGTAAACTGCTGCTGTGCCCTCTCCACCAGCGACACTACGTCACCCATACCGAGGATACGGTCGGCCATACGCTCGGGATGGAAGGTCTGGAGCGCATCCATCTTTTCACCGCTGGAGATGAACTTGAGGGGTTTGTTGACCACCGAACGAATGGAGATAGCAGCACCACCTCGGGTGTCGCCATCGAGCTTGGTGAGTACAACACCGTCGAAGTCGAGCCTCTGGTCGAACTCGCGAGCGGTGTTCACAGCATCCTGACCCGTCATCGCGTCCACCACAAAGAGAATCTCGGAGGGCTTCACGGCTGCCTTGATGGCTGCAATCTCCTCCATCATCTGCTCGTCTACGGCCAAACGACCCGCGGTGTCGACAATCACGGTGTTGATGCTCTTCGAGCGAGCATACTTGATGGCATTCTCGGCAATCTCCACGGGATTTTTGTTGCCCTCCTCGGTGTAGACCTCCACGCCCACCTGCTCGCCAAGAATCTTGAGCTGGTCGATAGCTGCAGGACGATAGACGTCACCCGCTACAAGCAACACGCTACGTTTGCGATTCTGGCTCAACTCACGCGCGAGTTTACCGGAGAAGGTGGTCTTACCCGAACCCTGCAGACCGGCGATGAGAATCACGGCAGGGTGGCCCGTGAGATTGATGTCGGTGGCGGTACCACCCATCAGTTGTGCCAACTCATCGCGCACAATCTTGGTCATCATCTGGCCGGGCTTAACGGCGGTGAGCACATTCTGGCCCAGGGCTTTCTGCTTCACCTCATCGGTGAAAGTCTTTGCCACTTTGTAGTTGACGTCGGCGTCGATGAGTGCGCGGCGAATCTCCTTGAGGGTCTCTGCCACATTGATTTCGGTGATCTTACCCTCACCTTTGAGTATCTTGAACGACCTCTCTAACTTCTCTGATAGATTCTCAAACATATCTCTTTGTATTCTGTGTTTTCTATTGAACAATTCGTTTAGTGCGCAAAGATAATAATTTTCCCCGATTTGCCACAATATTCCTCCACACAGGGGCGTTATTCTATGGCAAACAGAAAAATAACACCCGAAAATCGGAGCCACAGGGCTCCACATTCCACACCTCCTGCCTATGTAGCAATTCGCCTCCAATCAGATAGTTAGAACAACGTACAGACAACAATCACACACACTATGAACAAACAGGCGATAACCATTCTTGGCAGCCTCCTCGGAGCTGCTCTTGTGGGGGCTATCAGCGCCTCCGCCGTGCTCAAACTCAGCAATCCCGACTCCCCCCTCTCCGCTTCGGCTGTGGAGCAACCCTCCATCCCCACCCTCGGCTCGGAGGAGGCAGTCAACCACTTCACATCCTACACCAAGGAGAAATACCCCGACCTCACATACGCTGCCGAAAATGCTGTGGGAGCCGTGGTCAACATCGAGGTCCTCACCCGCGTGCAGGGCTCCAACAGTTTCGACCCCTTCCTCCAATTCTTCGGCATCCCTCAGGGCTACGGAGCCCCCTCCACACGCGAAGCCAAGACGGGCGGTAGCGGCGTGCTCATCACCTCCGACGGCTACATCGTCACCAACAACCACGTTGTGGAGAATGCCAGCAAGGTGAAGGTGAAACTCTACGACGGTCGCTCGTTCGACGCAAAGGTTGTGGGCACCGACCCCACCACCGACGTTGCGCTACTGAAGATTGAGGGCAAGGAGTTCCCCTTCCTCAAGTTTGGCTCGAGCGACGACCTGAGGCTCGGCGAATGGGTGCTTGCCATAGGCTCGCCCTTCGACCTCCAATCGACCATCACGGCAGGCATCGTCAGCGCCAAGGCCCGCAACCTCGGTGCCATCCCCAGCCAATACAGCATAGAATCCTTCATCCAGACCGACGCGGCAGTCAACCCCGGCAATAGTGGCGGTGCGCTGGTCAACACTGCGGGCGAACTCGTGGGCATCAACACCCTGATTCAGTCGCGCACGGGCAGCTACATTGGCTATTCGTTTGCGGTTCCCAGCAGCATTGTAAAGAAAGTGGTGGTAGACCTGAAGGAGTATGGAATTGTTCAGCGTGCCCTCCTCGGCGTTCAGTATCAGGAGATTAACTCCGAGTTTGTGGAGCAGCGTGGCGAGGAGCTCGGCATCAAGGAGATTGGCGGCGCGTGGGTGGCAGAGGTCACTCCGGGTGGCGCAGCAGAGTCGGCAGGCATCCGCAAGGGCGACATTCTCCTCTCCATCGACGGCCTTGCCATCGACTCCTCCGC
This sequence comes from Tidjanibacter sp., assembly GCA_017390585.1. Lineage (GTDB taxonomy): Bacteria > Bacteroidota > Bacteroidia > Bacteroidales > Rikenellaceae > Tidjanibacter. Next base: position 33,782 of record JAFPBB010000022.1, on the reverse strand, counting down.
ACGCCTCGGCGAGATCATTGCCAAGCATCGCCCGGGTAGCAAGGTGAAAATTTCCGTAAAAAGAGACGGAAAAGTGAAACCTTTTGAAGTGACACTGCGTAATAAAGCCGGAAAGACAGAACCCGTAAGTAAGGAGGAACTCGCATCCCTCGCTGCTCTCGGTGGCGAATTTGCCAACGTGGAGAGCACAGCCGCACGCCGACTCGGCATTGCCGGTGGCGTAAGAGTGGTGGCAGTGCGAGAGGGAGGTTTCCTTGCCAAAGCAAGAGTGAGACCGGGATTTGTGATCACCCACATCAACGAACAACCCGTGGAGAGTCTCGACCAGCTCGAGAGCGCATTCTCGAGTGGACGAGTGGGAGAGAAAATCACATCCATCGACGGCATCTACCCCTCCACAGGCCGCATAGCCAGCTACTCGCTGGTGGAGTAGAGTGGCCCGAGGCTCTGGCAAGCAGATGGATGGGGCTGTCTTTCGAAGAGGATAATTAGAATAAGGAATAATTGTAAACACACAGTAGAATGAGACAGCTAAAAATCACAAAATCCATCACCAACCGCGAAAGCGCATCGCTCGACAAATATCTTCAGGAAATCGGTAAAGAGGAACTCATTACCGTAGAAGAGGAGGTGGAGCTCGCCCAGCGTATCCGCAAAGGAGACCAAGAAGCACTCGAAAAACTGACCAAAGCCAACCTTCGATTTGTTGTGTCGGTGGCCAAGCAGTATCAGAATCAGGGACTCTCGTTGCCCGACCTCATCAATGAGGGCAACCTCGGACTCATCAAGGCAGCCGAGAAGTTCGACGAGACCCGCGGTTTCAAGTTCATCTCCTATGCAGTATGGTGGATTCGTCAGTCGATTCTCCAGGCTCTGGCCGAGCAGTCGCGTATCGTGCGTCTGCCCCTCAACCAGGTGGGCTCGCTCAACAAGATCAACAAGGCCTTCGGACGCTTCGAGCAGGAGAACGAGCGCACCCCCTCGCCCGAGGAGCTTGCCGATATGCTCAACCTCCCCAAGGAGAAGGTTTCGGACACACTGCGTGTCTCGGGTCGCCACGTCTCGGTAGACGCACCCTTTGCCGATGGCGAGGACAACAACCTGCTCGACGTGTTGGTCAATGCCGACTCCCCCAATGCCGACCGCGGCCTCATTAGCGAATCGCTTGCCACCGAGGTTGACAGGGCTCTCGACACCCTCACCGACAGGGAGAAAGATATCATCAAGTCCTTCTTTGGCATTGGTTGCTCGGAGATGACCCTCGAGGAGATTGGCGAGAAGTTTGGCCTCACTCGTGAGCGCGTTCGCCAGATCAAAGAGAAAGCCATCCGTCGTCTGCGCCACAGCAGCAGGAGCAAACTCCTGAAATCCTACCTCGGATAGCATAGCGCAGCGCAAGGGAGACTTTGCCCGCACAAAAAAATGACACAAGCCCCACGATTGCACCATATGCATTTCGTGGGGCTTGTTATGTGGATGGTGGTGAGGACAAGATAAAATGCTCGAAGGCTCTGTTTTTGTGGTGGAAAAATGGTGGCAACAGAGGAATTTTTAATATATTTGCGCCGCGAGCCGGAATATAAATATTCCGCCTCCACAAAAAGAGACATACATAACCAAAAACAACAACAAATAATCAAACCGTAGAAACCAATGAAAAAATCCTACATCACTCCAGAACTGAACATCTTCAGCGTGGAGACCGAGGCAGGTATTGCCATCTCGGAAGGTATTAACGATGGTTGGGGCTATCCCGGCGAGGATCCCAACGTAAACGATTATGGTGAATTTTAAGCTTTGAGGGATATGAAGAGAACAATTTTTGCACTTTCCGCACTCGCTCTTCTTGCAAGCTGCAACCAAGAGCCCATCGAAACTCCCATAAAGCAGGAGCAGACCACAACCATCGCTGTGGAGGTAACCCCCGAGCAGCAGACCCGCACCTACACCGAGGGTAACAAAATCTATTGGAACGCCACCGGCGAGCAGCTCAACATCATCTACTTCTCGGATATGAGCTCCTCACGCCGCCAGAGCGCAACCCACGCCAACTACACCCTGGAGAACAACGTCGCAACCTTCACCGCCGACCTCTCCACCACCGATGGCGCAACCACCTACACCCTGGGCGCATTCTACCCCTATGCCTACAAGTACACCACCTCGTCCATCTCGCTGACCATACCTCAGGAGCAGACCCCTTCGGCCACCAGCTACGACCCCGCAGCCGACATTCTCGTGTCGAAGGAGCCCGTGGTGACCAACGGCCTGCCCGACAAAATCCAGTTCCAATTTGCCCGTATGGTTGCCTTCGCAAAGATGACCATCAAGGGTATTGGCGCAGGTGAGAAGATTGAGAAAGTGGTCTTCAAGTCGAGCACCAAGCCCGCCGGCGTCGTTGAGTTCAAGGTGCACGAGGCCGGCACTCTGGACAACGCCAAGTGGTATAACAACTACGAGGAGATCACTCTCAATATGGGTGGCCGCGTAGCTACCGGCGAGGATGATGTGTGGTTCGTGACCGTTCCCACCGACCTCTCGGGCACCGAGTTCACCGTGGACGTCACCACCGACAAGAACAACTACACCAAAACCGTAGACCTCACAGGCAAAACCCTCAACTTCAAGCGCGCCGACATCGCCACCTTCAGCGTTTCGGGCCTCACCGTAGTGGAGAAACCCAAGGCCTACAAACTCCTCACCAATGCTGCCGAGCTCACCGCAGGCGACACCTTCGTGATTTGCACCAAAAACTCCGCCTCGAGCACTGCCAAGCTCCTCTCCACCGTTGCGGATGGCTCTGCACTGAAGTTCACCGAGTCGATGACCGTTACCGATGGTCTGGAGATTCTCGAGGTGCCCGCAACTGCTGCAGTTATGACCGTGGAGGCCGGCACCATTGACGGCACCATCGCTTGCAAGGCTGCCCAGGGCTATCTCTATGGCAACTACGACAGCGAGAGTTGGACCAGCAAGCTCTCCTACAAGGAGACTAAAGATGCAGAGGCTTCGTGGACTTTCTCGCTCGATGGAAGTAGCCACGCAACCCTCTACAACCAAACCCACGGCAGGTATCTGAACAACTACTACGGCTCGAAGTTCAACTTCGCAGGTAGCCAGGGTACCTACTATTACTACATCTACTACATCGATGGCCATAGTGGCGAGACCCCCGAGGTGCCCGAGGTAACCCCTCTTGCAACTCCCGTTGTGAGCGCAACCGCAGCCGGCAATGCCATCACAGCAACTTGGGCTGCCATCAACGGCGCCAAGGACTACACCGTGACTTGCGGCACCGAGACTCAGACCGTAGCGGCCACCACCGCCACTTTCGAGGGACTCGAGTATGAGGCCGAGTACACCATCAGCGTTGTGGCAAACCCCGCTGATGAGGCTGCAAATACCGCTTCGGAGGCCGGCACCACCACCGCCACCACCGAGGCCAACCCCAACGCATCGACAGAGGCTCAGACCATCACCTTCAACTTCCCTGCCGACTTCCCCGCAGGCGCAGCAAGTGGCAACTCGGTGGGTACTCTTTATAGCGGTGACGTCATCATCTCCTCGACAGGTTCGTGGAGGGTGGACAAGACCGATGGTCGCGACTGCATCTACATTGGTCGCACCACCAGCAACGAGTTGCGCATCGAGGCCCAGAACGGCAAGACCATCACCAAGGTGACCCTCACCTCCTATGCTGGCTACTATGTCGACCTCAAGGCCAAAGAGTATGACGGCTACTCGACCACAACCTTCAAGAATGCCACCACCGCAGAGTGGACTGGCGAGTGCAAGTCGCGCATCGTCTACACCCCTGCCGGCAACAGCCACTCCAACATTGCATCCATCAGCGTGGAGTATAAATAGCAACAACTCCGCACCATAGACCAAGGCGACCACCCTGCAATCAGGATGGTCGCCTTTCTTTTGGAATTATTAGGGAGGTTAGAGAGGTTAAGGAGGTTAAGGATAGAAGGCGCCAACTCCGACAGCATTCATTAAAACAACCATTATTACATCAAGCAAAACAAAGCGGGCTCGCCATTTGCCTTGCAGCAAAGTGCGAGCCCGCAAAAGTGTTGGCAATCACCGCCCTAACGCTCTACTTGCGAAGTTTGGCGATAAACTTGCGGATGGGGGCAGTGCCAATGGCGGGTGCGTGGCCATCCTCGGGGTAGAACACGGTCAGTTCACCTGCCTTGAGGGTCACAAAGTGGTGGCACCTCTCGTCCGAAAAGCGCACATCCTTCGCCTCGTCGTACTCACCGCGCCACTCCTCAATCTCCTCCAGGGGTTTCCAACCCATAGTCTCCTCGCCCTGCAACACCACCTGCACATCGATGTAGTCGCGGTGGACCTCGATGGGTGCATTCTCACGAGTGAAGAGGTCGGGAGCGCAGTTGTTGATGAAGAGGTCGCGGCCCACAATCTCGTGGATACCCAGCGGCATCGAGAGCACATCGTGGTTCTCGAGGAACTCAAAGAGGCGGGGCATCAAAGGGTGGAGCTTTTCGAGCTCCACCCTATTATTGAGGTTCGACAGAATCATACCTATTATATATTATTTATTCTCCAAATAGGCGTGGATGGCCTTGGCAGCCTTGCGACCTGCGCCCATTGCGAGGATAACGGTTGCAGCACCTGTCACAGCGTCGCCACCGGCGAAGACACCCTCACGAGTGGTTGCGCCCTCCTCGGTTGCCACAAGGCAGCCGCGACGGTTGCGCTCCAAGCCCTCGGTGGTGGAAGCAATCAGGGGGTTGGGCGAGGTACCGAGTGCCATAATCACGGTGTCGCACTCGATCTCGAACTCCGAACCTGCAACCTCCACAGGCGAACGGCGGCCACTCTCATCGGGCTCGCCCAGCTCCATACGCACACACTTGAGTGCACGCACCCAGCCCTTCTCGTCGGCCTCAATCGACACGGGGTTGGTGAGCATTGCAAACTGGATGCCCTCCTCCTTGGCGTGGTGAACCTCCTCAACGCGAGCGGGAAGCTCTGCCTCCGAGCGGCGGTAGACGATGTAGGCCTCGGCGCCGAGTCGTTTTGCCGACCTCACTGCGTCCATAGCCACGTTGCCACCTCCAACAACGGCCACCCTCTTACCGCGACGTACGGGGGTGTCGTTCTCCTCGGGGGCATAGGCACCCATAAGGTTGATGCGGGTGAGGAACTCGTTGGCCGAGAATACGCCGTTGAAGTTCTCACCAGGGATGCCCATAAACTTGGGCAGACCTGCGCCCGAGCCCACGAATACGGCTGCGAAGCCCTCCTCGTCGATGAGGCTGTCGATGGTCACGGTGCGGCCCACGATGATGTTCTTCTCAAACTTCACACCGAGCCTCGATACCTTCTCGATCTCCCTTGCCACGATGCGATCTTTGGGCAGACGGAACTCGGGGATACCGTAGCTCAACACACCACCCAAGCGGTGGAGTGCCTCAAATACGGTCACCTCATAGCCCAATTTTGCCAAGTCGGCTGCACAAGCCAAGCCTGCAGGGCCACTACCCACAACGGCCACTTTCTTGCCATTAGGCTCAATCTCGGCAACCTCTTTGGAGCCATTCTCGAGCTGCCAGTCGCCCACAAAACGCTCCAACTTACCAATCGACACGGGCTCGTGCTTGATGCCCAAGATGCAAGAACCCTCGCACTGGCTCTCCTGGGGGCACACACGGCCACAAATGGAGGGCAGCAACGAGTCCTCGGCGATGATGTCGGCAGCAGCCTGGTAGTTGCCTGCAGCCACCTCGGCGATGAAGTTGGGAATCTGGATGTTCACAGGGCAAGCCTGCACACAGCGGGGATTGCGGCAGTGGAGGCAGCGCGAAGCCTCGCGGGTGGCCTCCTCAACATTGAAACCGTAGCACACCTCTTCGAAATTGGCTGCACGTTTTACGGGGTCCTGCTCCCTAACGGGAGTGCGGGAAATGATATTTGCCATAGCTATATTTCTCTTTTATAAGGGGTTCTACTTTGCGGTTTACTTATCCAGACCAATGCGGCACTTGTGGTCTTTGTATTTCTCGAGCCTACGCTGCTCCTCGTCGCGGTACTGGCCACTGCGGCGCATAGCCTCGTCGAAATCCACCTCGTGGGCGTCGAACTCGGGACCATCCACGCAGGTGAACTTGGTCTTGCCACCCACGCTCACGCGGCAAGCACCACACATACCGGTGCCATCAACCATCAGCGAGTTCAAGGATGCAATGGTGGGGATGCCAAGCTCCTTGGTGGTGAGCGCCACAAACTTCATCATAATCATAGGACCGATGGTAATCACGGTGTCGTACTTCTTGCCATCCTCCTCCACGAGTTTCTTCAGGCAGCCGGTAACCATACCGTGGAAGCCCTCCGAGCCGTCGTCGGTGGCAATGTAGAGATTGCCGGCCACAGCCCTCATCTCGTCGGTGAGAATCAGGAGGTCTTTGGTCTTGGCACCGATGATTACATCGGCATCCACACCGTGCTCCTTGAGCCATTTAACCTGGGGATATACGGGAGCGGTACCCACACCACCTGCGATGAAGAGGAGTTTCTTGCCCTTGAGCTCCTCGAGGTTCTCGTAGATGAAATCCGAAGGACGGCCGAGGGGACCTGCAAAATCCTCCACCGACTGACCCTCCTCCAACTCTGCCAATTTCAGAGTCGAAACGCCCAGAGTCTGCACCACAATCTGCACCGAGCCACGCTCGATGTCATAGTCCGAGATAGTCAGGGGGATACGCTCGCCCTCGGGAGTCGAGCGCAGGATGATAAACTGTCCGGGATGTGCAGATGCAGCCACCCTGGGGGCGTGGATATCCATCAGATAGATATTCTCTGCCAACTTTACTTTCTTGAGAATTTCGTACATACTTCTTCCTAATTAAGTAGTTTTGTGTTAGAATATATTTGTTTTCTTGTCTATTAAGTCTGGTTGGAAAAGTTCGCAACGTTTGGTCGTAGCACTCACAGAGTCCCTATTTCACCGTCGTGCTGACGCGCAACTCTCTCACAGGTTTGTGGGGATCGTTGACCACAATCATCACCCCACCGTAGGTGACGTCGTAGCCCAACTCGGGGACCAGATATTCCAGCACACATCCGAGCCTTTCACCCGGTGCGACTCTGTCGCCTGCCTTCAGATTGATGGTCGTACCCTCGCGCAGCTCCACCGCCCTCACTACGAGTTCGCCGTCGCCACTGTTGGTTATCGCCACCTCCACACTCTGCATACTGCCACGCTCGGCTGTGCCAAAGTCGTGATAGATGGGAGTTATCTCCGCTCTGGGAGATAGGTCGCCACCCTGCTCGAAGTTGTCCACACCGATGAAGTTGGTGTTGAACTCCTGCTCCACCGCCACTCCGTTCACCGTGAGTCGGAAGCAATCGCGTCGGAGTCCATAGAGCTCCTCGCCTCGGCCAAAGGCATAGGTCATAGTTGCGAGTGCGCGCTCACTCGGCGCGAGTTCATCGGGAATATTGAGCTCCAGCGCACCACTCCGAGTCGTCCACTCCACTCCGATGGTCATCGGCTCGGAGGAGTTGTTCAGCAGTGCGAAGGTCATACTGCGAGTTGTTCCCTCCGCCACATTGCCAAAGGCTCGGTAGTTGGCATCGCTACGGAGCCCTCCACCCAAATCGTAGGGGAACTCGTCTGCCACAGAGCGGGGACGCGGATTCACACGCCCCTTGATGTGGAGCGTTGTGCGTCCCTTACCGCCATCGTAGACGAGCGTGATGCTCTTCTCCACCCGTCCGCTACGCCCCTCGGGATCGAAGATCACCGTGAAAGTGCCCTCACCACCCGCCTTGAGTGGGCGTCGTGAGTAGTCGCCCGTAGTGCAGCCACAGGAGCTGTAGACCCTCTCGATTGCGACGAAGTGGTCGGAGGTGTTGCGGTAGTGGAAGGTGTGGCTCACCTTCCCATCCTGTTCATCTATGCGTCCGAAGTTCCACTCCTGCTGCTCGAAAGTGAGCGCAGGGCTCTCCTCGCTCGTCTGTGCGTGGAGGCAGAGATGGAGCATCAACGCAATAAATAATAGGTATACTCTACGCATAACATACAAAGGTACTCTTTTCCTCCGAGAAATCAACGCCTTGGAGGGTATAATTTGGGCAAATGAAATTTTTTTTCGATTTTTTTTCGATTTTTATTTGGAGGTATCAAAATTTGCCGTATATTTGCACTCGCAAAACGGACAATAGAACACATCACGGTTTGCAAAGGTAAAAATTCCTCAGTAGCTCAGTTGGTTAGAGCACCTGACTGTTAATCAGGGGGTCCTAGGTTCAAGTCCTAGCTGAGGAGCAGAGCGGTCCACGAAAGTGGACCGTTTTTTGTTTTATCACCCTCCCCAATCCACTCCACACACCCGCGACGCACACAACAAAAAAAAGAGTTGCAACCACTTTCGCAATTGCAACTCTTCGTGCCCAGGACAGGAATCGAACCTGCACGCCTTGCGGCACACGCACCTGAAACGTGCGCGTCTACCTATTCCGCCACCTGGGCGTCACTCTCCAACCGTTTCCGATTATTGAGCGTGCAAAGATAACTATAAATTTCTATTCCGCAACTCTCTGGCGCAAATAATTTGCAGTTTTCCGCCACGCAGAACCTTAGACCCCTCTCAAATCCTCCTACATACGTCCGAAAATACGCCACGACGCCTCGGCCTGGCATACGAACATCTTCTGGCCATTGCACACCGCACACCCCATCTTCTGACCACGACGCAGAAACTCCGTGGTGGCCGGATTGTAGACAAGGTCGAAGAGGAAGTGCTCCGTGGTGAGATGCTCATAGGGGATGGGAGGACACCCCTCCACCGCAGGGAACATACCGAGCGGGGTGGTGTTTATTATGAGTCTACGTTCGGCAATCACCGTCTCATCCAGCTGTTCATAGGAGAGGTCGCCACGACCACTGTGGGAGACCGTCAGGTAGTCGATGCCCTTATCCTCCAGCACCGCACACACAGCCTTCGAGGCACCGCCCGTGCCGAGCACAAGCGCACGAGGTCGCTCGGAGAGAAGGAAGTCGCCCAACGCAATGGCAAAGCCCTCATAGTCCGTATTATGTCCCACAAGTCCTCCACTCTCCACGCGCACACAATTGACGGCACCGATGCGCTCGGCGGCAGGCGAAAGCGACGAGAGTAGCGGGATGATCTGCTCCTTATAGGGGTGGGTTACATTGAAACCGCGCAGTTGGGGGTGGGCCTCAAGAAGAGCCGGGAGGGAGTCGATGGACTCCAGTTCCATCTTGCGATACTCCATTTCGTCCAGCAGACCCTCGCCCGCAAACTTACGGGTGAAGTAGTCGGCCGAAAGCGAGTGGGCCAAAGGAAGCCCGATAACACCATAGAGTTCCATAGCCTCAGAGTGCATATTTGATGAGCACAAAGCCTCCAATGAGTAGCACTGTGAAGGCGATGGCGCAAAGGTTGAAATACTTGTCTATGAATCGTTTGATGGGCGCGCCAAACTTCCAGATGAGGGCCGCCACAAGGAAGAATCGCAGACCACGGGAGATGAGACTCGCCAACACAAAGATGCCAAACTCCGAGAGGCCAAGGCATACACCCGCCGAGATGGTGATGAGTTTGTAGGGGATGGGGGTGAAGCCGGCAGTGAAGACGAGCCAGAAGTTCCACTGGGAGTAGAGATTGGCAACATTGTCGAAGGCCTCCTGCGAGAATACAGAGGGGATGAACCATCCGTCGACAAGTTCCCACGCAAAGGCACCCAGGCCAAAGCCAATCATAGCACCAAAGACCGAGCCCGCCGTACACAAGAGTGCATAGCGGAACGACTTGCGCGGCATACCGATGCAGAGCGCAATGAGAAGCACATCGGGAGGTATGGGGAAGAAGATGCTCTCGGCAGTGGCAAAGAGGAAGATGGCCAGCCAAGCCCAACGGCTCTCGGCCCACGAGAGCATCCAATCGTAGAGTCGGCGGATAACTCCGGGTCGCTTGTCGGCAGTGGCGGTTTGGTTGTTGGGGGTGGAGATATTGTTGTTTTCCATATCTATGTTATTAGGAAACGTGCCGACAAAGATAGCTACGAAAATTCACTTTTCAAACTCCCCACTCCTCCAAAGTGCCCCCACCCTACAAGCAGGCACCACACAGGAAGGCACAGCGAAGCGAGAGGGGTGGTGCACCGCAATATAGCAAATAAATAATTAGAATAAAAAGCCGAGGGGGAGCAAAAATCCCAATAATATGGCGTATATTTGCCTATGGTATGACCATCAATCAACGCACTATGGCACAATTCGTTCACCTCCACGTACATACACAATACTCCATCCTCGATGGAGCCGCCTCCATACCCTCCATCATAGCCCGCTCCAAGGAGTATGCAATGGAGGCTGTGGCCATCACCGACCACGGCAATATGTATGGTGCAAAGGAGTTCTACGACAGCGCCACAAAGGCAGGCATCAAGCCCATCATTGGCTGTGAGACCTACATCGTCGCCGACCGACTCGTCAAAAACAAAGATACCGAGCGACGACACCACCTCATCCTGCTGGCCAAAAATGCTACGGGCTACCACAACCTCATAAAGCTCGTCTCGATGGGCTTCACCGAGGGCTCCTACTATGGCAAACCCCGTATCGACCACAAGATTCTTGCCGAACATCACGAGGGCATCATCTGCTGCTCGGCCTGCATCGCGGGCGAACTACCCAAAGCAATCCGCGCAGGCAACATCGAGGAGGCCGAACGCATCATCGAGTGGTACAAGTCGCTCTTTGGCGACGACTACTACATTGAACTTCAGCGCCACAAGCCCAAAGACCCCACCCGTCCGCACGATGTCATCCAGACTCAGGATATGGTCAATCCGGTGCTCGTGGAGTTGGCTCGCAAACACGGCGTGAAGTACATCTGCTCCAACGACGTCCACTTCACCGACGCCGACGATGCAATGGCACACGACCACCTCATCTGTCTCAACACGGGCAAGGATCTCGACGACCCCACCCGTCTGCGCTACACGGGCGAGGAGTATTTCAAGAGCCCCGAGGAGATGGCCGAGCTCTTTGCCGACTACCCCGAGAGTCTCGAAGCCACCGTTGAGATAGCCTCCAAAGTGGAGGTCTACAACCTCAATAGCGACCCTCTGATGCCCAACTTCGACGTCCCCGAGAGCCTCGAGATCGACGAGGAGAAGTTGCGCGAGAGCCTCCTGAAGAAGTGCAAAAGCGACGAGGAGCGAGAGGCAATAGCCTCGGCACCAAGCATATACGACTATGCAGCAGCACACCCCGAGATTTCGGAACGACTGACCGTTGCCAAGCAGTTCCAATACCTCACCCACTTGGTCTACGAGGGTGCCCACAGGAGGTATGGAAAAGAGCTGGGCGAAGCACTCGAAAAACGCATCGCCTTTGAGCTCTCGACCATCGAAAATATGGGCTTCCCCGGCTACTTCCTCATCGTGTGGGACTACATTCGTGCCGCCCGAGAGCTGGGTGTGTCGGTGGGCCCGGGTCGTGGTTCGGCCGCAGGCTCCGTGGTGGCCTACTGCTTGAAAATCACCAACATCGACCCCATCAAATATGACCTTCTGTTTGAGCGATTCCTCAACCCCGACCGAATCTCGCTCCCCGATGTGGACGTCGACTTCGATGAGGACGGCAGGGCCGATGTGCTGGGCTATGTAATCGAAAAATATGGTCGCAAGAGGGTGGCACAGATTGTCACCTTCGGCACAATGGCACCCAAGATGGCCATCAAAGATGTGGCAAGGGTGCAGAAACTCCCACTGCCCGAGAGCGACAGGCTCACAAAACTCATCCCCGACAAGATCGAGAACGGCAAAAAGCAGACCCCCTTCGAGTGGTTGTATGAGACCCAAAGCGAGTTTGCTGCCGAGAAAAATAGCGACAACCCGCTGATACAAAACACCCTCCGCTATGCCGAAAAATTGGAGGGCTCGGTGCGCCAAACGGGTGTGCACGCTTGTGGCGTAATCATCGGCAAGGACGACCTCGAGAAGTTTGCCCCCATCGCCACGGCCAAGGATGCCGACCTCAACGTGGTCCAATTCGAGGGTAAGTTTGTGGAGAGCGTGGGCCTCATCAAGATGGACTTCCTCGGCCTCAAGACCCTCTCCATCATCAAAGATGCACTCGACAACATCAAACGTACCACGGGAAGAGTCATAGACATCGACGCCATACCGCTCGACGACAAGAAAACCTACGCGCTCTTCAGCCACGGCGACACCACCGGCATCTTCCAATTTGAGTCGCCGGGTATGAAAAAACACCTCCGCGCCCTCAAGCCCACCCGCTTCGAGGACCTCATCGCAATGAATGCCCTCTATCGACCGGGCCCAATGGAGAAGATTCCCAACTTCATTGCACGCAAGCAGGGCAAGGAGGCCATCACCTACGACTTCCCCGAGATGGAGAAGTATCTCTACGACACCTACGGCATCACCGTCTATCAGGAGCAGGTGATGTTGCTCTCCCAGCAGCTGGCAGGATTCACGGGCGGCGAGGCCGACACCCTGCGTAAGGCGATGGGTAAGAAGCAGAAAGAGGTGCTGGACAAGATGAAAACCCGCTTTATGGAGGGCGCTATGGCCAAAGGACACGACGAGCCTACGCTCCAGAAAATCTGGGGCGAATGGGAGGCTTTTGCATCCTATGCGTTCAACAAGTCCCACGCCACCTGCTACGCCTACGTTGCCTACCAGACCGCCTACCTCAAGGCACACTACCCCGCCGAGTTTATGGCAGCTCTGCTGAGCCGCAACATCACAAGTATGGACAAACTCACCAACTTTATGGATGAGTCCCGAAAGATGAAAATCCGCGTACTCGGCCCCGATATCAACAAGAGTATCCACACCTTCTCGGCCGATAAGGAGGGTAACATCCGCTTCGGACTCGGTGGCATCAAGGGCGTGGGTGAGGCCGCGGTGAAGGAGCTGGTGAGTGAGCGCGAAAGAGGTGGCGACTTCAAGGATATTTTCGACTTTGTGGAGCGCATCAACCTCACCACGGTCAACAAAAAGGCGATGGAGAATATGACCCTCGCAGGAGTGTTCGACTCCGTACTCGGCTTCCATCGCAGCAAGCTCCTCGTGGTGGTCAAAGAGGGCGACCCCACATTCCTCGACCAAATCGTGCGCTACGGCTCGCGCTACCAACAAGACAGAGATAATGCACAGCAGAGTCTCTTCGGTGGTATGATTGATGTATCTCTTCAGAGGCCCGTGATGCCGCCGCTGCAGGAGTGGGATAGGCTCTTCACCCTCAATCAGGAGAAACTTGTGACGGGTATGTACCTCTCGTCGCACCCCCTGGACGAGTACTCGGTGCTCATCCGCCACGTCTGCAACACCCCGCTGACAACCTTCTCCAACCTCGCCGATGTGGGCCAGAGGGACTTCATTGCGGGAGGTATGGTCACGGGCGAGCAGCACCTCACCACCGCCTCGGGTCGCCCCTTTGGCAAATTCAAGCTGGAGGACTACTCGGGTGAGTATGAGTTTGCACTCTTCGGCAAGGACTACGAACAGTTCCGACCCTTCATCTACAAGGGCTATTTCCTGATGCTCAAAGGCAGCGTGAGGCCCAAGACGTGGAACCCCGACGAGATGGAGGTGAAAATAAATCACATAATTCAGCTGCAAGATGTGGGTGACGATGTGATAAAAGAGATAAATATTAATATCTTTGTGGAGGATTTGACAACCGAACTCCGACAGGAGCTCACGCAGAGGTTCAAGAAGAGCAAGGGTAAGACCAAACTCAACCTCCGCATCTGCGACGGAATGTCGTCTGTGGCCGTGACGCTCTACCCCAAGAAGCTCAAGGTTCACGTCACACAAGAGCTACTAGACTTCCTCACGGACAACTCCATCTCCTTCCGACTGACAAGTTAGAGGGAGAGAATGAGTGGAACAACAAAGCAACCCACAAGGTTGATTTGCACAACAACGCAACACACTTCAACACAATAGATTAACTAAAACTAAAAGACTACTATGGCACTTGTAATTAACGACGCCAACTATGCAGAGTTGGCAGCAGACAGCAAACTCTTGGTTATTGACTTCTGGGCAGAGTGGTGCGGTCCCTGCCGTATGATCGGCCCCATCGTAGAGAAACTCGCAGAGGAGTTTGAGGGCAAAGCCAACATCGGCAAATGCAACGTGGATGAGTCGAACGACGTTCCCGTGAAATTCTCGGTTCGCAACATCCCCACCATCGTATTCGTGAAGAATGGCGAGTTGGTTGACAAACAGGTGGGCGCTTGCTCCGAGGGCGACCTCCGCAAGAAAATCGAGGCCAACCTCTAATCGGCACCAGCCACACAGAGATGACCACACTACGCTCCCTCTCCCCTTCCGGAGAGGGAGCTTTTTTTGCCCTCGATCAGAAAGATATGACTCCCTCCAACCTCCCAGCATCACCAAACTCATTCCAACTTCCCCCTCGGGAGGGAAAATTGTCGCCCGCGATTTCCTAATCTCAAATCAAATAGCTACATTTGTGGTGATGAAGAGAATTGCCACATTTATCGTTGCACTATTTGCCTGCCAGATGCTCGCCGCCCAACACGTCGAGGTGGGAGCCTACGCCCCGAAAATCGAGGGGGTGGAGTGGATAAGCGACTGCCCCGACTCGCAAGGCAAATACCTCCTCATCCAATTTTTCCACTCCGCCAACCACCACTGCCGAGAGGGAATTGAGTGGTGCAACAACTTGGCCCGCGAGTATCGCTCGGTGATGGACGTGGTGACGCTCACCCGAGAACCCGCCGAGCAGGTGGCAGCAATGCTGCTCCACCAATACCAATACTGCTACGTCGCCACCGACGAAAGTGGTGCACTCTTCAGGGCCTTCGAGACCGACCACGTTCCCTACGCACTGATGGTCGACCCCAATGGCTACATCATCTGGGCAGGAAACCCCACTCGATTGACAACCACAAACATAGAAAAACTACTCAATCTATGAGCTTCACAAATATAGACCACTACGAATATCACCACAAAGAGGAGCACGGCGATAGCGCGCTGAATGTCACCAATGGCGTTGAGAGCCAACCCATCGTGAACCCATATTTCAAACGAGTAAAACGCCGCCAACTCTCTACGGATGACTATGTTAAGGGCATTCTGGAGGGCAACATCACCATCCTCTCCCAGGCCATCACCCTCATCGAAAGCAACAATCGCGACCACTACGCCCAGGCTCAGGAGATCATTGAGCGTTGCCTCCCCTACTCGGGCAACTCTATGAGGATCGGCATCACGGGTGTGCCGGGTGCAGGCAAATCGACCTTCATCGAGGCTGTGGGCGGAATGGTGACCGAGTTGGGCCACAAGCTCGCAGTGCTCGCCATCGACCCCTCCTCGGAGCGCAGCGGCGGCTCCATCCTCGGCGACAAAACCCGTATGGAGACCATCTGCAACAACCCCAAAGTGTTCATCCGCCCCTCTCCAAGTGCTGGCTCGCTCGGTGGCGTAGCTCGCAAAACCAGGGAGTCGATAGTGCTCTGTGAGGCTGCAGGTTTCGACGTGGTATTCATTGAGACAGTGGGTGTTGGCCAGAGCGAGACCGCCGTACACTCGATGGTGGACATCTTTATGCTGCTCCAAATCTCGGGCGCAGGCGACGAGTTGCAGGGCATCAAGAGGGGCATTATGGAGATGGCTGACGTGGTAGCCATAACCAAGGCCGATGGCGACAACCGCCACCGCGCCGAGCTGGCCCGCGCACAGATTTTCAACGCCCTGAAACTCTTCCCCCTCACCGATAGCCAATGGTCGCCCCAGGTGCTGACCTGTTCGAGCCTTACGGGTAAGGGTATCGGCGACGTGTGGAACACTGTGGAGGACTTCATCAAACACACCAAGGCCAACGGTTTCTTCCAAGCCAACCGCAACCGTCAGGGTAAATATTGGATGTATGAGAGCATAAACGAGAGCCTCAAGGCCAACTTCTACGCCAACCCCGCCATCGCCGAGCGTTTGGCAGGCTATGAGGAGGCCATTCTCTCGGACCGCATCAGTTCGTTCATTGCGGCCAAGGAGTTGCTCGACCTCTACAAGAGTCTCGAGTAGAGCGAGTTGACGGAGAGGCGTCGGCCCTCCACAGGATTGTTACAATAGCACGACGGAGTGAATGGAATCATTCACTCCGTCGTGCTATTTACAGACTTAGCCGTGTGCGGGCCCTACTTCTGCTCGTAGGCGGAGATTTTGTCAATCCTACCCGAGTGGCGGCCACCCTCAAACTCGGCCTCCAGCCAAGTGTCCACAATGGCCTTGCCCATCTCCAAACCAATCAGGCGGGCACCCATAGCCAAAACGTTGGCGTCGTTGTGGTTGCGGGAGAGCTTGGCCGAGAGAGGCTCGGAGCAGAGCGCACAGCGCACACCCTTCACCTTGTTGGCTGCAATGGAGATGCCGATGCCGCTACCGCAGATGACAACACCCCTCTCGCACTCGCCACTTGCCACAGCCTCACCAACGGCAATACCGTGGTCAGGATAGTCGGCACGCTCGGGCGAGTAGCATCCCTTGTCTACAAGTTCGTGTCCCTTCTCTGCGAGGTAGTTGCGAATCTCCTCTTTGAACGAAAATGCTGCGTGGTCGCAGCCTATTGCGATTTTCATAGTGTTATGTTTATTTGGTTAGTATTCAACGATTTGTCACATCCCGACTACTGCCTCTCGAGAATCTCCACGAAGGCGGAGAAGTCGGTGTGCTCGGCAACGAAACGCTCAAAAGAGTCGGCATCGCAACCCTTCTCGGGGGTGTCGCTCACCATCTTCATCACCAGCGCAGGCACACCCCTCTGGGCGGCAATCTGGCACACAGCCGTAGCCTCCATATCGAAGAGAGCACGAGGGGTGCCGAAGCGCTCCTTGATCTCGCCAATCATCGCCGCGTCGACAAAACTGTCGCCCGTATAGATGGTGGCATCATCCTCTCCCACAAGCTCATAGGGCTCCGTAAGGAAGCTCACCCCATCCAAGCCTTCGGGGATGCGTGCGTCGTGGTAGCGTGCGGCACGGGGGCAGACCACATCGCCTGTGGAGAACTCCTTGGAGGCGGCGGCGTAGCCAATCACGGCCACAAGGTCGAACTTCTCCTCCTCCATTGCCAGAGCCGTGGCTGCGGCAGCATAGACCTTGCCCACAAATCCGCGACGAATGGTGTAGGAGTTGAGCAAAGGATTGGGATAGTTATTCAGGGCCTGAAGCATATTCTGCTCCTCGGAGGCCATTGGGGTTATGATAAGTATGTTTTTCATTATCCGCAACTTAAAGATTTGAAACCACTATTTTGCAAGCAACTCTTCGAGCAGAGCGCCATACTCTGCGAGTGCCGCATTGGAGCCTTCGATGTCGTAGAGTTCGGGGTTGCCACACTGCTCCACAGTGAGACCGGGGACCTCGTTCTTCACCCTCAAATGGGACTGCTCCCTACACACCTCCGCCACGGCCTCCATCACCTTGCGCTGCGAAGTCCACCCCTTGACAATGAGGTAGAAGCCCGTTTTGCAACCCATAGGCGCGAAGGAGACCACCTTGCCGGGGAGTTTTTCGCGCAGGAAGTGGGCCATCAGATGCTCCACTGTGTGGATTGTTTCGGGAGTGAGATACTCTTTCTCTCGGGGAGCCCTGAAACGCATATCGTAGCTGCGGAGGGGATAGAACCCGAGTGCTTTATATGTGGAGCGGAGGTAGAAACCGCGATCGAGGGTGGTGTGATCCACCGAGAATGATGCAACTTTAGATTTCATAACGTATGGATGTGTTATATTACAACTCCCAAAGATAAAAAATATTTGTATATTTGTCCGCGTAACCACATCAATAATTATTCTCTATGGCAAAACATTCGCTCAAGGAGTGGTACTTGGCCACTCGTCCCTGGTCTTTTCCCGCATCGGCTATGCCTGTGGCATCAACTATCGCCTACCTCTATTGGGCCTCGCAAATCTTTGAAGGCGCACCCAAAATCAACCTCCTCCTGGGCTTGATGGCTCTGGTGGGTATTGTTGTTTTCCACGCAGCAGGCAACGTTCTGAGTGACTACAACGACCACCGCAAAGGTGTCGACACTCCCGAGAATGCAATGATGCTCCCCCTTGTGAACGGCTCGTTCAAGGACAAAGAGTTCAAGGCCTACGGCATCGCACTCCTTATGGTGGCGTGCGCTCTGGGTGTGGCTATGTTGCTGCTGACCAAGAACATCCAACTTCTTTATGTGGGCTTGGCGGGAGGTCTTCTGACCGTGCTCTACTCCTTCTTCAAGTATCGCTCGCTGGGCGACGTGGTGATTCTGCTGAACTATGCAGTGCTACCCATTATGGGCACCTCCATCGTCACCATCGGAGCTATCGATTGGTCGGCAATGGTGCTGGTTGTGCCTCTGGGCCTTATCACCGACTCCATTCTCCACATCAACAACTCGCGCGACACGGTGAGCGACCGCGCTGCCGGCATCCACACCTTTGCAATGCGCATCGGCCCCAAAGCCTCGGTGGCTCTCTATAAGGCCGAGGTGCTGCTCCCCTTCGTGTGGGTGGCTGCGGCTGTAGTTGCAGGTTGGTTGCCCGCGCTCTCACTCATTGTCATTCTGGTGGGTGGAGTTGCTTTGGGTATGGCTCGTCAGTCGTCGAAACTCCTCTCCGAGGGTGCTGCAGGTGTTGCCACTCTCGACCAGCAGAGTGCCGCCCTGCAGGCCAAATTCAGCGTGCTGATGATTGTCTCGCTGGTGGTTAGCGCTCTGGTAGGCTGGGGGCCCCTCAATATTTTTTAGCCCGCGATGAAGAGAATCGTCATACCCATCGTGGTTGCCGCCCTGCTGTGGATGCTGATGTTCAGCCCGTGGAGTGCCCCCCATCTCAACTTCTGGCTTACGATGGCCCTCTCGGGCACCATCCTCACCACCCTGAGTTTCAGCCTCTTCCCCGACCTCGCAAAGAACCTCAAGGAGCAGTTTCGCATCTGGGACATTCCCCTTGGCCTGCTCATTGGCGTAGCCTTGTGGGGCATCTTCTGGGTGGGTGACAAGGTGGCCGTGTGGATGTTCCCCTTTGCGGAGGGGCAGATTGGCACCATCTACTCAATGAAGGACGGCACCTCTCCCCTACTCATTGCACTGCTTCTCACCCTGGTTGTGGGCCCTGCAGAGGAGATTTTCTGGCGAGGATTTGTGCAGGAGCAGCTGTCGCGCAAATGGAGCCCCACTCTCGGATTCATCGCCACGACAGCCATCTACGCACTTGTCCACATCTGGGCACTCAACTTTATGCTCCTCGCCGCGGCAGCCGTTGCCGGCTTCTTCTGGGGTCTGCTCTATCGCATTTTCCCCAAGCGCATTGGAGCACTTATTGTCTCCCACGCGGTGTGGGATGTGGCGGTGTTCATCCTCTTCCCCATCTAACACACAACACACCGAACTCATTGTAAACAACCACATTACCCCCCTATGTCGTCGCTTCGGATCAAGGAACACTTTGGTTCTCTCACCCGCTTTGAGCGCATCCTGTGGCTCACCTCACTTGTGGTGGTGACAGCCTCCTTTTTGCTCTCTCCTGCGGTGGACTACCTCAACCTTGCCACATCGCTCATTGGTGTCACGGGATTGATATTTCTGGCCAAGGGGTTGGTTATTGGTCAGGTTATCACCATAGTGTTTTCGCTCCTCTACGGCATCATCTCCTTCTTCTACGCCTACTACGGCGAGGTGCTGACCTACGCCGGTATGACTCTGCCGATGGCAGTGGTAGCAATGGTGGAGTGGATTCGCCACCCCTTTGAGGAGGGGGGTGAGGTGGCAGTTGCTCGAGTGAGAGGGGGACAAATAGTTGTTATGTCCCTGCTTACGGTGGTCGTGACCATAGTTTTCTACTACCTGCTGCGCACACTCGGCACCGCCAACCTTGAGGTGAGCACCCTCTCGGTGACAACAAGTTTTGTGGCGGTCTACCTCTCGGCTCTGCGTAGCCCCTACTACGCCGTAGCCTACTCGGCGAACGACATCGTGCTCATCGTGCTCTGGATTATGGCCTCCATCGAAGACCCCTCCTACATCCCGATGGTGACCTGCTTTGCAATGTTCCTCGCCAACGACATCTACGGATTTGTGAATTGGAGACGTATGCATCGCCGCCAAGAGGAGAGCCGATAAGGGGAGTGTAAACAGACAAAGTGCGGGGCTACCTTTGTAGCCCCGCACTTATTTTATCACATCCGCAACCCTCTCTATTTGTGGGTCATAATGTGGAGAATCATCCTGTCGGTTTCGAGCATACCGCGCGAGCCGATGGTGGTGAGGTTGAGAATCGACTTGTCCACATCGTCGTCCACGATGCCCTCATAGGCGGTCACACAGCGGTGCTCGATTGCCATCATTGCGGCCATAACTGCCGTGGAGACAGAGCTGGAGAGCTTCAGCGCACAACTTGGCTTGGCACCGTCGCAAATCATACCCGTGAGTGTAGCGACCATATTCTTCACAGCCATAGCCACCTCCTCGTAGCCGCCACCCATCAGGTAGGTCACACCACAGCTCGAGCCGGTGGAGGCAACCACGCAACCACACAGGGCCGAGAGGCGACCGAGGCTCTGCTTGATGTAGATAACGGTCAGGTGGGAGAGAATCAGCGCACGGATGAGTTGCTCCTCGGTGGCACCCGTATCCTCGGCGTAGACCACCACGGGGAGAGTCGACACGATACCCTGGTTGCCACTACCCGAGTTGCTCATCACGGGAATCTTCGCACCGCCCATACGCGCATCGCAAGCGGCCGAAGTGTAGCCCACCATATGGGAGAGAATGGTGTCACCCAAGATTCTGTGGCTGCCGTTGCTCTCACGAATCGTGCGGCCCAAGCAGTGGCCCCACTTACCCCTGAGCGACTCGTCGGCAGCAGCCTTATTGAGTCTTCGAGCCTCGAGAATGAAGCTCAGCTCCTCGATGGGAGAGGTGGTGGCAAACTCCCACACGGTGCGGAGCGTAAGGTCGACGTGTTTCACGTCTGCCGCAGCCGATGCAGGGATGCGATTGTCGAGCAGCACCTGCTCACCCTTGGTGAGATAGACAAAATTGGTGTGGGAGCCGGCAATGACCGCGGTGGCACACTCGCCCTCGGCAAAGGCCTGAGCCTCGATGTAGAGAGTCTCGCAGTCGCCATCCTTGACACCCACCTGCACTCTGCCATCATCAATCATCGCCCTGCCCTGAGCCACGGCCTCGGGATTTACGTCCCTCAGCACCTCGAGTTGATATTCGGTCTTGCCGACCAAAGCACCCAACGCGATGGCAATGGGCAAGCCAATCATATCCGTACCGGGGATTCCGACACCCATAGCATTCTTCAGTACATTGGGGCTGAGATAGACCTTGATTTGCTCGGGCTTACGGCCCAAAATCTCCACAGCCTTGGCCGTGCACAACGACACAGCGATAGGCTCCGTACAACCCATTGCGGGAACGACCTCTCGATTAATGAGGTCTATAATCTCTTTGCGACACTCCGATGACAGCATAACAGATAAAGTATTAGGGTTAGGTTTTAGTCAAATGATTTTTCAAAGGTAGTTATTTTTTCCAAAAATGACTCCACCGAGCCTCTCATTCCGCTCCGAGAGCCCCATTTTTTTCTCAACAATCTATCACTCCCGAGCCGATAAGCTCATCGCCATCGTACCAAGCGGCAAACTGACCGGGGGTGATGCCCCTCTGTGGCTCGTCGAAAAGTATGTAGCCGCCCTGCTCGGTCACAAACAGGCGCGCCGACTGGAGCGGCTGGCGATAGCGGATGCGAACCATATAGCGCCTCGGCTCGTCACCCACCTCCATACGCAGATCCTCCCTCACCCAATGCATCTCCTCGGGGCGGATGTGAAGCGCCCTACGGAGCAATCCGGGGTGGGTGTGGCCCTGACCAACGTAGACGATGTTGCGCTCCACGTCGCTCTGGATGACAAACAAAGGTAGCGGTGTGCCTCCCACTCCGAGGCCGTGGCGCTGGCCTATGGTGTAGAAGTGGGCTCCGCTGTGGCTACCCACCTTCTTGCCGTCGGAAGGTTGATAGGTATAGGGGGTGGCGAGGCTCTCGAGGGCCACCTCCTCCACGAGGTGAGCCTCCTCATCCTCACCACGATAGCCCTCCCAATCAGCCGCTATCTCCACAATGCGACCTCGCTTGGCCGCGAGCTTCTGCTGCAGGAATACGGGAAGGTCTACCTTGCCCACGAAGCAGATGCCCTGCGAATCTTTGCGTTTGGCCGTGGCCAAATGGTGTGCAGCAGCCACCTCCCTCACCTCGGGTTTGAGCATATCGCCCACGGGGAAGAGTGCACGGCTGAGTTGCTCCTGCGAGAGTTGGCACAGGAAGTAGCTCTGATCCTTATTGGGGTCGCTACCCGCCAGCAGTCGATGGGTGCCATCGGGGAGGTGTTCCACTCTGCAATAGTGGCCCGTAGCCACCCAATCGGCTCCCAACTTCATAGCCTCCTGCAAAAAGACGTCGAACTTGATCTCCCTATTGCACAGCACATCGGGGTTGGGCGTGCGGCCACGCTCATACTCGGCAAACATATAGTCCACCACCCTCTCCCTATACTGCTCCGAGAGGTCCACCATACGGAAAGGGATGTCGAGTCGTTTGGCCACCAGCTCGGCAAACAGTCTGTCGTCCTCCCACGGACATTCGCCGCTGAGAGTACCCACCGTATCGTGCCAATTGACCATAAACAGACCCACCACATCGTAGCCCTGTTCCTTGAGTCGTTGTGCCGCCACCGAGGAGTCCACACCTCCCGATAGGCCCACCACAACTCTCTCCTTTTTAGTCTCCTTTTCGTTCATCTTTTTGCCCATTTTCTTCGTGCAGAACCCCGCCAACGGATGCCCCACACAGGCTCCATACTACATTATCAAAGAAAAGCCTGACCCGAAAATGGTCAGGCTTTCCCCTAAATTATTGTTTCTCAACAGATGAATGGCCCTCTATTAGTAGCCGCGCATCTGTTTGAAGAGGTCGTTGTATTTGGTGTATTTCTCCATATACTCGGGTTTCTCATTACGAACCTGGAAGCAGATGGATTTGAGGAACTCAACGGTGTTGATGTCACCGGGGTTGAGCTCGTGAGCCTTCTCGAAGGGCTCGATGGAGGCTGCGTAGGCTGCCATAGCTGCTGCCAAAACGCCACCACGGTTCTCATCGTTCCACGACATCTCGTTTGCCTCCTGGCCGAGAGCGTCGCCCTTGCGGGTGAGGGTGTAGGCCTTGTTGAGATAGAGGTTGATGTTGGTGGGATCAACGGTGATAGCCTGGTCGAACATTGCAACTGCATCGTCGTACATCTTCAACTCTGCATAAACAGCGCCGAGACCAATCATCAGCTGCGCATTGGCGGGATCGGCTGCAATGGCATTCTTGAGCATCTCCACCATAGGCTCGGGGCTCTCGCCGAGAACGAGGTAGAGGTCGGTCATACAGGAGATGATGTCGGTGTTGCCAGGGAACTGCACGAGAGCGGTCTCGAGGAAAGATTTAGCCTCGGCCATCTTCTCCTTATCCTCGATGTAGGCACCGCGGTAGGAGTTGTAGAGCACGTTGTAGAGGGTACCGTCGGCGTAGTAACCGAGGGACTCTGCCTTCTTGAGGTTGGTGATACTGCGCTCATACTCACCTGCAAAGTGTGCGAGGTAGCCGGAGTTGAAGATGCTGAGGGTATCGGGGGTGAGGTTGGACTCGGGAATCAACGACACCTCATAGGCCTTCTCGTAGTAGTCTGCAGCGGCCTTGTAGTCCTGCATAAAGAACTTGCTGTTGGCGTTTTTGCGGAGGATGTTGTTGATGTTAAGGAAGCCCTCGTTCACCTTCTTAGCCAACTTGGGGTTGAGCTGATAGGATTTGCTGTAGGCCTCGATGGCTTTGTCGATAGCCTCTGCGTAGATGGGCTCGTTGACGTTCCAACCCACAACCATATCGTTACCAACATATACATCGAATGCGCCATAGCCAAGTTTGAGATACTGGTTGCCACCGATAGCCACAGCCTCCTGCGAGATGGGGTTACCGATTTTCATAACCACGAGGTTCACGGGAGCAGTCTCGAAGATCTGGTTGGTGTAGGCGGTCTCAGCCTCGATCATCACCTCTGCACGTTTCATCCACACGGATGCTTTGGCGCTCTTCTTCTCATTGGCGATATCCTCATTGGACTTCTCGATCTTCTTCTGGATCGATGCGGGGTTCACCTTCACGGGCTCCTGTGCGAAGGTAGGCAGGCAGAGCATAAGCGCTGCTGCAATGGTAAGGAATGTCTGTTTCATAGTTTTTTTGTAATAATATTAAAGTTGTTGCCTATTATTTCGGGTATCTTCTGTTTGGGTAGCAACTGCAACTACGCCTCAACGGCTTCTACAATATTTTCAATCTTCCTTTGATGCTACTCCTGGGAGGGGGTTTCAGCCTCGGGTGCAACCACAACCTCGGCATCCTTTGCGTCACTCTCGGCAGCCTCAACTGCTGCAACTGCCAATTCGACGTCCTCTTCCTCCTTAGGGACTGCCACCACCGAGGCAATCGAGTCGCCCTCGCGGAGATTGATGATTCTCACGCCCTGGGTTGCCCTACCCGCCACGCGGATGTCGGCCACCGAAGTGCGAATGGTGGTGCCACTGCGGTTGATAATCATAAGGTCGTTCTCATCGCACACAGCCTTGAGTGCCACGAGGTTACCGGTCTTCTCGGTCACCTGGATGGTCTTCACGCCCTTGCCGCCCCTATTGGTGACGCGATAGTCGTCCAACTCGGTGCGTTTGCCATAGCCTTTCTCGCTCAGCACAAGGATGTCCTTGCCGTCGCCGGGCTCCACGCAGGCCATACCCACAACGCGGTTGCCCTCCTCAATCTCCACGCCACGCACACCTGTGCCGATACGTCCGATTGCCCTCACTGTAGACTCATTGAAGCGGATTGCCTTGCCCTCGTAGGTGCCGATGAGAATCTCGGACTTACCATTGGTCAGGGTCACATCCACCAGCTGGTCGTCCTCGCGGATGTTGATGGCATTCACGCCGTTGCGGCGAGGCCTCGAGTACTCCTCCAAGAGGGTTTTCTTCACCACACCCTGCTGGGTACACATCACGATATAGTGGTTCTCCACGAAATCCTTATCCTCCAAGTGGCGGATGTTGATATAGGCTCTCACCTTATCGTCGGGCTCAATCTGGATGACATTCTGAATAGCCCTACCCTTCGACGACCTTGTGCCCTCGGGAATCTCGTAGACTTTCAGCCAGAAGCAACGACCCTTCTCGGTGAAGAAGAGCATTGTGTTGTGCATAGTGGTCACATAGATGTGCTCGATGAAGTCCTCATCCCTGGTTGCGCTACCCTTCACGCCGATGCCGCCACGGTGCTGCGAACGGTACTCCGCCAGAGGAGTGCGCTTGATGTAGCCCATATGCGAGATGGTGATCACCTGCTCATCGTCGGCATAGAAATCCTCGGGGTTGAACTCGCCTGCGCTCATCACAATCTCGGTGCGGCGCTCGTCGCCATACTTCTCTTTGATCTCAATGGTCTCGTCCTTGACAATCTGCAACTGCAGAGCCACGTCGGCGAGCACATTGTTGAAGTACTCAATCTGTGCAGTGAGCTCCTGCAACTCGGCCTCCAGCTTACCGCGCTCCAAGCCCGTCAGAGCCCTGAGCCTCATATCCACGATGGCCTGTGCCTGCAGCTCGGAGAGGTCGAAGCGGGCAATCATTGCACTCTTAGCCTCGTCGGGAGTCTGCGAGCCGCGAATGATGCGGATAATCTCGTCGATGTTGTCCTGAGCAATGAGCAAGCCCTTGACAATGTGGGCCCTGGCCTCGGCTGCGGCCAGATCGTGTTTGGTCCTGCGGACCACCACCTCGTGGCGGTGCTCCACGAAGGCCTTGACCATATCCTTGAAGTTGAGCAACACGGGGCGACCACCCACGAGTGCAATATTGTTCACGCTAAAGGAGCTCTGCAAGGGGGTGTTTTTGTAGAGGTGCTGGAGCACCACGCTCGACACGGCATCCTGCTTGAGGATGATAACCACCCTCACGCCCTCCTTGTTACTCTCGTCGTTGATGTAGGAGATTCCCTCAATCTTCTTCTCGTTCACGAGCTGGGCAATCTTCTGCACCATCTCGGCCTTGTTGACCATATAGGGCACCTCGGTGATGACGATGCACTCGCGACCACTCTTGGTGTACTCAATCTCTGTTTTGGCCCTCATAACCACGCGGCCACGACCAGTCTCAATAGCCTCACGCACACCCTCGTAGCCATAGATGATGGCACCTGTGGGGAAGTCGGGGCCCTTGACGTAGTTGCACATCTCGGCGGGCTCCATATCGGGGTTGTCGATGTAGGCACAGATGGCGTCGCAGCACTCCGAGAGGTTGTGGGGTGCCATATTGGTGGCCATACCCACAGCGATACCGTTGGAGCCATTGACCATCAGCAGAGGGATTCGGGTGGGGAGTACGGTGGGCTCCAACTCCGTATCGTCGAAGTTGTTGGTGAAGTCCACGGTATCCTTCTCGATGTCGGCCATCACCTCGTCGGTGATTTTCCTCATTCGAGCCTCCGTATAACGCATAGCCGCAGGAGAGTCGCCATCCATAGAGCCGAAGTTACCCTGACCATCCACAAGAGGATAGCGCATACTCCAAGGCTGCGCCATACGACACATTGCGTCGTAGATGGAGCTATCGCCGTGGGGGTGGAACTTACCCATAACATCACCCACGATACGGGCACTCTTACGGGTAGGCTTGTGGGAGTAGAGACCCAGCTCGTGGCTCATACCGTAGAGGATACGGCGGTGTACGGGTTTCATACCATCCCTTGCATCGGGCAGAGCACGCGAAACAATCACCGACATCGAATAGTCGATGTAGGCACTCTTCATCTGCTCCTCAATATTGATTCTGATGATTCTCTCCTGTTTCTGGAGTTCTTCGTTCTGATCTATGTTCTCGATTTCGGACATAATATTTTGTTTGGTTTCTTTTCGGCGTATTTAATCGCGTAAAGATAGCGATATTTTTTGAATTATCACCCCAGAGGGGTGAAAAAATCGTCACAACACCACCTTGCAGATAATTTCTCCGCACCAAATTGGAATTAGGACAAAAAAAGATTAACTTTGCATTGGGTCGACAACCGCCCACATCCAAAGAATAAGACTATGAAAAACCTACTCTGCTTCATCATCGGCATTATTGTCGGCGTCGCAATCGCTCTCAACTTCAACAACAACCGTCCCTCCTCATCCAGCCACGAAGGCTCCCCCACCGAGGAAACAGCCGCCCAAGAGACCGATGCCACCGAGGAGACCGCCACCGAGGAGGCCGCCACCGAAAAGCCCTCCCTCAAAAAGGCCTTCAAAAAGATCTTCAAACCAACGTCCACCCCCAAACCACAAAGCACCCACGTCATCCAACTCTCCGAGACCGAGAGCATAGTTATCCCCAAGATAGAGGGTTTGACCATTTTCGACCAGATGGCCGAGGCGCTCGACATCAACAGAATTGAGATATACAGGACCATCGAACACAATATTGCCATTGCCCACAAGTTGGAATACGAATATGGCTACTATCATAGGAGCTCTACTGACGTGGTGATCATCGGAGGCGAGAACGACTATTTCTACGACGCCCAGCAGATTCCCCTCCCCTCGGGTAAAGCATTCCGCCAAGTGGGCATCTACAAGCACTACAGCAGCACCTACCCCGTGGTAGTCGTTGCAAGCAAATAGCCATCGCAGATAGGGAGTCGTTGCGGGCAAGCAACCCACACCCTCCGTCACAAAACAGCACCACCGCGCACTCTGCGCGGTGGTGCTGTTTTCTCTTCGCCCCGTCCGAAGTCGATGGGCGCTATCTGAAATCTATAATCTCAAAGTCGGGATACTCCCTTATTGGGAGCTCAAAGCGGTTCGGCACAGCAGCGCAAGCCTCCATTCTCTCCACAACAACATAGAGTGTGGCCCCTCCAATTTCATAGCCCAGAGATGCAGGAAGCGAGGTCGCCTCGTCCACCACCAGATGGACTCTATCCACGCCGTCGAGAACTCCCTCTTTGGGCACAAGGTAGAGGTGTATCATTGCCGCCTCGTGGGCCACCTTTTCGACCTCAAACAGCTCCTCGGCAAACTCAAATGCCTTGGCAGGATTGTCGAAGAGCGAACGACTCTGCAGATTGGGAGCATCGAGAGTGATCTCCTCTGCAGCGGGATTCACCACCCACACGCTCTCGCCGTCGAACCCCTGAATCATTCCATCGAGCTCAATCCTATAGAGCCCCTCCCTGGTGACCACACACTCTCCCGACGAGGGTGCAATTCCCTCTGCCTTCAGGGTGAACTCAATGGCGTAGGTGCCCATTTGGGCAACCTTTTCGCCCACTCCGCGGAGCACGTCGCCACCGCTCTGTCCCAAGAGGCTGCCGCACCACAGGGCCGCAAGCCACATCAAGCATAATCTCTTCATAGTCCGATGCTTACTGAGCAACAATCATTGGAGGTTGTCGATGAAAATATCGTTGAGTTTCTTCTCGAGCGTGGCGGTATCGGAGATGAGCACCTCTCTCGGGCGGCCGCCCTCGCTGCGTCCCACAATGCCATAGGCCTCGAGTTGGTCCATAATGCGGCCCGCACGGTTGTAGCCAATGCGATACTTGCGCTGTATGAACGACGTGGAGCCCTGCTGACCCGCCACCACAAAGCGCGCAATCTCCTCAAAGCGGGGGTCCAACTCGCCGATATCCTCCCTCTCCTCCTTCTCGCCCTCCTCGGGCACATAGTCGGGCAGGAGGTAGGCGGAGGTGTAGCCCTGCTGCTTGGAGATGAAGTCGGTGATGCGCTCAATCTCGGGGGTGTCGATGAAGGCACACTGGAGTCGGGTCATCTCGCCATTGATTTGGATGAGCATATCGCCCTTGCCGACGAGTTTCTCCGCACCAGGCTCACCGAGGATGATGCGCGAGTTGATGCTGTTGGAGACCTTGAAGCCGATTCGCGCAGGGCAGTTGGCACTGATGAGTCCCGTGATGACCTTCGCATCGGGTCGCTGGGTGGCGATAATCAGGTGGATACCGATGGCTCGCGCGAGCTGACCGAGGCGCTGGATGGGGGTCTCAACCTCCTTGCCTGCCGTCATAATCATATCGGCAAACTCGTCGATAATCACCACCAGATAGGGCAGGAATCGATGACCAAACTTGGGGTGGAGTTTGCGCTCGAGGAACTTGCGGTTGTAGGCGTCAATGCGCTTCACACCCGCCGCTCGCAGCAGTTTGTAGCGCTCCTCCATCTCGATGCAGAGAGAGTTGAGCGTGTAGACCACCTTTTGTGTGTCGGTGAGGATAGCCTCCTCCTCGCTCTCCATTTTGGCCAAGTAGTGGTTTTCGAGTTTGGAGTAGAGCGAGAGCTCCACCTTCTTGGGGTCGACCATCACGAACTTCAGCTCGGCGGGGTGGCGCTTGTAGATGAGCGACGCAATTATGGCGTTGAGTCCCACCGACTTACCCTGACCCGTGGCACCCGCCACAATCATATGTGGCATATCGGCCAGATCGAACACGAAGGTCTCGTTTTGGATGGTCTTGCCAATAACAACGGGGAGTGCATACTTGCTCTCCTGGAACTTCTTGCTCCTCAGCACCGAGTACATCGAGACGGTGCATCGCGTGCGGTTGGGAATCTCAATGCCGATGGTACCCCTGCCGGGCATAGGGATAATCAGACGTATGCTCTGGGCCTTGAGCGAGATAGCGATGTCGTTCTCGAGACTCTTGATGCGAGCCACCTTCACACCCATCTCGGGTTCAATCTCATAGAGGGTCACCGTCGGGCCAATGGTGGCCGTAATCTTTCGGATCTTCACCCCAAAGGAGTCGAGGGTCTGCTTGATGAGATTCTTATTCTCGTTGATCTCCTCCACCGAATACTGCACGCCGTCGGCGTCGTGGCGCTCGAGGATTTCGAGAGGGGGGTGTTTGAATCGGGAGAGCTCTTTGGTAGGGTCGTAGAGGTTCACCACGCGGCCCGCCTCCTCATCGGAGTGCTCGTCGCGCACCACCTGCACCTCGCCAAACTCGTCGGTCTCCACCACGCCTCCCGTGCCGAGTTTTCCGTCGACTGCGGAGGCAGATGACTCTTGGGGCGTAGCAGGATGTTTGGTGGTGGCAGGAAGCCCCTCCATACCCACTATCTCGGTGTCGACAATCTCAAATTCGTCGCCAAGTTGGGTGGCCACAGTCATAGCTGCTGCAGCCGCAGTAGTTGTCGCCACTGCTGTCTGCGCTTCGCCCTGCTCTATCTCCGCAAGCAGACCATCCTCGTCAATCTCGGTGAAGAGTTCGTCGGTCTTACTCTTGGGCGCAACACTCTCTTGAGCAGCATCTTGCGCGGCGGTTTCGGGCTCTTCATCCTCCCTTTGTACGTCTATCTCGGTGAGCACATCCTCCTCCTGGGGCACTATTATCTCGAGGTCGCTATCCACCCTCGCAGGGTCGGCAGGCTCATCCTCCGTCTCATTGAACGGCTCCTCGCGCTCGAACTCCTCAAAGAGCACCTCCTCTGCAGCCTCCGCCCTCACAGGTGCAACCGCCACAGCCTCAGGTACATACTCCTCCTCGGCAGGCAGAACAGCGTCGGCCTCGGCATACTCATCCACGCCCTCGCTTCCCTGCTCTTCCCCACGGCGGCGGAATATGGATGCCGTCTTGCGGGCAAGGAGATTCATAGCCTCGATGGTGCGGGTGCTATTGATATAGAGTGCCAGCAGAATCCAACACATAAAGAGCAACAAGCCCACGCCCGAGCGGCCAATGTGACCCGCCAGCCACACGGCAATATCGATGCCCATCTTACCACCCAAGCCCGAGCCAAACGTACCGTTGGCACCAAAAATGAAGCCCAACGACACACTGCCCACAATCATCGCCGAGAGCAGAATCTTCACCACCCTGCCGAGCACTCCCACACGACCACTAACAGCCACATAGGCAAGCACAAAGCCCGCAGCAGGGATGCACAGGGCAGCCACGCCAAACCAATCGCCCACAAAGATGCGGGCAACAGCAAGTCCCCAGCTACCGCCACTATTGCTCACCCCCTCACCCATCTGGTCGACACTCCAGGTGAAGTAGTGGGAGACCACCGAAAGGGTCACAAATGCGGAGACAAAAAAGAGGAAAAAGCAGATCACCCAACGCTGACTCTCGGTCAGGTTGATGCGCCAAAAGAGTCCCCTCCCGGGCCTGCTCTTCTCCGAAGCAGCCCCTCTTTTCTGGGCGCTCCGCTCCCCCTTCTCGTCGCCCACTCGGCGCGAGCTGCTGCTCACCCCTTTGGTTGGCGTTTTCGTTGTGGGTTTCATATCTTTTTTCGTAGCCATATATCTCTCAATTCTAACGTCCTACATCTTCATTCTTATCTCTCCACACCTGCCTTCTGGCGGATGCGGCGGAGGTAATCGTCGTCGGCAAAGGTCACAAATTCACACTCACCCACACCCACACGGTCCGCCCTCAAGTTGTCGCGCTCGAGCAGCCACTCCACCCTGCGAGCCACAGCCTGCGAGGGGTCGATGAACTCCACATCGCGCTCCCCTGCAACCCTCTGCATAGCCTCCAGCAGAAACGGATAGTGGGTGCAACCCAGCACCACCCTGTCTGCTCCCTCGGCCAACATAGGCTCCAACGAGGCACGCACCAGCTCCAAAGTCTCGGGCTCACTCTCCCGTCCCTGCTCCACAGCCTCCACAAAGCCCTCGCCCGCGGC
This sequence comes from Tidjanibacter sp., assembly GCA_017390585.1. GTDB lineage: Bacteria > Bacteroidota > Bacteroidia > Bacteroidales > Rikenellaceae > Tidjanibacter. The sequence goes on along the minus strand of JAFPBB010000022.1, from coordinate 1,950 downwards.
AGAGAGGATTCTCACCTTGTCGCTATACTTGGCTGCGGTGGCCTTGAAGAGTCCACCCTCCAGCGATGCGCGCGTGGCAAGAATGGCGATGGTGCCACTCCGAGTGGACAATGCTGCGGGTTTCACAGCGGGCTCCAACCCCACAAATTCAATTGGGTAGCGCCCACGCAGAGAGTCGATGGCAACAGCCGTGGCGGTGTTGCAAGCAATGACGATGAGCTTCACTCCGCGGCGCATCAACTGCTGCACAGCCGCGTCCGTAAGCGCCTCTATTTCCGCGGGATCCTTGTCTCCATAGGGGCAGTTCTTGCCATCGGCAAGGTAGACAATAGACTCATTGGGCAGCAGTCGATGCACCTCGCGCCACACCGACAATCCGCCCATTCCGGAGTCAAAAATTCCTATTGGAGCATTCCTATCCATAGTTCGCCATTAGTCCTACAATTACCAATCTACAAAATTAGTGAAAAAACTCGAAATACGAAACCCCGTCACCCCACCTATATTTAATAAAAAAAAGCGACACCCCTACCTACTATCCGTAGGAGGAAGTGTCGCCCAATAACTGTGGTGATGATTCACCCGCGAGATACTCTCGCCAAAGGCTTAGAACTTGTAGCTGAAGGAAGCCTGGAGGCGGGGGAGGAAGCGGAGACCATTGTTGTTCTCCAACTCGTAGCCGACACCAGCACCTGCATTGAGGTCGAGACCCCAGAAGGTGTTGAGTTTGAGGTAGTAACCATAGGAAACACCGAGGCCGAGAACCTTATCGTTGATGCTCTTGTCGCCATTGGGGAAGTCGGTCTCACCATAGCGAGCTGCCTGAACGAAACCACCAACGTGGTGACCATTGAAAGCGCGGCAGAAGTAGTAGCGACCCTCGAGAACGGCATCCCAACCATTCACCTTGAGGTTCTTCCAGGGGTTAGCGATCACTGCAGTACCCGAAACGTCAACGGTCCACTGGGGAGCTACGGAGAACTCTGCGCCAAGGTTAACAGAACCTACTGCGATGGTGAGTGCATTGGATTTGAGAGCGCAAACCTGTGCGTTCGAAACGGTTACAGCCGCTACAAGCGAGAGAACCAAAAGTGCAAGTTTTTTCATTTTCAAATTGGTTTTTTATGTTAAACACTTAATAAAAATCTGCCTCATACTCAACTTTCGCCAGGCCAAAGTCCTCCCGAAGCTGATGTTATGATACGCAAAGTTAATAAAAATATTTATAATGTCACACAGTAGGCAAGAAAATTAGTTCAAATTCTACACCAAAATGTACAATCTATCCAACATCAACCACACTTTTGATGGGCATTGGGAAATAAAAATCCGTGGTAACAATTTTTTTTGGCCAAAAGGTTTGCAGTTAACCAAAAACTGCTTATCTTTGCCCTGCTTTTAAGTCAAGCACGGAGAGATGGGTGAGTGGCTTAAACCAACAGTTTGCTAAACTGTCGTACGGGATTACTGTACCGGGGGTTCGAATCCCCCTTTCTCCGCAAAAGGGCAAAATTGCTCGTAAGGCTTCGATGTTATCGAAGCCTTTTTTTGTGTTTATCCCTCGGCTCAAGCTCGCTTGAAAGCCGAGGGATAAATGCAAATAGTAGGCTCCGCAGGAGCCAATGAGCAATTTTGTCAGTTTGCAAGGGCCCCCGCGGCAAGCGGAAGGGGATGGGTGTTAAGCTCGGCGGCGCAGACGCCGAGTAGCCAATCCCAGAAGGGCCCTTGCAAACCTCCCTTTTGCGGAGAAAAGGTCTTACATCCTCCCCAAACCCCTCCTTGCGAAAGGAGGGGCTTTAAGTTTTCAACTCCGCTCAACACATTGAAGCCCCCACCCGCGGCGAGCGGAAGGGGATGGGCGTTACGCTCGGCGGCGCAGACGCCGAGTAGCCAATCCCAGAAGGGCCCTTGCAAACCTCCCTTTTGCGGAGAAAAGGTCTTACATCCTCC
>JAFPBB010000021.1 GCA_017390585.1 Tidjanibacter sp. | reverse complement strand
ACATCATCACCGGTTTTGCAAGGTTCAATGGCCAGAGCGTGGGTATCATTGCCAACCAGCCCAAGTTTATGGCAGGTGTGCTCGACATCAAGGCTTCGTGCAAGGCTGCAAGGTTCGTTCGCTTCTGCGACGCATTCAACATTCCCATCGTTACCTTCGTTGACGTTCCCGGCTTCTTGCCCGGTACCGGTCAGGAGTATGGTGGCGTTATCGACCACGGTGCAAAACTGCTCTACGCATACTGCGAGGCTACCGTTGCTAAGGTTACCGTTACCCTGCGTAAGGCCTACGGTGGTGCCTACATCGTGATGAGCTCGAAGCACATCCGCGGCGACATCAACTACGCTTGGCCCTGCGCTGAGATTGCAGTTATGGGTGCAAGTGGTGCTGTTGAGGTACTTTGCGCTAAGGAGATCAAGGCTGCCGAGACTCCCGAGGCTCGCGCTGCCCTCATCGCCGAGAAGGAGCAGGAGTACAAAGACAAGTTCTCCAACCCCTACCGCGCTGCTCGCTATGGCTACATCGACGACGTTATCGAGCCTCGCAACACCCGTTTCCGCGTTATCAGGGCTCTCCAGAGCTTGGCTACCAAGCGCCTCGTGAACCCCGCGAAGAAACACGGCAACATTCCTTTGTAGTCTAAAACGCTAAAAACGAGTATTATGGAAAATATTGCTATTAATTGGTCCGAGGCTTTGCGCATAACACTTCTCGGCTTTTCGGTGGTGGTTCTGACGCTGGTGCTGCTGATTGGTGTCATCAAACTCTTTGGTGTAGCATTCGCAGCCAACCACAAGCAGAAAGTTGCCAAGAAGAGTGCAGAGAAAGGCGTTGCGGCTCCCTCCGAGGTGGCTCTCCCCGAGATGGTAACCCCCGAGATTGTTGCTGCTATCGCTATGGCTATCCGCTTGGCTGCAGGTGAGGAACACGACCGCGAGTCGGAGGTGCTCACCATCCAGACCATCAAGCGAGCCTACTCGCCTTGGAACTCGAAGATTCACGGTCTTACCCGTCTTCCCGAACGCAAATAATCAACAGTTAGATACAAGAGAAAAAAGATGAAAAACTATAACTTGAAAATCAACGACAACGAGTATAAAGTGCAGCTCGACAAACTCGATCACACCTCGAAGACTGCACGCGTAATCGTTAATGGCAATGAGTATATCGTAGAGGTAGAGGGTGTGAAACCTATGCCTACCAGCAAACCCCAGGTGTCGAAAGCAACCTACAACGCTGCTGCTCCCACCGCAGCTCCTGCTCCTGCAGCAGCCGCAGCTCCCAAGGCAGCCGCAGCGGGTGGTGCGAAGATTACCTCGCCCCTGCCCGGTACTGTTTTGGCCATCAATGTTAATGTTGGTGACAATGTGACCGTTGGTCAGAACGTTGCTGTTCTCGAGGCTATGAAGATGGAGAACAACATCACTGCCGACCGTGCTGGTGTCGTTAAGGAGATTTGCGTGAGCAAAGGTGCTAACGTTCAGGAGGGTGAGCCTCTGATTATTCTTGGCTAATACTAAAAGAGAGATTAGATTATGATTACATTACTCACCTCAAATGTTGGCGGTGTTGGCGAGTTCCTCCAGTCGTCGGGCATCTATCAGATGTTCCTCGAGGCTGGTGGTTGGAAGTGCTTGGTGATGATTGCACTCGCTTGCTTCCTTCTCTACCTCGCCATCAAGAAGCAGTATGAGCCTATGTTGCTGCTTCCTATCGCTTTTGGTATGTTGCTCACGAACCTTCCCGGTGCGGGTATGTTCCACGCAGAGATCTTCTCGGGTGGTCAGATCGATTGGGCAGAGCTCTCCACAGGCCACGCAGGTCTTTTGGACTACCTCTACCTTGGAGTTAAACTCGGCATCTACCCCTGCTTAATTTTTGTGGGCGTGGGTGCTATGACCGACTTTGGTCCTCTGATTGCAAACCCCAAGAGCTTCCTGATGGGTGCCGCTGCACAGATTGGTATCTTCCTCACCTTCGTAGGTGCGTGTGCAATGGGCATCTTCACCATTGAGGAGGCTGCTTCGATTGGTATCATTGGTGGTGCCGATGGTCCTACCTCCATCTACCTCACCTCCAAGTTGGCTCCCCAGTTGTTGGGTCCCATCGCTATCGCTGCCTACTCCTATATGGCACTTGTGCCTGTGATTCAGCCCCCCATTATGAGGGCTCTCACCACCGAGAAGGAGCGTCAGATTAAGATGACCACCCTGCGTCAGGTATCCAAGACCGAGAAGATTATCTTCCCCATTGTCATCACCATCATCATTGCCCTCATTCTGCCCAGCGCAGCACCTCTGATTGGTTGCTTGATGCTCGGTAACTTGATGAAGGAGTGTGGCGTTGTGGACCGTCTGGCAAAGACCGTTCAGAACGAGTTGATGAACATTGTGGTTATCTTCCTCGGCATCACCGTGGGTGCTACTGCTACTGCGGAGGCCTTCTTGGATTGGAAGACCCTGGGTATTTTGGCACTTGGTATTGTTGCCTTCTCGTGTGGTACTGCAGGTGGTGTTCTGTTGGCAAAACTGATGAACGTATTCTTGCCCGAGGGTAAGAAGATCAATCCTCTGATTGGTTCGGCAGGTGTGTCGGCAGTGCCTATGGCTGCACGCGTATCGCAGAGCGAGGGTCTGAAGGCCAATCCTTCCAACTACCTCCTTATGCACGCTATGGGTCCCAATGTATCGGGCGTAGTTGGCTCGGCGGTAGCGGCGGGTATTTTGCTCTGCTTCCTCGGCTAAAAGTCGTATAACGGGTGCTTTTTGCACCGCACTTCGAGTGGCGACCTTCCTCATTTGCGTCAAGCAAACTGCGGAGGTCGCCCTCTCGTTTTGCACAAAAATCCCTCCGTTCTACGGCTTTTATCTATTGCGTTTAGTAAACTGCGGAGGGGATTTTCTTGTGCGCCTTGAAATCCCTCCGTGAAATACAATTTTACTTTTCAGTGGGTGCGGGTAAATTTTGCACTGCACATCGGATAGCGGGCTCCTCACTTACGTTCAGTAAGCTGCGGGCCCGCTACCTTGTTTAGCGCAAAATTTGCTCTGCTCTCTGCACTTTTTACCGCTCCCGAAGCTGATGTTTGACGACCTTTGGGTTGTGGTAGAGTGATTATCAAGCGATAGCTTGACCAAGTCCCCCTTTCCCAAAGGGGGATTTAGGGGGAATGTAGATGTTATAATCCCCGCGGATGCGGGGATTTGCTTGTGCGCCTTGAAATCCCTCCGTGAAATGCAATTTTACTTTTCAGTGGGTGCAGGCAAATTTTGCACTGCACATCGGATAGCGGGCTCCTCACTTGAGTTGTGCAACCGTGGGTTGCTCTTTCGGTTGTCATCAGTCCCTCTATATAGGTGGTGTGCCGTGGGAGCAACACAAAAAGCCCTGCTCGCAAACGAGCAGGGCTTTTTGTTATACGGGGGCCTTCTATAATATAATAGGTATACTCTTCTATTTGTGGTTGAACGATACTCCCTCCGAGTTGAGAGCCCATTTGCCGTGGGCGCGGAGTACTTGCTCAATGACGTCGCGCACGCAGCCGCGACCTCCGCAGAACTCCGAAACGTAGCGGGCAGCATCCACACACTCCCACGCTGCATTGGCAGGAGCTACGGGCAGGCCCACCTCTCTCATACACTCCAAGTCGGGGATGTCGTCGCCCATATACACCACATTCTCGGCGTTGAGTCCGTGGCGCGCGATGACATCGCGCAGGCAACCTATCTTATTGACCACCTCGAGGTGGACCTCGGTAGCCCCGAGGCTCTCGAAACGGCGACGGAGGGTGGCGCCGTGGCCTCCACTGATGATGAAGATTTTGTAGCCGTTGCGATGGGCATAGTTGACAGCGTAGCCATCCTGGGCATAGTAGGTGCGAACAATGTCGATGGAGCCGTCAGGGGTGGGTATGGGGGTGATGGAGCCGTCGGTGAATACACCGTCGATGTCGAAGATGAAGGCTTCGACTTTGGCGAGGTCTTCCTTGAAGTTTGCCATTGTTTCTATCTTTTGCTGTGTGTTATACTCTTGTTTGTCTGCTCTGGGCGGGGTGTCCTTCCCCACAAATCTCTCTCAACTCTCCCTATTGCCCCAATTCTCCCTATCGAGGTTGCGGTAGCCAATGGCCTCGGCAATGTGGGCGGAGGTGATATGCTCGCTTTGGTCGAGGTCGGCGATGGTGCGTGCCACCTTCACTATGCGGTTGTAGGCGCGGGCCGAGAGCGAGAGACGCTCCATAGCCCTTCCCAGCAGGGTGCGACAACCCTCATCGAGTGGGCAGAACTCTGCCAACATAGAGCTGTTCATCATTGCGTTGGTGAATACTCCTTCGATGCCCTCGAAACGTTGGCGCTGAATCTCCCTTGCTGCTATCACCCTCTCGCGGATTGTGCTACTTGGCTCCGCGGGTGCACTCTCGTTCATCTGTGCATACTCCACGGGGGTGACTTCAATCTGGATATCTATGCGGTCCATCAGGGGGCCGGAGATTTTGTTGATATATCTCTCCACGGCGTGGCGCGAGCAGTTGCACTCCTTGGTGGGGTGGTTGTAGTAGCCGCAGGGGCAGGGGTTCATCGATGCCACGAGCATAAAGTTGGCGGGATAGGCTACCGAGTATTTGGCCCTGGCCACGGTCACCACCTTATCCTCGAGAGGTTGACGCATAACTTCGAGTATGGAACGGCCAAATTCGGGGAGCTCGTCGAGGAAGAGGATGCCGTTGTGTGCGAGAGAAATCTCTCCGGGCTGGGGGTTGCTGCCGCCACCCACCATAGCCACTGCCGAGGCGAGGTGGTGGGGACTGCGGAAAGGTCGGCGCGAGAGGAGTCCCTTTTCGCTGCCGAGTTTGCCAGCCACAGAGTGTATCTTGGTGGTCTCCAGAGCCTCCTCGAGCGACAGAGGGGGCATAATTGTGGGCATACGTCGTGCAAGCATTGTCTTGCCCGAGCCGGGTGCTCCTATCATCACTATGTTGTGACCTCCTGCTGCGGCTACCTCAAGGGCGCGTTTGACATACTCCTGACCCTTCACGTCGGCAAAATCCTCCGCATATCGGTTGGCTCTCTCCTCGAAGAGCTCCCTCACCTCCACCTTTGTGGGGGCTATGGGCCTTGTGCCGGAGAGAAAATCCACAGCCTCGCGGAGATTGCCCACGCCTATCACCTCGAGACTCTCCACCACAGCGGCCTCCTCTGCATTTTCCCGTGGGAGGATGACTCCTCGGAATCCGCTTTGTGCGGCCTCAATGGCCATTGGGAGTGCGCCTCGGATGGGTTTTACGGAGCCGTCGAGCGACAATTCTCCTGCAATAATCCACCTCTCCAGCCCCTCGTTCTCCACCTGCTCGGTGGCGGCCAGAATGGCAATGGCTATGGGGAGGTCGAGTGCCGAGCCCTCTTTTTTGAGGTCGGCGGGTGCGAGGTTCACAACGACCTTCTTACCCACCATACGGAGTCCGCTATTCTCAAATGCGGAGCGCACCCTCTCCTGACTCTCCTTCACGGCGCTGTCGGGCAGACCTACGAGGAACATACCCAAGCCGGGGGTGACGTTGACCTCCACCTCCACTTTCAGTGCATTGATGCCCACAAGGGTGCTGCTGTATACTCTTGTAAATGCCATAGTCGTGTTGTGCGTATATGTCGGTGTGTCTACTCTGCTTGGGTGTGTGAGTTGGTGCTGTTTTGCTCCTGTCTATTGCTGCGAGTCGTTTAGAAGGGCGACTCTTCGTAGGTGGACATCGATGAGCCGCGCGACTTCGAACCGTCGGGTGCCGAGGGCGAGGGTGGAATGACGAAGTCGTCGCCACCACCTCCAAATCCGCCTGCTGCGCCTCCAAAGTCGCCGTCGAGTGAGCTGCTGAACTCTCTGTCGCCCGAGAAGCCGCCACCCTGAACGGCATTGCTCAGCTCGTCGTAGTCGGAGAACTGTGCAAACTCGTTGATGAACTTGAGCTTGACGGTGTCGGTGGCACCATTACGGTGCTTGGCCACAATCAACTCGGCGAGGTTTTTGGTGGAGGTGCCATCCTCGAGCTGGGTGAGACCATAGTACTCGGGACGGTGGATGAATGCCACAATGTCGGCATCCTGCTCAATGGCGCCACTCTCTCGGAGGTTGGAGAGTTGTGGACGCTTGGTGCCGCCCTGTGCCTCTGCCGAGCGGTTGAGCTGCGAGAGGGCGATGATGGGCACATTGAGCTCCTTGGCGATAGCCTTGAGGGTGCGCGATATGTAGGCCACCTCCTGCTCGCGGTTGCCGCGCGTATCCTGCGGGCCGGTCATCAGCTGGAGGTAGTCGATGATTACGAGTTCGATGTTGTGCTGTGCCTTGAGCTTACGCACCTTCGAACGAAATTCCGTTACGGGTAGTGCGGGGGTGTCGTCGATGTAGAGAGGGGCGTCGGCGAGGGGTTTGGCCGACTGCTCGAGGTGGTTCCACTGTGCGGGGGTGAGCTTACCGCTACGCACGTCGATGGAGTTGAGTTGGGCCTCGGCCACAAGCAGACGCATCATCAACTGCGTTGCGCTCATCTCGAGCGAGAAGAACGCCACAGCCTTCTGCTCCATTACGGCAATGTTGCGGGCCATAGAGAGCACAAAAGCAGTCTTACCCATCGAAGGACGTGCTGCGATGATGATCATATCGGAGGGTTGCCAACCGAGGGTGAGTTTGTCGAGCTCGCGGAAGCCGGTGGGCACGCCATTGAGTTTGCCTCCCTTTTTGGTAGCCTCCTCAATGAGTTTCATTGTCTCTGCCACGATGTTGCGCGACGACTGCACCTCCTTGGAGATGTGGCCCTCGGCCACCTTGAAGATCTCCTGCTCGGCATAGTTGAGCAACTCGGAGAGGTCTTTCGACTCATCGAAGGAGCGCTGGAGAATCTCATCCGAGGCTCGGATAAGTTCGCGTTGGACATATTTCTGTGCCACGATGGTGGCGTGGTATTCGAGGTTGGCTGCCGACGCCACTCGCTGGGTGAGTCGTGCCAGGAATTGTGCGCCACCGATGGCTTTGAGTTGTCCCTCCTGCTTGAGTTTTTCGGTCACGGTGAGCAGGTCGATGGGTTTGAGCTCCTTGGAGAGGGTCTCGATGGCGTTGTAGATGATGCGGTGGATCTCGCTGTAGAAGGCCTCGGGCGAGAGATACTCCTGCACGGTGATGATTCCATCCTTCTCGAGCATAAGTGCGCCGAGCACGGCCTCCTCCAAGTCGAGTGCGTGGGGCAACACGCGACCCTGAATTTCGGTCACAGTCTTGAAGGTCTCTTCGTTTTTCTTGCCCTTATATCGGTTGCTATCGTATGCCATAGTGGTCTGTGCTGTCTGCTAATATCGTTTTTTCTTCTGCCCAAAGGTACTATTTTTACCTCGGTTTTCCATCTTTTTGTCGCGGTTTTCCACTCGCGGCGAGCGGTTTTCGCTTCTCCTACCCTCGAAGAAATAGCTTTTCTGCTTCATCTTCTCCTCTTTGCCCTTGGCCACAAAGACCTTGTTGCCTGTGTAGGGGTCCTCGCCGGTGTAGAACATCACGGAGGAGAGGGTCATTGGGGTGGGGGTGAGGTCCTGCACCTGGTCGGTCATCAGTCGTAGGGCTCGCACCTTGGTGGAGAGGCGCCTCATATCCTCCTCCGTGCATCCCGGATGGGAGGAGATGAAATAGGGGATGAGCTGATATTTGAGCCCATTCTCCTTGCACACCTTCTGGAAGAAGGCATAGAGAGCCTCGAACTCCTCGAAGGGGGGCTTGCGCATAATCTTCAGAACGTGGGCCTCGGTGTGCTCGGGAGCCACTTTGAGTCGGCCCGAGGTGTGGTGGAGGATTACCTCCTTCATATAGCGCCCGCCGTCGTTGGGGATGTCGTAGCGTATGCCACTGCCGATGAAAGCCCTCTTGATTCCTTTCACCTCGCGCACCTTGCGGTAGAGAGCAAGCAGAGGCTCCAAGTCGCGGTTGAGATTGGGACACACGCGAGGAGTGAGGCAGGTGGGTCTCACACAACGCCTACACAGCTCCTTGTCCTTGCCTCCCAAGCGATACATATCTGCCGAGGGGCCGCCCACATCGGAGAGGTAGCCCTTGAAGTCGGGCAGGAGTTTGATTTTCTCTATTTCGGCGAGGATGCTACGCTCACTGCGGGAGGTGACAAACTTGCCCTGGTGGGCCGAGATGGTGCAGAACGAGCAGCCGCCGAAGCAACCGCGGTGGATATTGACCGAGTGCTTAATCATCTCATAGGCGGGGATGGGTTTGTCCTTATAGCGGGGGTGGGGGAGACGTGTGTAGGGGAGGTCGAAGCTGTGGTCGAGCTCCTCGGTGGTCATCTGCTCGCAGGGAGGGTTGATGACAACGTAGCCTCCCTCGGCCTCTTCCACGATGGTTTTGGTCTGCTCCATACGGTTGCTCTCAATCTCCATCTTCACGAAGTTCTCTCCGAAGGCGCTCTTGTTCCTGCAGCACTCCTCGTAGGAGGCCATACGGATGGTAGACTCCTCGGGCAGGCGCTCCACATACTCCCTATCTGCCACAAATCCCACTTGTGGGAGTTTGCGGAGGAGTTTGGCATTGTAGCCATTTTTGAGCGCCTTGGCCACCTCAATGATGCTCTTGTCGCCCATTCCGTACATCAGCAGGTCGGCACCGCTTTCGATGAGGATGGAGGGCTTGAGCGAGTCGCTCCAATAGTCGTAGTGGGTGAGTCGGCGCAGGGAGGCCTCAATGCCACCGATGATTACGGGGGTGTGGGGATAGAGTTTTTTGAGTATGCGGGTGTAGGTCGTCACGGCGTAGTCGGGTCGGAAGCCGGCTGCTCCTGCGGGGGTGTAGGCGTCGTCGTGGCGCAGGCGTTTGGCGGCGGTGTAGTGGTTGACCATCGAGTCCATCGAACCGGCCGAGACGCCAAAGAAGAGTCGGGGTGCCCCCAACTTCTTGAAATCCCTCAGGTCGTCTCTCCAGTTGGGCTGTGGCACTATGGCCACACGGTATCCCTCGGACTCGAGGATGCGGCCGATGACGGCAATGCCGAAGGAGGGATGGTCGATGTAGGCGTCACCCGAGAAGAGGATTACGTCGATGTAGTCCCATCCGAGTGCTTCGACCTCCTTTGCGGAGGTTGGTAGAAATCGTGACATATTACGACGAGGGGGTAATAGGGTTAGTCGTTGGATTCTCTATCCACCCACAGCAGCGAACTGTCGCCATAGGAGAGGAAGCGGAAGCCGTTGTCCATAGCATAGCTGTAGATGTTCCGCCACTCCTGGCCCACAATGGCCGAGATGAGCAGCAGCAGGGTGCTCTTGGGCTGGTGGAAGTTGGTCACCAGTGCGTCGATGATGCGGAAGCGGTAGTGGGGGGTGATCATAATCTGCGTCGAGGCCGAGAGGTTGTCGACTCCGTTGCGCTCCATCCACTCCGCCAATGCACTGAGCAACTCGCAGGTGGGGACCTCCGTAGGAATGTCGTAGATCTCCCACTGACCCACGGTGCGCTCCGACTCTGGTGAACCACCCTGCATCACCCTCCATCCGAGTGCCGCAATGGACTCTATGGTGCGGGTGCTGGTGGTGCCCACCGAGACCACACGCCCGAGGCTCCCGATGATGTTGCGGAGCGAGCTGAGCCTCACGATGAAGTGCTCGGTGTGCATAGTGTGGTGTGTGGCGTCCTCCTCTTTGACGGGGAGGAAGGTGCCTGCGCCCACGTGGAGAGTCACCTCCTCGGTGCCAATGCCCCTCTGGTGCAACTCCTCGATGAGTCGTGGGGTGAAGTGGAGGCCCGCGGTGGGGGCTGCTACGGAGCCTTCGATGCGCGAGTAGACGGTCTGATAGCGGGTGTTGTCGATCTCCTGGCTCTCACGATTGAGATAGGGGGGGATGGGTATGCGTCCGAGGGCCTCGATAATCTCGCCAAAGGTGGCGTCGGCGTCCCAACGGAAGGTGACAACGTGCGATTTGCCCACCTGCTCACCCCTGAATGCTTCGAGTCGGCAGGGGGCTCCATTCATCTCGAAGTCGATGACCAGGGCTCCCTCCTTCCATTTCTTGAGGCCTCCCACCAAGCAACGCCACTGCGACTCCCCCTTGACGGAGAAGGCGTTTTCGTAGTCGGCTGGAGCGTGGGGCTCCAAGCAAAAGACCTCCAGACGTGCGCCGCTGGGCTTGTGCATAATGAGCCTTGCTCGGAAGACTTTGGTGTTGTTGAAGATGAGCAGAGTGCCTGCGGGGAGTTCCTCGGGGAGGTTGAAGAATTGGCGTTGGGAGATGTTTCCCTGGCGCCAGACGAGCAGTTTGGAGTGGTCGCGCTCGGGCAGAGGGAATTTGGCTATTCTCTCATCGGGCAGCTCGTAGTCGAAATCGTCTATGTGTAGAGGGTTGATTTTCAATTTGGAATGTGGCATTTGGAATTGAAAAAAAGATTTGGTGTGGGGTGTAAGCCGAGTTCTGTACCGTTTGCTCCCCCTTGGGTCGGTTGCGCGCAACCCTCCCTCGGCGGAACGGCCTTCGTCATTAATCTATGCACTATGCTCTCGCATAGGCTAAAGCACTCTACCCCTCGACATCGGGCGAGCAACCCTACATACTGTCGATATACTTGAGCTTGCAACCCGTCGGTAGTACTGTCCCCAATGTGTTGCCACACGGGCGGTGGGCTCTTACCCCGCCTTTTCACCCTTACCCTTGCGGGCGGTTATTTTCTGTTACCTTTAACCTTGCCGTTACCGACAACTTTCCGTTAGAAAGCACGGCGCTCTGCGTTGCTCGGACTTTCCTCTCCCTCCCGAAGGAGGCAGCGACGAAACCCCCACGCCAAATCTGCCACAAAAATACCTATAATTATTGAGAAAAGAAAATCCCACCTCCATCGGAAACATAAATTCCCACCCCCGCATCTTCCCTCCTCCCATCTCCTCGCGCCCCACATCTTCCCACAATCGGAGAGGAGGGGGTGGTGGGAGGAGTTGCAATTGGTGGATTTTTTGTTAATTTTGTACTACGATTTGCAACCATAGCAATCCAACAACGACAAAACATCAACTCTACACACAATTTTTTCCCGCTATGAAAAAACTCCTACTCTCCCTCTTGGCCATTGCTTCGGCTCTCTCGCTGATGGCTCAAGATCAGCAGCCCGAATCCCCTTGGACAATGTCAGGTAGTGCAGGCATCACCGGCTCGCAGATGACCCTCACCAATTGGGCTGCGGGTGGTGACCCCAGCGTTGCCGCCGACGTCCAATTCAACTATTCGGTTGACTACAAGAAGGATACGAAACTTTGGCAGAATAGGCTCGAGCTCGCCTATGGTCTCAACCGCACCGAGAGCAACGGCGTCCGCAAGACCAACGACAAGATCTACTTCTCCTCCTCCTATGGTCACAAGGTCTACGACAACCTCTATATCTCGGCCTTGCTCAAGTTCAACACGCAGTTTGCAGACGGCTACGACTATGGTGTGAAGCTCGACGAGGGTGGCTACAAGCAGACCTCCGGCTTTATGGCTCCCGCCTACTTTAGTGGCGGTCTTGGTGTGGAGTGGAATCCCAAGGCTTGGCTCTCGGTCAATGCCTCGCCCGCAACTTGGAAGGCTACCGTGGTGACCGAGGAGACTCTCCGACCCATCTATGGACTCTCCGATAGCTCCACACGCCACGAATTTGGTGGCAACGTGAAGATTGAGATGAAGGGTAAGATTTGGGGGGACCTCTCGGGCTACACCCGTCTCAACCTCTTCTCCAACTTCCTCGATGAGCCCCAAAACGTCGATGTCGATTGGACTATGCGCTTCGACCTGAAGATCAACAAGTGGCTCTCGGCCAATCTCAACTTCCACGCCATCTACGACGACGACATCCACATCCCCCAGGCCGACGGCTCGGCCTATCCCTGCCTTCAGGTGCAGGAGGTGGCCGGCATCGGTCTGCTCGTGAAGTTCTAATCGCGTGTGACGCTGCCGAGAGAGAGATTGTGGCTCACATCTCTTCAATGCATACACAAAGGGCTGCCTTCATCGGGCAGCCCTTTGTTGTTGTGGTCGTATAGCAACTCCTATTTCAGCCTCAGGAACGAGTAGCCAAACCTCTCGCACGCAGCCCTCTCCAGCTCCTCGCGGGCCGAGGGATGGGCAATGTTAATCAGAGCTTTGGCCCTCTCGGCCAGGTTCTTACCCTTGAGGAATGCCGCACCATACTCGGTCACCACAAATTGGGTCTGGAAGCGGGTGGTGACCACGCCTGCACCCTCGGTGAGCACGGGTTTGATTTTCGAGATTCCCTTGGGGGTGATGGAGTTCATCGCGATGAAGGTCTTGCCTCCCTCCGACAGAGCCGCACCATACATAAAGTCGTGCTGACCACCCACGCCCGAGAAGATGCGAGTGCCAATGGAGTCGGCACACACCTGACCCGTGAGGTCCACTTCGATGGCGGAGTTGATGGCCATAGCCTTGGGGTTCTGGCGGATGCGGAAGGGGTCGTTGGTCCACGCCACATCCTTCACCAGCAGATCTTTGTTGTAGTCCATATAGTCATACAGGCGGCGCGAACCGAGCGAGAGACAGCACACCGTCTTGCCACGCTCGATGACCTTCTGGGAGTTGTTGATGACACCGCTATTGATGAGGGGCACCACGCCATCGGTGAGGGCCTCGGTGTGGAGGCCGAGGTTCTTGTGGTTGGTGAGTGCCGCGAGGACTGCGTTGGGAATGCCTCCCACGCCAATCTGGAGGGTTGCTCCGTCGGGAATCTGCTCGGCAATGAAGCCACCAATCTTCCACTCCTCCTCGTTGGGCTCAACGGTGGGGAGTGCCACAGGCTCGCAGTCCACCCTCACGGCGGCGTCGATGCGGTCGATGTGGACGAGTGCGTCGCCATAGGTGTAGGGGATGCGGGGGTTGATCTGTGCGATGATAACTTTGGCAGTCTCCGCCGCGCTCACAGCGAGGTCTGCCGAGATGCCGAAGCTGCAATAGCCATTCTCGTCGGGCTCGGAGCAGTTGAGCAGCGCCACATCATACTTCACATAGCCCTCCCTCACGAGTGCGGGCACTTCGCCGAGGAAGCAGGGGGTGATGGAGCCGTAGCCGCTGGCGATGGCTTTGCGGTAGTTGTTGGCCACAAAGAAACTCTGGGGAATGAAACTTTCCTTCAGCTCGGGGGTGCCGTAGGGGATATCTCGGGTGGCCACAGCAAAGGCGCTGTAGACCTCCACGCCGCGCAATTCGTCGGCGCGGGCCACCATTGCGTCTATGAGCACCTCGGGCACACTTGTGGAGCCCTGAACATAGACCTTATCGTAGCTCTTAATCAGCTTTGCTGCCTCGGCAGCGGTAACAAAGTTTGCCATAGTTATCTTGTCTAAAAGTCTAAAGTCCAATCTCTTGACGATGTGGACCATCAATCGTTATTAGGCTCCTGCCACCAACTCTTCGAACATTGCGAGCCTCTGGTCGAGGAGGTCGTAGTGGTGGGGCTTGATGGCCGACGAACAGGCACGGATGCCCTCGTAGTCGGCACCTGTGGAGGTGAGAACAATGCCGCTCACACCGCAACGGAGCAGGTTGCCCAGCAACTCGCCGCCCTTCATATCCTTGTAGCCGATGGTGAAGAAGAAGCCGTTGCCCACGGGCTCGTCGACATCCTTGTCGTAGACAATGTGGAAGCCGTGGCGGGTGAGAATCTCACGGATGCGCTCGGTGCGGTTGGCATACTCTCTGACCTCATCGCGGTAGTTGTAGAGGCCCTCGGCGGCCTGGTCCATCATACGGGCCAAAGCCATCTGTGCCGAGTGGGACACGCCCGAGGAGAGAGTGTAGATGAGTTTGTGCACAAAGACGTTGCCGAACGAGGGCAGACCAAAACGCCTCTTGAGAGCCTCGCTCTTACGCTCGAAGAGCTTGTCGGAGATGGCGGTAACAGCAATACGCTCGCCCGCATAGGAGAAGATTTTGGAGCCGCTCATCAGCAGCACATAGTTGTCGGTGTAGGGGGTGACGCTCACCTGGGTGGGGAGACCTGTGGTGGGGTCGACATCCTTGCGGAAGTCCATAGTAATGTAGGCCAAGTCCTCGATTACGATGGCGTCGTACTTGTTGGCCATCTCGCCAATGGTACGCAACTCATCGTCGGTCAGACACATCCACGTTGGGTTGTTGGGGTTGGAGTAGAGAATGGCGGCAATGCGACCCGTGGAGAGATACTCTTCGAGCTTGGGTGCGAGCTTCTCGGCTCGGTAGTTGTAGACATCGAAGGCCTCGCGACGGATGCCAAGCACGTCGGCCTGGGTTTTCTGCACGGGGAAACCGGGATCGATGTAGAGGATGGTGTCTTTCTTTTCGTCGAGAGCCGACACAGCCATCAGGGTGGCAAAAGTGCCCTGCATCGAACCCACCGTGGGGATGCAGTGGGCGGGAGCAACCTCGGCGCCGATGATGGAGCGGATGAATTTCGATGCGGCCTGCTTGAGCGCGGGCTCACCCTCGAGTGCGGGGTAGACCGATGCTACACCGCTGTCGAGTGCCTCCTTCTGGGCATCGATACCCACCTGCGATGCGGGCAGGCCGGGGACTCCGATTTCGAAGTGAATGAACTCCTCGCCACTCTCCTTTTCGAAGAGGTTGACGAGCGAAACAAGTTGACGGATGGAGAGGTCCTCGTAGGAGGCAACCTCGAGTTTCTGCATAGCGCTCTCAATCAGAGCGCTGTCAATCAAAGTGTTCATTTTTTGCGGTTTGAAGTGGTTGTAGGTTATAGGTTACAAATGTACGACTATCTGCCGAAAATACCAATAGTGTGGCCCTCCTTTTTCTCCTCTGCTAAAAAAATAACAGATTATATTTGCAAGGCGAGAAATAAAACGTATCTTTGTAGCTAATAATGGGGTGGAGCGCTCCGATGGGCGAGACTTTGTGGCTCGCAATGGGAGCAGCAACAGCCCCAGGTGGCTCCGGCCACACGTTTGTATGCAAAGCACACAATTAACTCTAAATACTTAACACTATGAACATTCCCGCAGAATTGAAGTACTCGAAAGACCACGAGTGGATTAAAGTTGTAGATGGTAACGAGGCATTGGTAGGCATTACCGATTTCGCTCAGGGCGAGCTTGGTGACATCGTTTTCGTTGACGTTCCCACCGTAGGTGAGGTCGTTGGCGCACACGAGGTGTTCGGTTCGATTGAGGCTGTGAAGACCGTTTCGGACGTATTCCTTCCCGTTTCCGGTGAGGTTTTGGAGCTCAACCCCGAGGTTGATGCCGACCCCGCACTTGTCAATAAAGAGCCCTATGAGGGTGGCTGGTTGGTTCGCATCCGTATGGAGAACCCCGCAGAGCTCGATGATCTGCTCGACGCAGAGGGCTACAAAGCACTTTTGTAATTCGGAATGAGAGATTCCCAATTTAATTAGATAACCCATTAGAAAAATTTCAGTAGAAATGGCAACAAAAGTTACTGTAGTAGGCGCAGGTAATGTAGGCGCAACTGCTGCAAATGTTATGGCTATCCGTAAGGTGGCAAGCGAAGTATGTCTGATCGATATCAAACCCGATCTCTCGGAGGGTAAAGTTCTGGATATGTACCAGACCTCCACTCTCCTCGATTTCGACACCAAACTCGTGGGCGTAACCAACGACTACAAAGCAACCGCAAAGAGCGACGTGGTGGTTATCACCTCGGGCGTTCCCCGCAAACCCGGTATGACCCGTGAGGAGCTCATCGGCGTCAATGCAAACATCGTTAAATCGGTGGTTAACAACATCCTCGAGTACTCGCCCAAGGCTATCTTCGTTATCGTTTCCAACCCTATGGATACTATGGCCTACCTCACCCTCAAGGCTACCGGTCTTCCCAAAAACCGCGTAATCGGTATGGGTGGCGCTCTCGACTCGTCGCGCTTCCGCTGCTACCTCGCCAAGGCTCTCAAGGCCGACATCCGCGACGTAGACGGTATGGTTATCGGTGGCCACGGTGACACCACAATGATTCCTCTCATCGACAAGGCAAGCTACCGCGGTGTTCCCGTAAGCCAGCTCCTTTCGAAGAAGAAACTCCAGCAGGTTGCTGCCGACACTATGGTTGGCGGTGCTACCCTCACCAAACTCCTCGGCACTTCGGCTTGGTACGCTCCCGGCGCAGCCATTGCAAGTGTTGTTGAGAGCATCCTCGGCGACCAGAAGAGGGTTATCTCCTCGAGCTGCTACCTCGAGGGTGAGTATGGTGCAGAGGACCTCTTCATCGGCGTTCCCGCTGTTATCGGCAAGAACGGTATCGAGAAGATTCTCGACCTCAAGCTCACTGCAGATGAGAAGGCCAAATTTGAGGCCAGCGTAGCTGCTGTTAAGAAGACCAACGAGGTGTTGTATGAGATTGGCGCACTGACCAAATAATTACGCACCTTTTGAATAATGAAAGCCTCTTCCTAAATTGGGAGAGGCTTTTTTTGCGTCTCATACAACACCTAAGTATTTACATTCCCCCTAAATCCCCCTTTGGCAAAGGGGGACTTACTCGAGAGCTATGCCCTCGAGATT
>JAFPBB010000020.1 GCA_017390585.1 Tidjanibacter sp. | reverse complement strand
GGTGATGATGTTCTTTGCCCAGGTGGGTTGCGACTCCAGGAACTCGCCATTATCAACCACGGCACGGATAACCTCGTACATATCGTAGGGTTTGTTCACATTGTCGGGGATAATCTCGTTGAGCGAATCCTCGAGGCGGTCGATGGGGTCCGAGCAAGCAACAACGGGGGTATCCTCCATATTGTTCTGGGGAATGTAGCTGATGAGCTGGCGGGTAATGTTGATAGCCTCCTCCTCGGTGTCCACAGCGAAGTGGGTAACACCCGACTTCGAAGCGTGTACGCTTGCGCCACCGAGCTGCTCCTGGGTTACATCCTCGCCCACAACGGTCTTAACAACCTTGGGACCGGTGAGGAACATATAGCTGGTGTCTTTCTTCATAATAACGAAGTCGGTCAGCGCGGGCGAGTAAACTGCACCACCGGCGCAAGGACCAAGAATCAGCGAAATCTGGGGGATAACACCACTCGACATCACGTTGCGCTGGAAGATCTCTGCGTAGCCTGCAAGAGCGTTCACACCCTCCTGAATACGAGCACCACCCGAGTCGTTCAGACCAATCACGGGAGCACCGTTACGCATAGCCATATCCATAATCTTGCAGATCTTCTCTGCCATAGTGAGCGACAACGAACCTGCCGAAACAGTGAAGTCCTGAGCAAATACATAGACCAGACGACCATCTACGGTACCATAGCCGGTAACAACGCCATCACCCAGAGCGTGGCTCTTCTCCATACCGAAGTCAACGCAACGGTGAGTTACGAACATATCGAACTCCTCGAAGCTACCCTCGTCCAAAAGCATTGCAAGCCTCTCGCGAGCGGTATATTTACCCTTCTCGTGCTGAGCGTCGATACGTTTCTGACCGCCACCCATTTTTGCCTCCTCGCGAAGCTCAATCAACCTCGCGATTTTGTTCTGAATTTCACTCATAATTTAGTTTGTATGTGTGTTATATTTAATGTGTTTAGTTTCATTTTCACTCCGCCATCAGCAACCCTCCCCCTCAAGGAACATAGTTGTGAGCGTTCCTTTTCGCACCCATCGGCTTTTCTCTCCCCTCCCAAGTCTCCCCCAGCTGCGAGGGAGACTTGGTTACGGGAGATTTCTTTCGAGTAGTGCCTCGGGGTCTGCTTTTGCCTGCGGAATCAACAATCCCTCTTATTCGGGCGCGACTACTCCTCCTCGCATTTGCAACCGGGGCAGCAGAGCTCGGTCAGCACACCCTTGGTCGACTTGGGATGGAGGAAAGCGATGTTCAGACCCTCAGCACCTTTGCGGGGAGCCTTGTCGATGAGGCGAACCTCTTTAGACTCGGCCTCAGCCAAGCACTCTGCAACATCCTCAACGGCGTAGGCAATGTGGTGGATACCCTCACCACGTTTCTCGATGAAGCCTGCGATGGTACTCTCGGGGCAGGTGGGCTCCAAGAGCTCGATCTTAGTCTGACCCACTTTGAAGAAAGCGGTCTTCACTTTCTGGTCGGCAACCTCCTCGATGTTGTAACACTTCAGGCCCAAAACCTGCTCATAGTAAGGAATTGCCTCCTCGAGGCTCTTCACTGCAATACCCAAGTGCTCGATGTGCGAAATTTTCATAACTTCTTGATTTTTAGAATAGTTAATGTATAATGTTGATTGTTAGTTGTTCTTCTACGCACGCGCGCGCTCCTATGCGCGCACATTCAATCCACAAATGTATAGATTAAAAACGAGAATTGAAAGTTGGAGAGGAGAAATTTCTTCGGCGGGCGACAATTTTAATGCATCAAACGATTCTTCTCACCTTTTCCCATCTGCGCAGTGCGGCAAGAACACGCGGCAGTTCGCCTCAAAAAGCTCCACGAGCCGCAATTCCCCCATAGGTTTTCACACATCGCCACACCCGTTTTTCAATTTTTTAGAGCAACACCCACGAGTTTTCTAAAAAAATTGAAGAAAATTTATAAAAAATTTAATAACGATGGTGCATTATTAAAAAAAATATCTATCTTTGTTCTTGGAATTAAAATTTGAGGAAAACTCACAATGGCACTTCTTAAAGATTTCTTCTATCAACCCGACGGCGAACAGCTCAAAGGCATCTCGCACAAGAATATTCTGCTCAAGCAGAGTATCATTGCCCATATGGCCGTCAACGGCTGGTGTACGCTCGCAGAACTCACAAAGGCTCTGCACATTAGCGTGCCCACAATGACCAAGCTCGTGGGCGAACTCGTCGAGGAGGGCGTGGTTGTCGACAACGGCAAGGTGGAGACAGCCGGCGGACGTCGCCCCAACATCTTCGGCCTGGCCAACACCGCCATCTACTTCACCGGAGTGGACATCGGACGCGACTACATCTGTATGCTTGTGACAGACCTCAAGAACAACATCATCACCACCAAGACCCACACCCCCTTCACCCTCACCGACGACGAGTCGTGTTTGGCAGAGATATGCCGCATAGTCAATTCGTTCCTCAATGACTGCGGCGTGGAGAGGAGCAAAATCCTCGGTATGGGTCTCTGCATTGCAGGTCGCGTAAACCCCGCAACGGGTCACAGCTATATGTTCTTCACGGGCAGCAACAAGTCGCTTAAGGAGTCGATGGAGGAGGCCACGGGCATCACCGTGCTCGTCGAGAACGACACCAGAGCAAGGTGCTTTGCGGAGTACTATTCGGGCGACAGCGTGAAGGAGAAGAATATGCTCTACCTCCACTTGGGTAAGGGTGTGGCCATCGGCATCATTGCCGACGGCAAGCTCTACTACGGCAAGAGTGGCTTTGCGGGCGAGTTTGGTCACACACCCTTCTTCAACAACGAGATCATCTGTTCGTGTGGCAAGAAGGGTTGCCTCGAAACGGAGGTGAGCGGCATAGCCATTGAGAACAAGATGGCCCTCCAGATTGCCTCGGGCGTGAACACCATCCTCAGGGAGAAGTGGAGTGCCGGCGAGAGCATCCATATCGACGACATCATTGCAGCCGCCAAGAACGACGACAACCTCTCCATCGAACTCATTGAGGAGGCGGGCGAAAAGATTGGCAAGAGTATTGCTTTCTTGATCAACATCTTCAACCCCGAATTGGTGATCATCGGAGGTAATATGGCGCAGGCGGGCGACTACCTGATGTTGCCCCTCAAGTCGGCCACAAACAAATACTCGATGAACCTCGTCTACAAGGACACCCAATTCCGACTCTCGCAGATGGGAGCCGATGCGGGTGCTCTCGGCGCAGCGATGCTCATCCGCAACAAAGTTATAGGACTCTAACACACCTCGGACTATGAACGCACTCGAAACCGACATCATCAAACTGCGAGCTCTCGAGCCCGAGGATGTGGAGATTCTCTACCGCTGGGAGAACGACCCACGCATCTGGAAAATGAGTGGCACAGTTGCCCCCTACTCCAAGTATATCCTCCGCCGCTTCATCGAGGACCAGAAGTATGACATCTACGAGACTCGCCAGATGAGGCTCGTCATCGAGTCGAAGATCAGTGGCAAGCCCGTGGGAGCCATCGACCTCTTCGACATCGACCCCTACAACCAGCGTGCAGGCGTGGGCATCCTCATCTACGACAAGGACGACGAGGGTCAGGGCTACGCCTCGAGCGCACTGCAGGCACTGATTCGCTACTCGTTCCAGTTTTTGGGCCTCAACCAGCTCTACTGCAACATTCTCTCCAACAACACCCGCAGTCTCAACCTCTTCAGGAGCAAGAACTTCAGCGTGGTTGGTCTGAAGAAAGAGTGGGTACGCACCACCACCGATTGGCTCGATGAGTATCTCCTGCAGCTTATCAACCCCCTCAAATAGGACAATAGAACCACTCGGCTCTACGTTAGCCAATAGAACGACAATACACTACTTCCCCACAGAGGAGAACAAAACAAACATAAAAGCAACAAGAAAACAATGAAAATCGAGAATCAGAAATTCGTAGCCATCAGCTACACCCTCACCGTAGACGGCCAGATTGCCGACCAGGCAACCAAAGAGGCTCCCCTGCAGTTCGTACACGGCATCGGTATGCTCCTGCCCAAATTCGAGGAGTACCTCGTGGGTCTCGAGCCCGGCGACAAATACAGCTTCACTCTCTCGCCCGAGGAGGGCTATGGCGTGAAGAACCCCAATATGGTTATCGACGTGCCCAAACCCGCATTCGAGATCAACGGCCAGATTGAGGAGGGCCTCCTCACCATCGGCAACCGCATTCCTATGATGACCCAGATGGGCCAGCCCGTCATTGGCGTTGTTGTGGAGGTTACCGACGAGGCTGTGAAGATGGACTTCAACCACCCTATGGCCGACAAGACTCTCAACTTCGAGGGTGAGGTTGTGGAGGTGCGCGAGGCTACCGACGACGACTATCCCCACTCCTGCGGCTGCGGTTGCGGCGAGGAGGGTTGTGGTTGCGAGGGCAACTGCGACGAGGGTTGCGAGGGCGGCCACTGCCACTAATCGGACCACTTATCCATTCGGGGGCACTTTTCCGCACGAAAGGTGCCCTCGTCTTTTAGCCTCCCAACCGAGAGATTGACTGCAAGTTCACCAAAATCCCACCGCTATGTATCACTTCACACTCATACACTACACCGAGGGATGGCACACCGGAGCCTCCGTGACGCTCAGCGCCATACCCGTGGCCGGCACACTCGTCAAGGCCACCTCCAACGCTCCCGAATCCTATGCCGACATCTACTACATCGACAACATACTCTGGAGTGATGGTGGCGACAACTACCTCTTTGTCAGGCCCTATGACGGCTATGGCGAGAGCGCACCTCTCACCGAGGCAGACAGAATCAAGGCCGCAGTGGACGAGACTGTGGCTGCCATAGACAATCTTACGGATAACATAATGGAGCGTCTGGCCGACTTGTAGCATCCTCGGCAGAGAGAAGAGAGATTCGCCTATCAAAGCGGAAAGTCACAGGGAGCATAGGTGCCATCGGGAGTGAGGGCGTAGGCCTCGAGGGCGTGGCCGTTGGTCACAACCACCTGCCGAGCACCAACTACGCTATTGTAGCGCACCACTTGGTTCACAACACCCCGCAACGACACCTCGGGAGCCTTGCACTCCACCACCAACCAGGGTCTCAAATCCCGGTCGACAACCACCACATCGGCCCTCTGCGGCTGGCCATTGAGCATCACGGGATACTCCTCGACAATGTGGGTGGCAGGAACTCCGAGTCGCTCCACAAGATGGGCCACAACCCTACGGCGCACCTCCTCTTCGGGCGTTAGAATCAGCCACTTACGACGCATAGGCGCCCACACCTCACACTCCCCGGAGGAGTTGTGGCGCAGGCGCAAGCCGTGGGGCGCGAAGAGAAAATCGCCATATTTTTCGTTATCTCCCAAAAAATGCATACTTTTATAGGGTCAAATATAGACATTTTTTTGCAATGAGACACCTATCCACCCTACTTTGGGCCCTTTTGCTCCTCGCCGTACCTCGCGTGGCAGCACAAATAGAGCCCCACACACCCGCATCGGTAGCACTCGCTTCGCCCGACAACATATCCCACGCCCTGCTCACCCCACGCAGTGCGCTACCACTCTATCCCTCCCGTGAGCAGATGGATGCCGCAGCGGCGTCGGACTTCATCATCCCGTTGGAGTCGTGGCAGGTGGACTCCCTCCCCGAGGGCACACGCTACACGGCACGCTTCAAACGCAACTATCGCTTCGACGACAAGGAGATGGTCCTCCGAGTGGAGGGCGCAACAGGTGCCATCAGCGTGGCAGTCAACGACGTGGAGGTGGGCTACACCTCTGCAGGAAGAGGTCGCTCGGAGTTTGATCTTACCAAGAAACTCAAGGAGAACCACAACACCATCGCCATCACCGTCCACCGCAACTATGCCGCACAAGCTCTCGAGGGGCCCTCAACAACTCCCCTCACATTCCGCAAGGCAGCCCTACTCACACCCCCACGAGTGGCTGTGGCCGACTACGTTGTGGCAACCAAGTTCAACAAGCAGGGCGACGGCCTACTCAACCTCGGCGTGGTGATGCAATCCTTCCTACTCAACAGCAAGGACTACACCGTCTACTACGAACTCTACTCCCCCGAAGGCAAGCTCCTCACAAGTGCCAACAAAGTGGTCACCACCGCAATGCTCTCGCGCGATACGGTCAACTTCTTCACCCGCGTGCCCGCCGCCAAGAGGTGGAGTCCCGAGGAGCCCAATCTCTACCGCCTTGTGGTCTACACTCGCCACGAGAACCGCATCAAAGAGTTCACCACCAAGCAGATTGGTTTCCGCACAGCCGAAGCCGACGAGAGCGGACTTGTGCTCAATGGCACCCCCATCGACATCAAAGCCACAACCATACACCCCGAGCAAGCCGAGCCCACCGAGAGCGAATTGAACAAGCTCCGCAAGGAGGGCTACAATCTTGTGTTCACACCTCGCCCTGCGTCGGATGAGTTCTACTCGCTGTGCGACAAGGTGGGAATGCTGGTGTGTACCTCTGCCGATATCACCACGCCCGATTTGGACATCTCCTCCTCGCCAAGTAACAATCCCCTCTGGAGGGAGAGCTACATCTGGAGGGCACAGATGGCCTACCACACCACCAAACTCCACCCCTCGGTGGTGATGTTTGCCATCGGCCACAACGCACAGAATGGCATCTGCCTATATGAGAGCTACCTTGCAATGAAGGCCATCGAAGGTGAGACCCGCCCCATTGTCTACCCCGATGCGGCAGGCGAGTGGAACACCGACCTGTAGCCTCATTGGCAACACCGTCTACACCCCTTGCAAGCTCGATAGCAGCACCACACACAACGACTCTTCCACCACACGGGAGGGTCGTTGTTCACATCTGCAACAACCTGTTGTGTCGAACAATACCATCCACAAAGGGGCACTCCGCCTCAGCCACAGAGGGGGCTCGATGTCCTCTTTGGCACAATAATTGTTCATCTTGTTGCAGACTGCGTGCACAGAGATGAGCAAAAAGGAAAAAACTCGTGTTTGATTTGGAAATTAGGGGAAAAAGCTCTATCTTGCACGCAGTTTCTTTTGCCGCCCAAGGGCGGTTTATGTATCACTAAAAACTCTTTTGCCTATAGGAAACATCTACTCTTTAACCAATTTACAAGAAGAAAGAGTATGATTGAAATCTCAAGAAGCCAGAGCGACAGCGAGTTGCTCGCGGCTTATGCTATGGGCAACAAAGAGGCTATCTCACAACTTATCGATCGTCACAGCAGTCGCATCTACGACTATGTCCGTATGATGGTCAAAGACCGCGATTTGGCCGACGACATCTATCAGGAGACCCTCATCAAAGCAGTGCGCGTCATCGACGAGGGACGCTACAAAGAGAACGGCAAGTTCGTTTCGTGGGTTATGCGTATAGCCCACAATCAGGTCATCGACCACTTCCGTGCCGAAAAGCAGAATAAGACCATCAACGAGTCCGCAGCAGGCTACGACATCCTCTCCTCACAACGCCTCTCGGAAGGCTCCATTGAGGACACCCTCGTGGGCGAGCAGATTGCCGCCGACCTGCGACGCCTGGTCGACTCACTCCCCGACGAACAGCAGGAGGTGGTGCGCCTACGCTACTTCAGCGGCCTCTCCTTCAAGGAGATAGCCGAGCAGACCGAGGTGAGCATCAACACCGCGCTCGGACGTATGCGCTATGCACTGATCAACCTCCGCAAGCTCATCCGCGAGAACAACATTGCACTCCAATAGCAGATGCCCCTAGTCGCCCCACCCAGAGGAGCCGACAAAAAAAATGTTACACACATTTGGGTAGACACACAATATCCCGCAGTAAAGGTGCGTTATATGGACAAACAGATAACCCACAAAACGCATCTGCCTATGGGAAATATGGACTACGACAAAACAACAAACTGCTCATCTACAGAAGACTACGAAATGCTCTTGCAATACGTCATTTGCGAAGATGCAGAGTTGCTCTTTCTCGACGCATTGCTCAGCGAGTCTCTATCTGGAGCAGTCAATTAGGTGTTAGAGAAGTTTGATTGGAGGAGGGTTGCCGTGAGGCATCCCTCCTTTTTTGTTATTTCGATTATTATACTTATATTTGTATGTTGGAATAACCTCAGACAAATCAGAAAACCGAAAATAAACCCTCACAAACAAAGAGAAGATTAACAAAAGCTATGTGTAGAGTACTCATCATCGGTGCCGGCGGCGTGGGAACAGTCGTGGCACACAAAGTAGCAGCAAACCCCGTATTCACCGACGTTATGCTCGCAAGCCGCACAAAAAGCAAATGCGACCAGATCGCAGCAGCCATCGGTGGCGACCGCATCAAAACCGAGCAGGTCGATGCCGACAACGTGGCCGACATCTGCCGTGTAATGAGGGGCTTCAAACCCGATATCGTAATCAATGTTGCGCTCCCCTATCAGGACCTCACCATTATGGACGCCTGTCTGGAGTGTGGCGTAAACTACCTCGATACTGCCAACTACGAGCCCCTCGATGAGGCCCACTTCGAGTATTCGTGGCAGTGGGCCTACCGCGAGAGGTTTGAGAAGGCCGGCCTCACCGCCATCCTCGGTTGCGGCTTCGACCCCGGCGTGTCGGCAATCTTCACCGCCTATGCAGCCAAGCACCACTTCGACGAGATCCACTACCTCGACATCGTGGACTGCAACGCAGGTAACCACGGCAAGGCTTTTGCCACCAACTTCAACCCAGAGATCAACATCCGCGAGATTACCCAGAACGGACGCTATTGGGAGAATGGCGAGTGGGTAACCACCGGCTCGCTCGAGATTCACAAGACCCTCAACTATCCCAACATCGGTCCCCGCGAGAGCTACCTTCTCTACCACGAGGAGCTGGAGAGCCTTGTGATCAACTACCCCACCATCAAGCGCGCAAGGTTCTGGATGACCTTTGGTCAGGAGTACCTCACCCACCTCCGCGTGATTCAGGACATCGGTATGGCCCGCATCGACCCCATTATGTATAATGGTATGGAGATTGTGCCCATCCAATTCCTCAAGGCAGTGCTTCCCGATCCCAAAACTCTGGGCGAGAACTACCACGGTGAGACCTCCATCGGCTGCCGCATCCGCGGTATCAAAGATGGCAAGGAGAAGACCTACTACATCTACAACAACTGCGACCACGCCGCCGCCTACAAGGAGACCGGCACTCAGGCTGTGAGCTACACCACCGGCGTACCTGCCGCTCTGGGTGCAGCTATGTTCGCCAAGGGTCTGTGGGTGATGCCCGGCGTACACAATGTGGAGGAGTTCGATCCCGATCCCTTCTTGGCCGAGCTTGGTCCTCAGGGTCTGCCTTGGGTTGAGTTGCACGATGTAGACTTGGAACTGTAATTGGGGCTACACCTGCCCGATAATATGAGAGTTTAGGGAGCGTAGAGAATATAGGGAGCCATCAGCAACTCCCTAAATTCTCTAATCTCCCTAAATTCACTATTCACTTTTTATTTCCCCGACAACAAACAATGCCAAACTACACCAACATCGTTCCGTCGCCCTGCTATGTGCTGGAGGAGGCGGAGTTACTGAAGAATATGGCTGTCATCGACCGCGTGCGACGCGAGGCCGGTGTGGAGATTATCGTGGCGCTCAAGGCGAGCGCTATGTGGAGCATCTTCCCCATCTTGAAGGAGCACTCCGATGGTGCCACTGCAAGCTCGCTGGCCGAGGCAAGGCTCGTCTTTGAGGAGATGGGAGAGAAGGCCCACACCTATGCCCCCGTCTACTCGGAGAGTGAGTGGGAGGAGATTATGAGCTACAGCAACTATGTGACCTTCAACTCGCTGGGACAGTGGGAGCGCTACGGTGGGCGTGCGAGAGCAGCAGGCATCTCCTGCGGTCTGCGCATCAACCACGAGTACTCCACCGTCGAGACCGACCTCTACAACCCTGCATCGCCCACCAGCCGACTCGGCATCACCGTGGATAAGCTCCCCACCCTCCCCGAGGGCATCGAGGGACTCCATTTCCACTCGCTGTGTGAGTCGCAGGCGGAGGATTTGGTGGCTACACTCGAGGCCGTGGAGGCCAAGTTTGGTCACCTTTTGGATAGGGTTAAGTGGTTCAATATGGGCGGCGGCCACCTGATGACCCGCAAGGGCTACAACGTGGAGCTGCTGATCGAGACCCTCCGCGCCTTCAAGGAGCGCCATCCCAATCTGAGGGTCATCCTCGAGCCCGGCAGCGCCTTCACTTGGCGCACGGGAACACTCGTTGCCACCGTGGAGGACATTGTGGAGGGAGGCGGCGAGAGGACACTTGTGACCAATGTGTCGTTTGCGTGCCATATGCCCGACTGCTTGGAGATGCCCTACAAGCCCGCAGTGGTGGGTGCCCACGACCCCGAGGAGGGAGAGAAGAGGTGGCGCATCGGCGGCAACAGTTGCTTGGCTGGCGATTGGGTGGGCCATTGGGCTTTCGACAAGGAACCACAGGTGGGCGATAGGATAGTCTTTGAGGATATGATCCACTACACAATGGTGAAGACCACGATGTTCAACGGCGTCTCCCACCCCTCGATTGCCATTGCCCACACGGATGGTAGCGTGGAGGTTGTCCGCCGCTTCGGCTACGAGGACTACAAGTTCCGTATGGGTTAGCCACCACAAACCATCTATGGTTGAAATAAGAAGCCCCGATGCAGAGTGCATCGGGGCTTTTGGTTATCGGAGAGGCCTACCCTCCCACGGCCGGGAGGCGGCACAACAACTACAACGACTCGAGGAGCAACACAAGGTGGCGCCAGAACTTATCCACAGTGGCAATTTCCAGGCGCTCGTCGGGCGAGTGGACACCCCTCAGGGTGGGACCAAACGAAATCATCTCCAAGTGGGGATATTTCTCAAGGAAGAGTCCACACTCCAGACCCGCGTGAATAGCTCGCACAATGGGCTCTTTGTCAAAGAGTTGGCGGTAGGTGTCGGCAGCCACATCGAGCAGGTGGCTCTTGGGGTTGGGTGCCCAACCGGGGTAGCCGTCGGAGTGGACAACTTTGGCCCCTGCGAGAGCGAATGTGCCCTCTACAGTGCGTGCGGCATACCTCTTTGCACTCTCCACCGAGGAGCGCTGCGAGGTGACCACCTGAATCTTATTCTTGGGCAGGAATTTCACAGAGGCAAGGTTGGTGGAGGTCTCCACAAGTCCCTTCATTGCAAAGCTCATAGCCAACACACCGTTGGCAACGCTGACAATGGCTGTCAGGAGTCGATACTGAGTGTCGAGGTCGATTACGCGAGCGGGCTTGTCGCAGGCTGCGGCCTTCATCCAGAAACCCGCATCGGTATACTGCAACTCTCCTGCAACATCGGCGGCAAAGCTCCTCACGAGACGCTGGAAAGCACCCCTCTTCTTCTCGGGAACACCCACCACAGCAAAGGCCTCACGAGGGATGGCGTTGCGGAGGTTGCCACCATTGAAATCGCTGATTCTGAGGCCATAGCGCTCTGCTGCCATCTGGAGCAATCGGGCCATAATCTTATTGGAGTTGCCGAGTCCGTCGGGGATGTTGTCACCCGAGTGACCGCCCTTGAGACCGCCAATATCCACGCGGAACCAAGCATACTCCGCGGGGACCTTCTCGGCCTTGTAGGCGAAGGTTGCCAGGGTGTCGATGCCACCTGCACAGCTGATGAAGAGTTCACCCTCATCCTCGGAGTCGAGGTTGAGAAGATATTTGCCTGTGAGCATATCGGGCGCGAGATTGAAGGCACCCGTGAGACCTGTCTCCTCATCCACGGTGAAGAGCGCCTCGATGGCAGGGTGGCGGAGCGAAGAGTCCACTAGCACAGCCAAAGCGGCTGCCATACCGATACCGCAGTCGGCACCGAGGGTGGTGCCGTTTGCCTTCACCCACTCGCCGTCGATGTAGGCCTCAATGGGGTCGGTCATAAAGTCGTGCTGCTTGTCGGCATTCTTTTCGCACACCATATCGCTGTGGCTCTGGAGAACCACTGCGGGATGCTCCTCGTAGCCTGCGGTTGCGGGCTTGCGAATCACCACATTGCCAGCTGCATCCACCTTATACTCAAGGTTGTGACGCTGTGCAAACTCCACCAAATAGGCAATGATTTTTTCCTCGTGTTTGGAGGGTCGGGGTACTCTGGTTATCTCCTCGAAGATCTCCCATACGGGTGCGGGAGAGAGGTTGGAAAGGTTACTCATTTGAATTAGGTTTTATCTATTAGTACTGACTTTGAAAAAAATGTCACAATCGGCCGGCGGGAGCACTGCAAAGAAAAACAGCAAAAAAACTCGCCGCCGACCTCAAAGGTAGTAAATAATTTTGTATTTTTGTGCGTTGAAGCAATAGAAAGAGATATGCGCATAGGATTTGGATACGACGTACACGCCTTGGCAGCGGGTCTGCCGATGGTCATTGCGGGAGTCAGACTCGACTCTCCCCTCGGCTGTGTGGCCCATTCGGACGGCGACGTGGCCATCCACGCACTGTGCGACGCTCTGCTCGGCGCCATTGCCGCAGGCGACATCGGAGCCCACTTCCCCGACAGCGACCCTGCCTACAAAGGCATCGACTCCACCATCCTCCTCGAGCGCACCGTGGAGTTCCTCGCCAAAGAGGGTTATAAGGTTGGTAATGTGGATATTACCATTGCGCTCGAAAGGCCCAAGCTGCGTCCCCACATCGACCAAATGAGGGCCCGATTGGCGGAGTGCCTCGCAACCGAAGTGGGTAACGTCTCGGTGAAGGCAACCACCACCGAGAAACTCGGCTTCACGGGTCGTAGCGAAGGTGTTGCCGCCTATGCCGTAGCCCTTGTCGAGAGGATTTGATTGGCACATTGAGAATCCTGCGCGGCCCCCTTTCTTCCCCAAAGTTCCATTTCTACAAAGGGACGCCAGCCACCAAACCTCTCTCCCACCCATCCCCATTCTCGCCCCACTCGGCGGACTAAAATCAAATTGTTGATAACTTTCCTACGGAAAAAGTTGGAAACTTGTCGGCAAAAGCCGTACCTTTACAAAGTATTTCAATACTTTGTAAGCGAAGCCACACTATGACAGAAATCTACCACATCCCCGCACTTGCCGAAGAGACCATAGAAGGGCTCAATATCAACCCCAAAGGCATCTATGTAGACCTCACCTTCGGCGGCGGCGGCCACTCGCGTCTTATCCTCGAGCAGCTCTCCGAGGAGGGCATTCTCTTCTCCTTCGACCAAGATGCCGACGCCAAGGCCAACCTCACAGGTGCCCCCGGCCACATCTTCGTCGAGAGCAACTTCCGCTTTGTGCGCTCCCAGCTCCGCCTGCGCGGTGTGGGCGACGGTGAGGTGGACGGCATCCTTGCCGACCTCGGCGTCTCCTCCCACCACTTCGACACCGCCGAGAGAGGTTTCTCCTTCAAGGCAGAGGCCCCACTCGATATGAGGATGAATCAGAGAGCCAAGTTCTCCGCACGCGAACTGGTCAACAGCTACTCGGCAGAGGAGTTGGCGAGGGTGCTGAAGGAGTATGGCGAGTTGGAGACCACCTACAAAATCGCATCCTGCATTGTGCGCCATAGGGAGCAGAAGGAGATTGTCACCACAGCCGATCTACTCGAGGCCGTAGCCCCCTGCACCCCCAAGAAGGATGGCGCCAAGTTCCTCACCAAACTCTTCCAAGCCCTCCGCATTGAGGTCAACGGAGAGATGGAGGCTCTGAAGATGGCCCTCGAGCAGAGTGCCAAATTGCTCAAGCCGGGAGGCCGACTCTGCATCATCTCCTACCACTCGCTGGAGGATCGCCTGGTCAAAAACTTCATCAAGACGGGCAACTTCGAGGGTAAGGTGGTCAAGGATTTCTATGGCAATCCCTCCTCGCAGATGATAGCCATCAGCAAGAAGGCCATAGTCCCCACCCCCGAGGAGGTGGAGCGCAACCCCCGCTCAAGGAGTGCAAAACTCCGCGTGGGCGAGATGAAGTAGCAACACGGAGCGAAAGAAACCGAAGCCGAACGAAGCCACCCAACCAGGTGGAGGCCAAAAAAAGAAAAAGGAAGTAGACAAGTCACAGCAGATAGAAAACAATCAAGATGGGACTCTTTAGTAGAAAGCAGCAGAAGCAGCGAGCGTCGCAGGGTGTGATGAGCCAAAACGGCAGACAATCCACAGCACCCGACGTGAAACCCACAGGAGCGGTGGCACCCGACAGGGGCAACCGCACCTCTCGCGGCATATTCTCCGGCGACGTGCTCTACAGCCAGACCATCCGCCGCCACTACCCCTTTGCCCTCTACTGCTGTCTGCTGATAATCCTCTATATGGGCTACATCTTCAACTGTCAGCGCACCCAGCGCGAGGAGATTGCAAGCCGCATAGAGCTCCAAAAGGTGCGCTCGCGCGCCCTGCTCCTCTCGTCGGAGCGACTCGAGGCTGTGCGCCACAGCAACCTCACCGAGGAGATTCAGCGCCGAGGACTCGACCTGCAACAATGGAACACCCCACCCGTAATCATCCGTAGAAATGAGAGCCGAGGAGAGAGATAACAACAACCGCGCTATAGACCCCAATCCGCAACGTATCAAGCGCGAAATCAAGGCAAAGGTGAAGCGACTCTATGTCGCCTTCGCCATTGTCTCGTTGTTTATTGTGGCCCAGATTGCGCTGACCCAATGGGGCCCCAACGGCACGCCACTCCGCAACCTATCCGAGAGCAAGAGCTACACCACAAAAAAAATTGAGGGTAGCAGTGGCAGCATCTACGACCTCAACGGCAAAACCCTCTACACCGACTCGCGCGGCTATCGCATCCGCCTCGACCTCCACGCCCAGGCCCTCACCGACTCCATCTTCACCGCCAACCTCCCCGCCCTCGGCGACTCGCTGGCCAAGATGTTCGGTGGCAGCCCCAAGAAGTATAGGGATTTTATGACCAACACCCGAGACACCTGTATGCGTAGGCTCGCCAAGCCCTACTACAGCCGTCCCTTTGTGACCTCTAGAGCACTGAATCAATGGGAGTATGAGCGTCTACGCACCTTCCCCCTGATGCATCCTCGCTACGGACTCATCGTGGAGCAGACCTCCCTGCGCCACAAAGTCCACGGCTCGCTGGCCTCCTACACCATCACTCGAGGTATCGAAAATGCGTGGCAGAAGGAGCTCAACGCCTCGGATGGCTCCAACCGCTTCCTCTGGCTCGATGCTCGCCATCGCCACTCGGTCCCCATCGTTGCCAAAGAGAACACCCCCGCCATAAACGGCTCGGATATCCACACCACCATCGACATCGACTTGCAGGAGATTGTGGAGGGAGCCTTGAGCCGCTCGCTCCTCGAAAACGGTGCCACGGATGGCACCGCCATAGTCCTCGAAACCTCCACAGGCGAAATCCGAGCAATGGCAAACCTCACCCACCACAAGGGTGGGAAAACCATCGACGACAACAACTACGCCACAATGTGGCAGGGCTCGCCAGGCTCCACCTTCAAGGCCATCTCACTGATGACACTCATCGACGAGGCAGGCGTGTCGATAGACAAGTGGGTCAACTGTGGCGACGACGACACCTACTACGTGGGCAAACTCCGAATCAGAGATACCCACATTGTGGGCGAGAACGAGTCGGGCCGCACCACCCTCAAGGGAATCTTCGCCGAGTCCTCCAACATCGGCTTCGTCAAGACCGTGATGGAGACCTACGAAGAGGAGCCCGAGAGGTGGGTGGAGTACATCAACGCCATAGGGCTCGACAAAGTGTCGCATATTCAGCGCATAGGTGGCTACACCTTCGCCGGCATCAAACACCCCTCATCCTACAAGAAGCGAGGAGGATGGTCGGCCACAACACTGCCCCAAACCGCCTATGGCTATGAGATCGATATGACACCGTTGCAGATTCTGATGTTCTACAACGCTGTGGCCAACGGCGGCAAGCTCATCACCCCCATCATCGTGAAGAGCATCACACGCGACGGCGAGATTGTGGAGGAGTACACCACCGAAGTGGTCAACCCCGCCATCTGCAAGCCCTCCACCCTCGAGGCACTCAAGGAGTGTATGGAGGCGGTCGTCCTCAGCCCTCGCGGCACGGGCAAGAGCCTCAAGGATCTCCCATTCCGCGTGGCGGGCAAGACGGGCACTGCACAAGTGATGCTGCCGAGAAATATGTGGGGCGAGACCGCCTACGTCACCCCCGACGGACGCAACGAATACCTCGCCACCTTCGTGGGATACTTCCCCGCCGACAACCCCAAGTACACCGGCTTGGTCTCCATCAAAACCCTCCGCAAGTGGAACGAATGGCAGAAGAAATATACGGGTGCGGGACTCTCGCTCCCCGTGTTCAGGGAGATTGCGGAGTATATCTACGCCCACGAGGAGGAGTGGTATAGGGACGCCGAGGTGGGCATTGCCCCTCCCCCCAAGGCCAAACCATCGGTGGGAGTAGCCGCGGCGGCACCACAGTCGAAGAGCCACAAGGCAAAGAGCGACTCCACGGCCAAGAGTGAGGAGGAGATGGAGCAGACGATTCCCGACGTTAGGGGCTTGGGGCTGCGCGACGCACTCTATGAGTTGGAGCGACGCGGCTGCAAGGTGAGCTCGGAGGGGCGTGGCACCGTGTGCGAGCAACATATTGAGGAGCACAACGGCAGGGTGGAGGTCCACCTGAAGTTGGAGTAGCCCTCCTCTCGGCCACCTCGAGAGCCCACCACATCGGCGCGCACACCACCGCCACCAAACACAAACGACAACAACAAAGAACACACTATATGAAAACCCACCTTCGTCTCACACTCGCCCTCGGGCTGATGCTTATGCTCCCCTTGAGCATCGCAGCCCAGAGCCACACTATGACCGTGGATGGCACCATCGTGGAGGACGCTACCGACCTCGACGCCCAGACCTACTATCCGAAGTGGGATGTCAACGATGAGTTGTGCGCCCTACTGAAGGTGACCATCATAGGCACACTGCCCGAGCCACTGATGCTCGACGTGAGGGGTGTGGGTGTGACCGATAGAGTCGAGAGGTCCAATGGAGAGATATGGTTCTACCTCCCGCACCACGCAAAAAACCTGCTCTTCAGCTGCAAGGGTCTCGAGCCACTGGAGCCCATTGCTGTCCGCCTCCGCGAAGGAAGGGTCTACAAGATGCGAATTCGCGCCAACAGCCACAGCCAGGTGGTGACCAATGCCACCCCCACCTCCAACTATCTGAAGATGATCCTCAGCGAGGCAGGTGCAACAGTGTCTCTGGGCAAGACCCCGGAGTATGAATTGGTGGGTAGGATTGTGGAGGGAAAACTCTTCTCTATGAGGCTCAACCACGGCACCTACTACTACCGCGTGGAGCACCCCTTGTGCCAGACGGCTACGGGTGTGGTCACCGTGGGGGCCGAGAGCAACGAGGTTGCCATCACCCTACAACCCGCCTGGGGACAACTCTCGATAGATTCCACTCCCTCGGGTGCTACACTATATATAAATGGTAGGCGCATAGGCACCACCCCCTGCTCGCCCGAGGAGAAGTTTGCCCAGGGCACGGTGGAGGTGCGACTGCTTCACAACGACTACCACCCCCTGACTCGCACCCTAACCATAGCAGGTAATGGAGAGCGCCATAGCTACACCTTCGAGCTGCGTCCCCAATTCGGCACAGCCACGGTGAGCTGCCCCGATGGAGAGGCCGAGATCTGGATCGACAACGAATATAAGGGCAAGGGACATTGGACGGGCACCCTCAACTCACTCTCGAGCCACCTTGTGGAGTCGCGCAGGGCGGGCCACATTGGCCAGAGCGTGGAGTTGCAGGTAGCCGATGGCCAGCGCACGAGCATAGAAGTTGGTGGGCCCGTGGCTATGTATGGCACTCTGGACCTTGCGGTGGAGCCCGAGTTGGCGAGCGTGGAGATCGACGGTAAGGCTGTGGGTACTGCCCCTCTTATGGTCCAGCTCACCGCCACCACCCACAAGGTGCGCCTCACAGCCGAGGGCTACCACCCCGACGAGTTTGAGGTCACCATCGGCCACAACAGCACCACCACCCTCTCGCGAACACTCACATCCATAGAGTACTCTCCCGAAGATCTCTTCCGCAAGGCACGTAGCATAGATTATAACAAGAAAGAGGAACGATTCAAGTGGTATCTCAAGGCGGCCAAACTCGGCCACGCAGAGGCACAAGCTGAATTAGGTCTTTGTTACCATATTGGTTCGGGCGTGGAAAAAAATGAAAATGAGGCTGCAAAGTGGTATCTCAAGGCTGCCGAGCAGGATAACCCTAAAGCTCAAGTAAATTTAGCACACTTCTACCAATATGGGATAGGTGGTTTGGAAGAGAGCGAAAGCAAATCTGCTGAATGGGTCCGTAAAGCAGCCGAACAAGGCTATCCAGAAGGGCAGCGGAAACTTGGGAGCCACTACCACATAGGAATTGGTGTGGAGAAAAACTTCGAGATGGCAGTATATTGGTATCGCAAAGGAGCCGAGCAAGGTGATGGACTTTGTCGACAATCTCTTGCTGAATGCTATCAAAAGGGCGAAGGGGTGCAGAAAAATATAAATGAAGCCCTGAAATGGTACAAAGCAATTCTTTACGACAAAGGCTACACCTCTTCATATACCGTCGAAAAGTTACTCTCTCAACACTATAGTGGTGCCGCACAACGAGGCGATGCCGAAGCCCAATTTATTATGGGTTGCATACAAGGTCAATTCGATAAAGAGAATAGAATCAGATGGTTTCTTTCTGCCGCCAAACAAGGGCATATTGAGGCTCAGTATAGGCTGGGACAAGCATATGTTAATGACAGTGATTATGAAGAAGCAAAAAAATGGTTGCTAAGGGCAGCCGAAAAAGGACATACAAATGCTCAGTATGAACTAGCCGGTTTACTCGGTTTAACTGTCGAACAACAAGCCGAATGGACATACAAAGCTGCCATAAAAGGACACGTAGAGGCGCAGCGTTCGTTAGGAGGTAAATACTTCTTTGGCAATGGAGTAACAAAAGATGTTAATGAGGCCGTAAAGTGGTATCGCAAGGCTGCCGAGCAAGGGGATGAATATGCCAAAGACAAACTTTGGGAGCTCGGCGAGAGATGGTAGGCCACGGCAAAGAGCTGCCGAAAAAAATATGAAATAGGAATAGGGATAAACAGAACAACAAAACGATATGAGAATTGACAAACTACTCGAAAGAGTCAAGGTGGTGAACTTCGTCGGCAAAGGCGAGGTCGAAGCCAACCACATCACGATGGACTCCCGCAAGGTGACTGAGGGCACGCTCTTCGTGGCGGTGGAGGGTACGGCCGTGGATGGCCATCGCTTCATCGACCCCGCAATCAGCGCAGGTGCAACAGCTGTGGTGTGCACCACCCTCCCCGAAGAGCTCCACCCCGAGGTGGTCTATGTCCAGGTGGAGGACTCCGCAGCAGCCCTCGGACAAATCGCCGCCAACTACTACGGCAACCCCTCCAGAGAGCTCAAACTCGTGGGAGTGACCGGCACCAACGGCAAGACCACCACCGCCACACTCCTCTACAACCTCACACAAAAGCTCGGCTACAAGGCAGGACTCATCTCCACCGTAATATATAAAATAGGTAACCGCGAAGAGCCCTCCACCCACACCACCCCCGACGCCATAGCCCTCAACCGTCTGTTGCGCGAGATGGTCGACGCGGGGTGTGACTACTGCTTTATGGAGGTCTCCTCCCACAGTCTTGTGCAGCACCGCACCGAGGGTCTGCGCTTCGAGGGCGCTCTCTTCAGCAACCTCACCCACGACCACCTCGACTACCACAAGACCTTCGCCGAATATATCCGTGCCAAGAAACTCCTCTTCGACTCGCTCGACAAGGAGAGTTGGGCTCTGGTCAATGCCGACGACCGCAACGGCGCCGTGATGCTCCAGAACTGCAAGGCCCAGAAGCACACCTACTCGCTCCGCGGCATAGGTGGCACAAACACCAAAATCATTGAGACCTCACTCGAGGGTATGCTCCTCGAGATAGATGGCAAGCAGATGTGGTCGCCCCTGCTCGGCAGGTTCAATGGCTACAACCTCACAGCCGTCTATAGGGCCGCCACATTGCTCGGCTTCGAGAGCAACGAGGTGCTCGTGGCACTCAGTTCGCTCGGCAGCGTCTGTGGCAGGTTCCAGACCTTCCGTTCCAAAGGAGGTGTGGTTGCCATTGTGGACTATGCCCACACCCCCGACGCCCTCGACAACGTCATCGAGACCATCCTCGGCGTGGGCACCGCCCGCAGACTTATAACCATCTGTGGCTGTGGAGGTGACCGCGACAGAAGCAAGCGCCCCGAGATGGCTGCCATAGCTGCCGAGAAGTCGCACACGGCCATCTTCACCTCCGACAACCCCCGCACCGAGGATCCCGCAGCCATCCTCGCCGATATGGAGGAGGGTGTCCGTGGCAAGAACAACTACCTCATCATCGCCGACCGCGCCCAAGCCATCCGCACTGCACTCCGAATGGCCGAGGCAGGAGATGTGGTGCTGGTTGCCGGCAAGGGCCACGAGGAGTACCAAATCATAGGCACCGAGAAGCGCCACTTCTCCGACCAAGAGCAGGTGCTCGCCTACTTCGAGGGCGAATAGTGCCAACAACGCGACACAGACAGACGATTTGAAGAAACAATAGATAGTAAAAATATTTACCAACCCAAGTGTAATTAGTAAAATTATTTAGGAAATGCTCTACACGCTGGTCAAATATCTCGAACAACACTTCGATATTCCCGGACTCGGAATGTTCGAATACCTTTCGTTCCGCTCCGTTGGAGCCATCATCCTCGCCCTGCTCATAGGCACCATCTTCGGCGGCAGGCTCATCCGCATCCTCAGGCGCAAACAGATTGGCGAAGACATCCGCGACCTCGGACTCGAGGGTCAGATGGAGAAAAAAGGCACCCCCACAATGGGCGGCATCGTCATCCTCATCTCCATCCTCGTCCCCATCCTGCTGCTCGGCGACCTCTCCAACATCTATGTGTGGCTGATGATTATCAGCACCATCTGGCTCGGCGCACTCGGCTTCGCAGACGACTACATCAAGGTCTTCCGCAAGAACAAAAACGGCCTCAAGGGCAAATTCAAAATCGTGGGTCAGGTGGGCCTCGGCATCATCGTGGGCACCGTTATGTGCCTCTCACCCCAGGTGGTGGCAGTGGATAAGAACACCACCTCGAAGACCACCGAGGTGGTGGAGACCATAGCCCCTGACGGCTCCGTGCAGAAGAGCGTGGAGACCTAC
Source organism: Tidjanibacter sp. (assembly GCA_017390585.1). Taxonomy (GTDB): domain Bacteria; phylum Bacteroidota; class Bacteroidia; order Bacteroidales; family Rikenellaceae; genus Tidjanibacter. Next base: position 13,069 of record JAFPBB010000020.1, on the reverse strand, counting down.
TATGTGGGCGAGAAGAGCACCAAAACAACCATTCCCTTCGTGAAGGACAACGAGTTCGACTACCATTGGTTTGTGCCCATCGACTCCCCCCTCGGCGACACGCTCACTTGGGTACTCTATGTGTTGGTGGCAATATTCGTCATCACGGCAGTCTCCAACGGATCGAACCTCACCGATGGACTCGACGGACTCAACACGGGGGTGAGTGCCATCGTGGCGGTGGTGTTGTCGATCCTCGCCTACCTCTCGGGCCACGTCATCTATGCCGACTACCTCAACATTATGTACATCCCCGACAGTGGCGAGCTCGCAGTCTTTGGTGCAGCCTTTGTGGGCGCGCTCATCGGCTTCCTGTGGTTCAACTGCTACCCCGCACAGGTCTTTATGGGCGACACGGGTAGTCTGGCCATCGGAGGTATCATAGCCGTCTTTGCGCTTGCCATCCGCAAGGAGCTGCTGCTCCCCATCCTGTGTGGCATCTACCTCGTGGAGGTCATCTCAGTGATGGTTCAGACCTTCTACTTCAAGTACACACGCAAACGCTATGGTCAGGGCCGACGACTCTTCCGTATGGCTCCGCTCCACCATCACTACCAGAAGAGCAACATCCCCGAGAACCGCATTGTGGTGAGGTTCTGGATCATCCAGATCATCCTCGCTGCCTTTGCACTCGTCACACTCAAAATCCGATAGTCACCCCCCAAGATAGACACCCAACAACAGAGATATGAACAACAACATCAAAAACATAGTCATCCTCGGCGGCGGAGAGAGCGGCTACGGCTCTGCAGTGCTCGCCAAAACCAAAGGCTACAACACCTTCCTCAGCGACGCAGGCACCCTCAGCGATCGCTACCGCACCCTACTCCAAGAGGAGTCCATCGACTTCGAGGAGGGAGGCCACACCGAGGAGCGCATCCTCGCAGCCGACCTTGTGGTCAAGAGCCCCGGCATCCCCGAGAAGGCCCCCATAGTGAAACTCCTGCGCGAGAGGAACATCCCCATCGTGAGCGAGATTGAGTTTGCACGCCCCTTCAGCAAGGGCCGCACCATCTGCATCACCGGCTCCAATGGTAAGACCACCACAACCACTCTCACCCACAAGATTCTCGCCGATGCGGGCCTTGATGTGGCCGTGGGTGGCAACATCGGACGCAGCTATGCCCTCACCGTTGCACGCAACGACAAGGAGTGGTATGTGCTGGAGTTGAGCAGTTTCCAGCTCGATGGTTGCTACGACTTCAGGGCCGACGTGGGTGTGCTGATGAACATCACCCCCGACCACCTCGACCGCTATGGCTACATCTTCCAGAACTATGTCGACAGCAAGATGCGCCTCATCCGCAATCAGAGCCCTGCCGACCACTTCATCTACTCGGCAGACGACAAGGTGATTCTGGCCGAGGTGGAGAAACTCCAGCCCGCATCACTCCTCCACCCCTTCGGCAAGTGCAACATTGAGAACAACGTGGCCACCGTAGAGTTGGGTGGTCGCCGCGTGGAGATCGAACTCGAGAGGCTCCATATCAAGGGGCTCCACAACGCCTACAACGCAATGGCAGCAACTCTCGCAGCCCTGGCAGCAGGTGTGGCCGAGGAGGATATTCTCCGCTCGCTCTACTCGTTTGAGGGCGTGGAGCACAGGCTCGAGTATATTTGCGAGATAGATGGTGTGGTGTGGATCAACGACTCGAAGGCGACCAATGTCGACTCGGTGTGGTATGCACTCGAGAGTATGCAGCGCCCCACAGTGTGGATTGCAGGCGGCACCGACAAAGGCAACGACTACGAACCACTGATGGACTTCGTGGGCAAGAAGGTGAAAGCTCTGGTCTGTATGGGCGTCAACAACTCCAAGTTGATGGACAATTTCAACGGCATAGTCCCCGTCTACAACACCCACTCGCTCGACGAGGCTGTGGAGGTGTGCCGTCAGGTGGCCCAGAGTGGCGACACCGTGTTGCTCTCGCCCGCGTGCGCCAGCTTCGACCTCTTCCGCAACTACGAGGAGCGCGGCCGACTCTTCAAGGAGCGCGTGGTGGCACTCAAGAAGTAGGACACCACTGACCGCAACCGCAATAGCATTATATACAATATCAACAACGTAGAACACAACAAGATAGCAACCCAACGCACTATGGGAAAAGAGGCCGACTACAAGCCCTTCAAAGGGGGCGTCAATCGCATTTTTGCAGGCGACAAGGTGATGTGGATAGTGATCATCATCTTGCTCGTCTACTCCCTCTTTGTGGTCTACTCCACCACAGCCTATGACGACGCCACCAATGCCAATCAGGAGCTCATCCGACAGATTCTCTTCATCTGCATTGGTATGACGGGCTTCTATGTCGCACAGATCACCCCCATACGTTGGTATCGCAGGCTCAACGTTCCGTTCTTCCTGCTGGCAATGAGCCTCACGCTCGTGATGATAGCCACCCACGACAAGGAGGGCGCTGCCCGAGGACTCCAAATCGTCCGCGGACTCTACATCCAGCCCTTCGAGATGCTCAAGTTTGCCACCGTCATCAACCTCGCAGCACAACTCTCCATCCGGCAGAAGAAGATGGACAAACTGCGTATAATGCCGAGCTTCAGGGCGGAGGATTGGCGCGAGCGAAAGAGCGAGCAGGTGGAGATTCTCACCACCCAAACCCTCCCCCTGCTCCTCCCCATTGCCATCTGCTGTGCCACCACCGTGAAGTTCAGCAACTCCACCACCCTCATCATCGCCACCTCCTGCTTGGCAATGATGTACCTCAGCCGCATCAACAAACGCGACTTGGCAAAAATAGTCCTCGTGGGCGTGCTGATGGGCGGTTGCGTTGTGGGAGCCTATGGAGTGAAAAACGGACGTCTCGGCACCCTTCAGGGCCGCGTATCGTCGTGGGTGCCCGACGTGGTCACCAAGTCGGTGAAGGTGGGTGAGCAGGACGGAAAGGAGTACTACCTGCGCCACAAAGACAAAGACGGCCGAGACAAAGAACACGACCAGACCGTCTACGCCAAGATGTCCGTGGCCTCGGGAGGCATCCTTGGCAAAGGACCCGGACACAGCACCAATCGCTACCTCGCCGAGGCCGATAAGGATATGGCCTACGCTTTTCTCATCGAGGAGTATGGACTCATCTTTGGCGGACTTGTGATGCTCTTTGCCTACCTGCTGATGTTCTACCGCTCGCTGGAGATTTTCCACAAGTGTGGTACGGCCTTCCCGGGATTGCTTGTTCTGGGCATAGGAACGGTGATTGTGCTCCAAGCCTTCCTGCATATGTTGGTGAGTGTTTCGCTCTTCCCGCTGACGGGCCAGCAGCTACCGATAGTAAGTAAGGGAGGCACCTCGCTGGTCATCACCCTCACAATGCTCGGCGTGCTTATGGGCGTGAGCGCACGCGCCGAGGAAGAGGAGGCCGAGCGCCAACGACGCAGAGCAGAACGCACAGCGGAGCAGAAATAATCCTTAAAGTAGATAGTAAACCATAGACAACGATATGAACGACAACAAGATACGCATAATCCTCAGCGGTGGAGGCACAGGTGGTCACATCTACCCCGCCGTGGCCACAGCCGAGGCACTCATCCGCATCCTCGGCGAGAGGGCCGAGATACTCTTTGTGGGAGCCGAGGGGAAGATGGAGATGGAGAAAATCCCCGCTCTGGGCTACAACATCGTGGGTCTCCCCGTGGCGGGTCTGCAACGCAGGCTCACCCTCGCCAACCTCGCTGTGCCCTTCAAACTCATCAGGAGCATCACCAAGGCGCGTCGCACCCTGCGCGACTTCCGCCCCCACATAGCCATAGGTTTCGGTGGCTACGCCAGCGGCCCCATCCTCAAGGCTGCCCAAAAGATGGGCATCCCCACCATCATTCAGGAGCAAAACTCCTTCGCAGGCGTCACCAACAAACTCCTGGCCGCCGCAGCCAAGAAGATATGCGTGGCCTACGACGGTATGGAGCGCTTCTTCCCCGCGGAGAAGATTGTCCACACGGGCAACCCCCTGCGTGGTAGCTTCGGCGCACCCGTGGAGCGCAGTGCAGCCCTCACCCACTTCGGCCTCTCGGGCACCAAGCCCGTTGTTCTCATCGTGGGCGGTTCGCTCGGTTCGCGCACAATGAACGAGATGATGAAGGCCCACATGGACCGCATTGTGGCCGAAGGCAAAGTGGAGGTCATCTGGCAGAATGGCAAGTACTACGACCGAGAGATGGAGGAGTTCTGCAGCCAGAGGGATACGACAGGCATTTGGCGTGGCGCCTTCATCAACCGTATGGACTATGCCTACGAGGCGGCCACGGTGGTCATCTCTCGCAGTGGCGCCTGCTCGGTCAGCGAGTTGTGCCTTGTGGGCAAGCCCACCATCTTCATTCCCTCGCCCAACGTGGCGGAGGACCACCAAACCCACAACGCAATGGCACTGGTGAATAAGGAGGCTGCCGAGATTGTGAGAGACGCCGAGGCTGTGGAGAAGGGACTCGCGGTGGCCGAAGAGCTGGCCACCGACACCGAGCGTCTGGCCACCCTCAGTCGCAACATCCGCGCCCTGGCCATTGCCGACTCCGCCGAGCGAGTGGCCCGCATAGCCATCGCAGAAATCAACAACTAAGCAATAGAGATTCAGAGAGATATGAAGAGTGTATATTTTGTTGGCATAGGTGGCATAGGTATGAGTGCCATTGCGCGCTACTTTCTTCACGAAGGGGTGCGTGTGGCAGGCTACGACCGCACTCCCTCGCCACTGACAGCCGAATTGGAAGCCGAGGGTGCCGAGATTCACTATGACGACAATGTGGCCCTCATCGGTGAGGAGTGGCTCAATCCCACCGAGACCCTCGTCATCTACACCCCCGCCATCCCGAGTGACCACAGCGAGCTCAACCACTTCAGGGCCAACGGCTTCGAGGTCATCAAACGCTCCGAAGCACTCGGCCACCTCACCGCCGGCAAGGTGACCACCGCCATTGCAGGCACCCACGGAAAAACCACCACCACAACCCTCACCGCGTGGATCACTCTCCGCGCCACAGGCGGAGGCAACGCCTTCCTCGGTGGCATTTCGCGCAACCTTGGTAGCAACCTACTCCTCGGAGGCGGCGAGAGGATGGCTGTGGAGGCCGACGAGTTCGACCGTTCGTTCCTGCGCCTGAGCCCCACCATCGCGGTGGTGACAAGCACCGATGCCGACCACCTCGACATCTATGGCGATCACTCCACCCTCAAGCGAGCCTTCGGTGAGTTTGTGGAGCGCATCGTGGAGGGTGGCACGCTCATCAAACACCTCGGACTCGAGATTGAGCACTCCAACCGTGGCATCCGCGAGTACACCTACGACCTCACCAATCCCGAGGCCGACTTCCACACCGAAGGACTCACCCCCGTGGGCGACGGTACATTCCGATTCAACATAGTCTGCCCCGACGGCAGGATTGATGGTTGTCGACTCGGCATAGGCGGTGAAATCAATGTGGAGAATGCCGTGGCTGCTGTGGCGGCACTTTGGGCCGGCGGCGACTTCGACAAGGAGGCTCTACGCACAGCCCTCGAGGAGTTCGAGGGTGTGAAGCGACGTTTCGAGACTTGGATTAACACTCCCACGCAGGTCTACATCGACGACTATGCCCACCACCCGAGGGAGCTCTCGGCAGCAATCCGTTCCATCCGAGGAATGTTCCCCGGCAGACACCTCACCATAGCATTCCAACCCCACCTCTACACCCGCACCCGCGACTTCGCCGAGGGCTTCTGTGAGGCACTCTCGGAGGCAGACAAGGTGGTGCTGTTGCCCATCTACCCCGCACGAGAGTTACCCATCGAGGGAGTCTCGAGCCATATGTTGATGGAGGGTATCACTGCTCCCTGCATCCTCGTGGAAAAGAGCAGGTTGGCAGAGACTTTGGCCGAGGGAGAGAGCGACATTGTGGTCACCTTCGGCGCAGGTGACATCGACCGCGAGTGTGCCGAGGTTGCTCGCCGACTCCGCGAGAAACAGAGCGAAAGATAGCGGCCTGACGGGAGAGACAAAAAAGCAAAACGAAGTGATAGAAAACAGGAGGACGACTCCTCCATAGGAGAGATATGAGTAGCAGAGGCAGAAGGATATGGCGCATCGTCGGTACGGTGCTATTTTGGTGTGCTGTGGTGGCGTTTTTCGTTGCTGCCTCACTCCTCAGGCGCGAGAAGGAGAGCAGCCGCAGGGTGGAGCGCGTGGAGGTGAGGGTGGAGAAGAGCCGCAACGACGGATTTCTCTACCCCGAGTTGGTCGTGGGACTCATCGAGAACGCAGGACTCAATCCCATCGGGATGGCTGTGGACAGCCTCAATCTGGCCGCCATCAACCGCGTGGTGGAGGAGTACTGCTTCACCGAGCGCGCCATCACCTATGTCGACTACGAGGGGACCCTCACTGTGGAGGTTGCTCAACGCGAACCACTGATGAGAGTGCGGACCACCTCGGGCTACGACTTCTACCTCACCCGCGACCTCTATGTCCTCCCTGCCGACCCCACCGTAGCACTCAACCTCCCCATCGTGACGGGCGAGCTGTGGCTTCCCTTTGGGAAAAGTTTCACGGGCAGCCTCCGAGAATGGATTGGCGAGGGCGAAAAAAAATCGAAGGAATGTTATAATTTTCTTTGCAAACTCACTAACTTTGTCCTTCTTACCGAGTCGAGAGCCGACTTGCAGGGCAAGTTCGTCCAGATGGAGCTGAAGAAACCGAGGCGCAAGAGTGCCAAAGATGCATTCCAAGAGCCTCATCTTGAGCTTGTTCCACGCGAAGGAGGCTACATTTTGGAGTTCGGCGCGCTGGAGGATGTGGAGGCCAAGCTCTACCGCTGGCGTCGCTTCTGCGAGGCCCGAGTGGTGGATATGACCAAGGGACGTCTCTGCGTCGAATATGAGGGCCAAGCACTCTGGAGAGCCGAGTAGCCCCAAAGGCTGGCGGGCAACCCTCTCGGAGCAGACCTCGGGAGAACAACTTTGTGGCACCACTCGGGAATAGAATCTCGGGGGGAGGCCAAAAACTATTCAGGATTTTTACAAGATACAACATACACGATTTGAGATAAGATGGCAATGGAGCAATATTTAATTTCGGTAGATTTGGGCGGCAGCAAGGTGGCAGCAGCCCTCGGTCTGCGTTCCGTGGAGGGCGAGACTATTGTGGTGGACGCTGTGTCGAAACCTATGCAGGGTTTCACACGAGGTGAGGTGGACAATATCGAACACGTCACCAACGCCATCCGCGAAGCCGTGGGTGAACTCGAAGCCCGCAACGGCGTCAAGGCCGACGAGGTGTGGGTGGGCCTCTCGGGCAGACACATCATCTGCGCCGACAACTCGGGATTCGTCTTTGTGGGAAGCCCCGACGGCGAAATCACCGAAAAGGATGTGGAAAAACTCCACGACAATATGGCCAACGTGCAGGCTCCCGACGGCAAGGTCATCATCTCGCGCATACCACAGCACTACAAGGTCGACGCCAATGAGACCCTCGGAAGCCCCGTGGGTCGCTTTGGCCACCGCCTGGAGACCACCTACAGTTTCGTACTCGGCGGCAAAGTGGTCATCGAGCGCATAACCAAAGCCTTCAAGCGCGCAGACATCCCCGCTGTGGAGTTTGTAGCCTCGGGCGTAGCCAGCGCCAGCGTGGCCGCCACCGAGGAGGAGAAGGAGAGCGGCGTCATTGTCATCGACTTCGGAGCAGGAGCCACCGACATCTGCATCTACCAGAACAAAGTGGTGCGCTATGTTGCATCCATCCCCTTCGGCTCGGCAGCCATCAATAAGGACATCCGCACCACCGCCATCCCCGAAGGTACCATCGAGACACTCAAGACCGCGTGTGGCTATGCCACTGCCAGCGCCATCCCCGAAAGTAAGCTCAACAAGGCAGTCCGCATCAATGCCCACTCGCCCCACCAGAAATATAAGGAGATCACCTACCGCGACCTGACCACCATCATCGAGTCGCGTATGCTCGACATTATCGACTTTGTCAACGCAGAGATCAAAGCCTCCGGTTACCACAATCGCATTCCCGCAGGCATTGTGCTCACAGGTGGCGGCTCCAAACTCGCCGGCATCGACACCCTCTTCAGAGAGCGTACGGGCTATGAGGTGCGACTCGGCTCGGCAGAGAGCGACATCTCGGCAGAGTCGATGGACGGATTCTCTGCACCCGAACTTGCAACAGCAATCGGCCTGCTCAACATCGGTATGAGCGCCAAAAACACCCCCGCAAGCGACTACGTCAAACCAATAAGCAAGGCCCCCGTAGCAGAGGTGGAGAAGAAGGAGGAGGAGATTGCGACTCCCGCTATTCCCGCCGCTCCTGCAACACCCACCACTCCCACCACTCCCACCACACCCACCGTTCCTGCGACTCCTCAGGTGCCCAACAACACCAAGGAGGACACCAAGGAGGAGACCACCCCCGAGCAACCCGCAGAGAAGAAAGGCGGAAAAGAGAAGGAGGAGAGGGAGCCCAAGAAGAGGGGCTGGTGGAAGAAGGTGGAGAATTTCTTCTTCGGAGGCGACATCGTCGACGACGAGATGGAGTAGCCCCCCACACACTCTCGACTATCCGCCCGGTGTCCCACGACTCGCAGGAGTAGGAACGACCCAAAGTAACCCAACCGACACAACAACGAAAAGAGCAACAAACAATGAGCTATACAGACCTTTTGTCATCCATTTCCGCACCCACCAAGTCCGCATCGGACATCCTTGTTATGGGCGTGGGAGGCGCCGGCGGCAACGCCGTCAACCATATGTATGACCTCGGTATCCTCGGAGTATCCTTTATGGTCTGCAACACAGACCGTCAGGCACTCAAAGCCAGCCCCATCGAGAAACAGATTCAGCTCGGTAGCGGCCACGGCGCAGGCGGTGTGCCCGAAAAAGGCAGGCAACTCGCCATAGAGTCGCTCGACTCCATTATGCTCGAGCTGGAGAACAGCAAGGCCCGAATGATCTTCATCACAGCAGGTATGGGCGGCGGCACCGGCACCGGCGCAGCTCCCATCATTGCCAAGGCTGCCAAATCCAAAGGTCTGCTGACTGTGGCCATCGTCACCCTCCCCTTCACGGGCGAAGGCCCCGTGCGTATGGGTCAGGCCCTCAAGGGTCTCGAAGAGCTCAAACTCAACACCGACTCCATTGTGGTCATCCGCAACGACAACCTCTCGAAAATCTACGGCTCACTCCCCGTGATGGACGCCTTCCACAAGGCCGACGACGTGCTCGCAACAGCTGCCAAAGGTATCGCCGAGATGATCACCCGTTCGGACTACATCAATGTCGACCTCGAGGATGTCCGCTCCACAATGACCGACAGCGGCGTGGCCGTGATGGGCTCGGCACGCGCGGGAGGCGACAACAAGATTGACCTGGCCGTGAGCGAGGCTCTTGCATCCCCCCTGCTCGACCAGCACGACATCAAAGGAGCCAAGAAAATCCTTCTCAACCTCTCGTGGGCTGTGGGTAGCCCCCTCACTATGGACGAGACCGTCAAGGTGCAGAAGCTCATCCAGAGTCGCGCAAGCATAAGCGCAGGTGGCAACGAGGCAAGCATCATCTTCGGTGCAGGTCCCACCAGCGACCTCGTGGGCGACGAAGTGGAGGTGACTGTCATTGCCACAGGCTTCGAACAGAATGGCCGCAAGGAGCTCTCCCACCTCAGTGATGACCAGGAGGAGAAGGAGAATGTGGCCGGAGCAGAGGAAGAGAGTCTTGTGAGGTGGAACATCGTGGACAAATACAAGGATATCGAGAGCCTGCTCATCGAGCCCGCCTACTTCCGCAGAGGTATGCAACTGACAGGCATCACCTCGCGCGGCTCCAAGGCCAGCGTGGGCGAGATGATCAACGACTCACAACAGCACAAGGAGGAGAAGATTGTGCGCCCCAAAGAGAGGTCGCTCTTCGAGTAGGCCGCAACATTCACCCACTTTGTAGACCACGACACCGAGACAATGGAGACATCCCACCTGCTCGCCATAATGAGTTTTCACCCTTTCGAATGGGGTGTAATATGGAGCCTTGTGCCCGTGGTGGCACTGCTCTTCTGCTCTGCCCTTGCGTCGGGCTCGGAGACGGCGTTCTTTTCGCTCTCTCCCAAGGAGTTGGACAAGATTCGTCGCAACCCCAACACCCCCGTCAACAAGGCCATACTCTCGCTTCTCTCCGACCAAGACAAACTCTTGGCCACCATCCTTATTTTCAATAATCTGGTCAACATCCTGATCATTTCGCTCTGCAACCGACTCATCGACAGGACGGTGGTGTTCCACTCCACAGGTTGGGAGTTTGCCATCAAGACCGTTGCCGTAACCTTTGTGCTGCTGCTCTTTGGCGAGATTATCCCCAAGGTCTACGCAAGCTACAACCCCAGCGGCTTCTCGAAGATTATTGCCCTCCCGCTGAACCTGATATCCCGACTCTTCAAGCCCTTCTCATTTTTGCTGGTCAAGTACTCCGACGCACTCCAGAATCGCGGACTCATTCAGCCCGAGAACATCTCTATGGAGGAGCTCGAAGATGCTCTCGAGATCACCGAAAACCCGAGTGAGACGGAGAAGGAGATGCTCAGCGGCATTGTGCAGTTTGCCTCGAAGGAGGTGGAGGAGATTATGCACCCCCGTATGGACATTGTGGCCATCGACGAGGAGGAGAATTTCGACGAGGTGAGGCGCATTATCCTCGAGAGCGGCTTCTCTCGCATCCCCGTCTACAAGGGGAGCATCGACCACATCGTCGGAATGCTCTACGTCAAAGATATGCTCCGCTACGTCGGCGAGGGAGGCGACTTCGAGTGGCAACGCCACCTGCGCCCCGCCTTCTACACCCCCGAACATAAGCGCATCAACGAACTCCTCGAGGAGTTCCAGAGCCACAAGGTACACATTGCCATCGTTGTGGATGAGTATGGCTCCACCCTCGGCTTGGTCTCGCTGGAGGATATCATCGAGGAGATTGTGGGCGAAATCAACGACGAGAGCGACGTGCCCGAAGAACTACCCTACAAGGAACTCTCGGAGGGAGTCTATCTCTTTGAGGCCAAGGCCAATATAGGACTTATGGAGGAGGTTCTCGACCTGGACGAGGGGACCTTCGACGATTGTCGTGGCGAGGCGGAGACCATTGCAGGCCTGATGCTGGAGAGCAAGAAGGAGTTTCTCAAGCGAGGCGACAAGATGAGTTTCCACGGTGTGAGGCTCACGGTGATGAAGGTTGCGGGCCACCACGCCGAAGAGATAAAAGTGGAGATAGAGGGTGGCAAGTAGTCACGCTCCACTCGGTGGGCACCTCCCCAACCACACCTCAAGTTCCACATCCACATCCTCAACCCCGACTGTTCCCATCCCCCGACCAATTACCACCAATGGAAAACATTGAGACTCTACACATAGCCCCGCTTGAGGGTGTCACCATAGTAGTGGCCGACGTGTGGCCCGAAGCCGAGAACTCCCCCCTGCTGACGGAGGAGGACCTCGACCACCTCGCCACACTCAATGCACCCGCACGCAGGGCACAATGGAGCACCTCACGCCACATCATCCGCCAACTCCTCGGCCCCACAGCCACCATCCGCTACGGCTCCACCGGAGCACCCATCCTCATCCGCCCCGTGGGTGAGGTGTCGCACATAAGCATCTCCCACTCAGATAGTAAGGTGGCAGTGATGTTGAGCGGAGTGCGTTGTGGAGTGGATATCGAGAAGCTCCACCGCAACTTCTCGCGCGTGGCCTCGCGCTACATCTCCCACGAGGAGAGAGCCCGATTTGAGGAGCAGGTGGGGGGTCACTTCGAGGCCATAATGTGGAGCGCGGAGGAGGCCCTCTATAAGTATGGCAGCAACCCGGGCCTCGACTTCATCCGCGATATGGTCATCACGGGATTCGACACCGAGCTGCAGACCATCAGCGCCGAGCTCTATGGGCTCACCACCCCCCAGATTCACTACCGCTTTGTGGGCGACCACGTCCTCTGCTACGTGTGGGAGGAGCGCCCCACAGTCACCCATCATTAGGATAACCACAAGAAGCTATGAACGTCAGGATAAACGAAGAGTGGAAAGAGCTGCTCGCCGAGGAGTTTGAGAGCCCCTATTTTGCGGAACTCACAGCCTTTGTCAGGGATGAATATGCACGCGGAGTGGTCTACCCTGCGGGCCGCAACATTTTTCGTGCGTTGGACCTCTGTCCCCCGTCGAAGGTGAAGGTGGTAATCATCGGTCAGGACCCCTACCACGGTGAGGGTCAGGCCAATGGGTTGTGCTTTTCGGTGAACGAGGGTGTGCCTTTTCCGCCCTCGCTGCGCAATATTTTCAAGGAGATAGCCGCCGACCTTGGCAAACCCATTCCCACCTCGGGCAACCTCGACCGCTGGGCGGAACAGGGGGTTCTGCTACTCAATGCCACACTCACTGTGAGGGCCCACCAAGCAGCTTCGCACACGGGTCGCGGCTGGGAACGCTTCACGGACGCTGTGGTGCGCCGCCTTGCGGAGCGCCGCGATGGCATTGTCTATATGCTGTGGGGGGCCTATGCACAACGCAAGGGGGCGATTGTGGATGGAGGGCGCAACCTTGTACTGCGCTGTGCCCACCCATCGCCACTCTCGGCCCACAACGGATTCTTCGGCTCGCGCCACTTCTCGCAGGCCAATTCCTACCTCACCTCGAGAGGTGAGCATCCCATCGAGTGGTAACCATCTTTGGCTCGATTTTTGTGTTTTTTGCGCCCGCGTATTCCGTGGGGGCGCGACAACTGTATGACAAAATGAACACTTCGGAGAAAAAAATCGAGACAAGAGAGTCAATCCTAACGCAAAAATGCTTACATTTGTGGCGACTATACCTATGTGAACTACGCACACGCCGCGCACACACACGCGAGCGACGCAGCCAATTCACTGTATGTCAACCGAATAACGACACCCATTTATTCACTTTATAACAAACCAAAAAAAACAAATCGCGTATGAAGAAAATTCTTCTTTCGTTGGTTGTGGCAGCCGCAGCGCTGTTTGCAACCTCCTGCGCGAACGAGCTCGAGGAGGGCATCAAGG
>JAFPBB010000019.1 GCA_017390585.1 Tidjanibacter sp. | reverse complement strand
GGGTCGGCGCAGTGTGCTCCGGTGCGAATGGCGACGCCGCTGCGGTCCAACACGGAGCCGAGGTCGAAGTTGTGGATGCCCTCCACATTGAAGCTCACGATGCTGCACTTGTCGGCCGTGGTGCCATAGATTCTCACCCCCTCAATCTTCCCGAGCTCCTCGGTGGCATAGTCCAACAAGGCCTTTTCGTGGGCCAGGACTGCGCCCCTGTCGAGGCAGCGGAGGAATCGGATGGCCTCGGCCAGACCTATGGCGTCGATGTAGTTGGCCGTGCCTGCCTCGAACTTGAGGGGGAGGTCGGCGTAGGTGGTCTTCTCGAAGGTCACCTTCTTGACCATATCGCCGCCACCCAAAAATGGGGGCATCTGCTCCAGTAAGGTGCGCTTGCCATAGAGCACACCCACACCATTGGGGCCATAGAGCTTGTGGCTCGAGAAGGCGTAGAAATCGCAATCCAACTCCCTGACGTTCACCTCACTATGCACAAATCCCTGACAGCCGTCCACAACCACCACAGCACCCACCTCGTGGGCCTTGGCGATGATGGTGGGCAGATGGGGCATTGTGCCGAGGGTGTTGCTGGCCTGGGTGACGGCCACAACTTTGGTGCGCGAATCGAGCAGCGAGTCGAGCCTCTCGAGGAGCAGGTTGCCCTCGTCATCGAAGGGGAGCACTCGGAGCTCGGCCCCCTTGCGCTGGCAGAGCATCTGCCAAGGAACGATGTTGGAGTGGTGCTCCATCTCGCTGACGACCACATTGTCTCCCTCGCCCACGCCTATCTCGCCCCACGCATAGGCCACCGTATTGAGGCTGGCAGTGGCGCCCGCCGTGAAGATCACCTCTGCGGGGTCGGGGGTGCCGAGGGCTTCGGCCACGGTGCGTCGAGCCTCCTCATAGAGGGTGGTGCAGTGGTCCGAGAGGAAGTGGACTCCTCGGTGGATGTTGGCGTTTTCGTTGCGGTAGAGTTCCGCCACGCGCTCAATCACTGCGCGGGGTTTCTGTGCCGTGGCTCCGTTGTCGAGGTAGACGAGTGGTTTGCCATAGACGGTGCGGCTCAAAATGGGGAACTCGTCGCGTATATCTCTTGGGTCGAACATCTTTCGGTGTTGTGTTGGTGTCGTAGAAGTCTTTGGTGGGTGTGGTGCTACTATTCGTCGATGCCGAGTGCGCGCTCAAACTCGCCTCGGAGCTCGTCGTTGTCGATGTGGGTGAGCAACGCTCCCACAAAACCGCCGAGTTGCAACTTGCGTGCAGCCTCCTCGGAGAGGCCGCGCTGGCGCATATAGTAGATCTGCTCGTCGCCCATCTGGCCCACGGTGGCTCCGTGGGAGCAACGCACGTCGTCGGCGTAGATTTCGAGCTGAGGTTGTGTCTCAATGCGTGCCGAGCCATCGAGGAGCAGGTTGCGGCTCTGCTGATAGGCCTCGGTCTTCTGTGCGTCGGGGGCAACGTAGACGAGTCCGTCGAAGAGTCCGTAGCCTTTGGTGGCGGCCACACCTCTCACCTGCTGGTCACTGTGGCAATGGGGGGCATTGTGCCTCATTGCGGTGTGGACCGTGGCCTTGCGACCCTCGGTGGCCATAATCAATCCGTGGAGCTCCACATCGGCACCTTCGCCATTGAGTTCCATCGTGTAGTCATACTCCACCTCGCCTGCCGAGAGTGCCGCAAAGACCACTTTGGCCTTGGCTCCCTCGCCGAGGAGGATTCTCACGCTGTGGCGCCCGGAGGTGCAGAGCTGATAGAGCTCCAACTCGCCGCCCGCCTCGACAACCCACTCGCCGCCGCAGCCCGAGCAGTCGCCGTCGCGCAAGACAATCGTTCTTTTGCCAATATCACTACCCATAGTCGCCTACTCTTTATAGTCGTTGATGAGCCAATCGTAGCCCTCCTTCTCGAGCTTCAGGGCGAGATCCTTGCCACCCGAATAGATGATGCGGCCCTTGTAGAGAACGTGGACAAAGTCGGGGACAATGTAGTCCAGCAGTCGCTGGTAGTGGGTGATGAGGACGGTGGCATTCTTCTCCGAGCGGAGGCGGTTGACACCCGTAGCCACAATGCGGAGTGCGTCGATGTCGAGGCCGCTATCGGTCTCATCGAGGAGTGCGAGTTCGGGCTCGAGCATCGCCATCTGGAAGATCTCGTTTTTCTTCTTCTCGCCTCCCGAGAAACCCTCGTTCACAGCCCTGTTCATCAGCTTCGAGTCGAGCTCCACGATGGCGGCCTTCTCCCTCATATACTTGAGCATCTGACCTGCCGAGAGGGGCTCCTTGCCCTGAGCTTTGCGTCGCTCGGCCACGGCGAGCTTCATAAAGTTGGCCATACTCACTCCGGGAATCTCCACGGGATATTGGAATCCGAGGAACAGACCCTGACGGGCGCGCTCCTCGATGCTCATCTCGAGCAGATTGAGGCCGTTGTATTCCACCTCGCCTGCCGTTACCTCAAACTTTTCGTTGCCGGCCAAAACCGATGCAAAGGTGCTCTTGCCCGAGCCATTGGGGCCCATAATGGCGTGGACCTCACCTGCTTTGACCTCGAAGTCGATACCCTTGAGTATCTCCTTGCCATCTACCGATGCGTGTAAATTCTTTACTTTTAGCATTGTTCTATCTTTTTTATTTTTTTCTCTCTAATTTCCCTAAGTTCCTTAAGTTCCCTAAACTCCCTAAGAAAACCCCTTTTTCTCTCCCTCTCGGCTAACCCACGCTACCCTCGAGCGAGATGGACAACAGTTTCTGGGCCTCCACCGCAAACTCCATAGGCAGCTTGGCCAGCACCTCTTTGGCATAGCCGTTGACAATGAGTCCCACGGCCTCCTCGGTGCCCAGACCTCTCTGGTTGCAGTAGAAGAGTTGGTCGTCGGAAATCTTGGAGGTTGTGGCCTCGTGCTCCACCACTGCGGAGGGGTTCTGCACGTCGATGTAGGGGAAGGTGTGGGCGCCACACTTGTCGCCAATGAGCAGCGAGTCGCACTGCGAGTAGTTCCTTGCACCCTCGGCTGCGGGCACCACCTTCACCAGACCGCGGTAGCTGTTTTCGCTGCGGCCTGCCGAGATGCCCTTCGAGACAATGCGGCTGCGGGTGTTCTTGCCTATGTGGATCATCTTCGTGCCCGTGTCGGCCTGCTGGAAGTTGTTGGTCAGGGCCACGGAGTAGAACTCGCCCACGGAGTTGTCACCCTTGAGGATGCAGCTGGGATACTTCCAAGTGATGGCCGAGCCGGTCTCCACCTGTGTCCACGAGAGCCTTGCGTTGTCGCCGCGGCAGATGCCCCTCTTGGTCACGAAGTTGTAGATGCCTCCCTTGCCCTCGGCGTCGCCGGGGTACCAATTCTGCACGGTGGAGTACTTCACCTCGGCGTCCTTCTCCACGATGATCTCCACCACTGCTGCGTGCAACTGATTCTCGTCGCGCATAGGTGCGGTGCAGCCCTCGAGATAGCTCACATAGGCACCCTCGTCGGCCACAATGAGCGTGCGCTCAAATTGGCCCGTACCCGCAGCATTGATGCGGAAGTAGGTGGAGAGCTCCATAGGGCACCTCACCCCCTTGGGGATGTAGCAGAAGGAGCCGTCGGAGAATACGGCGGCGTTGAGTGCCGAGTAGAAGTTGTCGCCATAGGGGACCACGCTGCCGAGGTATTTCTTCACCAGCTCGGGATACTCCCTGATGGCCTCGCTCATTGAGCAGAAGATGATGCCCTTCTCGGCGAGGGTCTCGCGGAAGGTGGTCTTTACCGACACGGAGTCCATCACGGCGTCGACAGCCACACCGGCGAGAGCCATCTGCTCCTCGAGCGGAATGCCGAGCTTGTCGAAGGTCTCGCGCAATTTGGGGTCGACCTCATCCATCGACTTCTTGTCGGGGCTCTTCTTGGGTGCCGCGAAGTAGATCACCTCTTGGAAATCTATGGGCGGTATGCGGAGGTGTGCCCACTCGGGCAGGGGCATTGTGAGCCATTTGCGGTAGGCCTCGAGCCTACGTTCGAGCATCCATTCCGGCTCCTGCTTGAGTGCGGAGATGCGTCGGATGATATCTTCACTGAGTCCTTTGGGGAGGGTTTCGGTCTCGATGTCGGTGACGAAACCATATTCATACTCCTTGGAGGTGATATCGTTGAGTATTTTGTTTTGTTCGGACATATTCTGTGTGTTTGCTTTAATCCACAAAGTTAGCAAAAAGAATTGAGAATTTGTCCACTCTCGTGGGAAATTCTTGCCCTCTACAAACGAAAAACTGCGGAGTCAGATTGTGTGACTCCGCAGCAAATATGAGGCTTTGGCGATTGGATTTTCTAATGGCTGAATAGGAATCCCAAATAGCAGCGCACGCCGCCCGGGAAATCGCTCTCCGTGGTGCCGATGGGGAGGATGTAGTCTGTCTTGAGTGTCAGGGCCATACGATCGGTGAGAGTGTACTCGACTCCCACAAAGGGGGTCACAACGCCCACGCCGTAGTGGCGATAGGAGAGTTGCTCCTCGGGCTCGAAGTCGAGCGCGGGTGTGGAGGTGAGGGTGAGGTTCTCGACCACGCCGCCGCCAACGGTCACTCCCGCATAGGGGGTCCACTCCCCAAAGCGCACGCACAAGTCGACCAAAAGGCCGCCCCAGCCTATCGATACGGCCGAGCCCCAATCGCCATAGCCTACCGAGGAGGTGTAGCCCTCGGTGCCCACTCGCAGGTGGTCGCCGAGTCGGATTTTCAGCGCACCTCCAATGCCGAGGGGGATGCCGCGGAGGCGTTGGCTTTGGTTGCCGATGGTGACGTTACCTTGTGATACATAGCCTGCGTGGAGCATCATTCCGCCCATAAATCCGTTGTAGGCAAAGGGCGAACTACTCCTCCTGCCACTCTCAGCCGAGGCGGAGAGGCAGAGGCAGGTGAGGATGCAGAGGGTGATGGCGATTCGTCTCATCGTCGTTTTTTTAGGGTAGATTTGTTTGGATAGAGCAATGTTTTGGTGGGGGTGTCGTGAGGGTTTTAGCCCACGAGCGAGCCGTGGAGCAGGAAGTAGAGACCCACAAGCAACACGCAGAGTGCCAGCGCCTTGGAACGAATGTTGCGCTCCTTGAAGAAGATGGCTCCGAGGGTGAAGGATACAATAACCGAGCCACGACGGATGAGCGAGATGACCGCCAGCAGTGCACCCTCCTGCGCGAGTGCATTGAAGTAGCAGAAGTCGGCAATCGAGAGGAACAACGAGATGAGCACAATGCTCCACCTCCATTCAAACTTGCTCTCCTTCCTCTTGGGCCACCAGATGATAAGCGTGAGCAGGCCGTAGAGGAGTGCGATGTAGAGGCCACACCACGCCTGCACCGAGGCGGGCTGGATGCCCCTCATCAGAATCTTGTCGCAGAAGGCGCTGCCCACACCGAGCAGTACGGCCATCATAAGGTAGAACACGCCCTTGTTGCCCGTGAATTTTATGCCCTCCTTGTGGCTCGAGCGATTCATCAGGTAGAAAGCCACGAAAGCGACCACTACGCCTATCCATTGGTAGACGTTGAGCCTCTCGCCAAAGATGAGTATGGAGCCTAGCAATACGAGCACGGGCCTGAGTGCATAGATGGGGGAGACGATGGTCAGTGGGAGGTGCTTCACGGCGAGATAACCGAAGAGCCAGGTGGCTGCCACGATTACTGCCTTGAGCATTATGAGCAGGTGCTGACTGAGGTCTATGGGGATGACGTAGAATGGATTACCCTCCGCGAACCATCCGAGTCCAAATTCGGACGAGAGGATTACGGGCAGGAAGAAGAGTGCCGATATGGAGGTTGCGATGGTGAGTACGGGGAGAACTGCGTTTGCCTCCACGGAGCGCTTTTTGGCCACGTCATAGAAGCCGAGGAGTATGGATGATATGAGTGCGAGCCAGATCCACATAAAATCGTTATTGTAAAATTAGTGGGCAAAGATGTGTAATTAAATTCAAAATGCAAAATTCAAAATTGATAAAGGGGTTAAGAAAGGTCTGCACTAAAAGTTTATGGGCGACTTTTTACAAAAAGGCGCAGAAAGAGACCGCGACGCAAGGAGCGGAACAAATAATGGCGTAGCAAGGTCTGCACTAAAAGTTTTTGGTGAAGCTTTTTACAAAAAGCTTCGTTCTTCTTTTGCGACTGCCGTCGCGGTTGTTCTTTGCGACTTTTTATAAAAAGTCGCCCAAAAATTTTTGTCGAGATACTTCGTATCTCTTCACCGTGTCTACCCTTTACACACGCCCCTGGCCTGCGGCCACCCCCTCTAACTTAGAGGGGGAAAAATTTTGAATTTTGAATTTTGCATTCAAAAGCTGTGCGAGGCGGGGCAAAAAAAGACGACCACTTTGTGTGAAAGTGGTCGTCTGTGGGGTGTCCTGATGTGTCAGGCCTCCATCGTTTGCGTCGATGCGGGGAGGACTACTCCTCGTCCATACGGTGCAGCTGCTCTACATAAACAGCGTGCTGCATCTTCTCGCGTTTTGCCCAGCTGGGTTTGATGAAGTACTGGCGTGCGCGGAGCTCTTTGAGAACGCCGGTGCGCTCATATTTGCGTTTGAATTTCTTCAGGGCGCGCTCGATGTTCTCGCCCTCTTTTACAGGCATAATAATCATAGTAGTATACTTTTTTTTGTTTTTGTTATTGTCGTTGTTGTGTTTGTTTGCGGAGTGTTGCGGGCCTTGGGCTTTGCTCTCGACCTGCTCCCGACTCCTGCTGCGGGCTCTGTTTTTGGGGTGTTACTCAATCTCCGGGGCGGTAAACCGAAAGTAGGGGGTGAGTCTATCGACCACCTCTGTATCAAATAGTTGTGCTTCCTTGAATTCTTCCGGTCCTTTCCAGCCTCCTCTCTTTTGTCGTTCTATGAGTATCTTCCTTAACCTCGGGGTTGTGACGTACGGATGTGCGGCCAACTCCTTTGGGGCTGCAAAGTTAATATCAATTTTTCGAATTTTGCAACTATCGCACCAAATTTCTTCGGCAAAAAGTGCATAATTTTCGGCACTTACCACCTTGAGGTCCAAGAGCTGAGCTACGGAGTGGTAGCCCCCGAGCCGATTGCGGTAGGCGATGATTTCCGAGGCGGTGGCGGGGCCTATGCCGGGTAGGGCAACCAGAGCCAGAGAGTCGGCTCCGTTGAGCTCGGTGAGCGACTTGGGGATGGGCGATAGGCGGAGGTAGTCTTTGGTCTGCTCCCAGAGTGCGCTGTCGATGAGGTAGCAGTCGCGCCACTCCAGCGCGGTGCGGAATCCGCCACGACGGGTGCGATAATCCACCAAGGCCTCGGCCTGACGGGCGGTGAAACAACCGAGCTCATAGAACCCCTCGGCGGTGAGGGTGTTGGGGTCGAAAGGGATGGCTCGGAATGTGCGACTGCGGGGTGCGGATGATGGGGTGGATTGCGCTGAGACTGAAATTGTTATGTATGGCTTCATCTGAGCATAGAGGGCGCTGTCGATGAGGTAGCAATCGGCAAAGTCGAGCAGGGTGCGGAAGCCGCCTATGCGCTCGCGGTACTCCACCATTGCCTCGGCCTGACGGGCGGTGAAACAGCCGAGCTCATAGAACCCCTCGGCGGTGAGGGCGTTGGGATCGAAGGGGATGGCTCGGAAGGTGCGACGGCGCGATGCGGAGGAAGAGGTGGTGGTGTTGCTGCTGGGGTAGTTGCGCGGCTTGGGACGATACTCCTCGCCGATGGTGATGAATGGCTTGAGGGTGGCGTAGAGCGAGTCGCTGATTCCGTAGACGATGGCCACATCCTCGGGGATGGCAAAGGTGCGCCCACCCTCGCGGTAGCGGATGATGCCGCGGGCGGCATATTTCTCCACACCCATAGCTCTCAACTCCTCGTAGGTGACGCAGTTGGGGTCGAAGGGACGAAGTAGGGAGGGGGATGGGGCGGAAGCGGTCTCGTTTCCCTCGGTGGAGCCCACAGAGGATGGCGACGAGAGGGCCTCGACCACAATCCAGAGGGTTATGAGCAGCAGCGGAACAAGGAGCGCGATGCCCCGGATCTCTTGTTTGGTGAAGATAAGTGCCATAGGCGGAGGAAAGTTTCCACAAAAGTATGAAACATTCTCCAAAAAAAGAGCCATCTTTATTTATAAATTTGTATATTTGCGGGCTCGTATGCGGTAACGACTGCGTCGGGCAGAGAGAAAAGTAGAAGAAAAACAAGACTTCAACTAACTTATAAATTCACTTTCAAGTAAAAAGTTATGGCAAACAACAAGTACGAAAGGTTGTTCGATGAGTTCCCCGCAGTCTCGACTGAGGCTTGGGAGGCTGTCATCAACACCGACCTCAAGGGTGCCGACTACCAGAAGAAGCTGGTGTGGCGTACCGCCGAGGGCTTCAATGTCCGCCCCTACTACCGTGCAGAGGACTTGGCAGCAGCCAAATTCCTCGGTGCTTCGGCAGGCGAGTTCCCCTATGTTCGCGGCGTTAAGAACTGCAACAAGTGGAAAGTATTCCAGACCATCTATGTAGAGTGCCCCGCAGAGGCCAACAAGAAGGCCCTTCAGGCATTTGAGAGCGGCGCAGATAGCGTTGCATTCGAGATCTGCAAAGAGGTTGACAAAGCATTCGTTGAGGCTTTGACCGCAGGTATCGACCCTACCAAGAACGAGATCGTATTCTACATCTGCACCTCCAACACCACCATCGTGGAGCCCGTTATGGAGTGGGCAGCAGGCTTCGATAAAGAGGCAGTGCGCATCGCCTTCGACTTCGATCCCATTATGTGGGGTCTCACCCGCTTCGGCAAATTCTGCTGCGAGCAGGAGCGTGGCGGTGAGTGCTTCGATAAGATCGCAGGCTACATCCAGCGCTACAAAGAGTTCAAGCACGTTCGTTTCGCAGGCGTTGATGGCTCGCTCATCGGCAACAGCGGTTCGACTATCGTAGAGGAGCTTGCTTATATGCTGGCTGCCGGTCACGATATGTTGGTTGAGCTTATGGAGAGGGGCATCAGCGCCACCGATGCTGCAAAGAGCATCCGCTTCACCACCTCCATCACCTCCAACTACTTTATGGAGATCGCAAAGATCCGCGCAGCTCGTATGTTGTGGGCCAACATTATGACCGCCTACCAGCCCGAGTGCAAATGCGCCGAGAAGATCTACCTCCACGCCGTTACTTCGAGCTGGAACCAGACCGTCTATGACTCCTATGTAAATATGCTCCGCGGTACCACCGAGGCTATGAGTGCCGCTATCGCAGGCGTTCACTCGCTGGAGGTATTGCCCTTCAATGCTGTGACCACCAAGAACGACGAGTTCTCGGAGCGCATCGCACGCAACGTGCAGCTGCTGCTCAAGAACGAGGCTCACTTCGACAACGTAGTTGACCCCGCAGGTGGCTCCTACTTTATCGAGAACCTCACCGCTTCCATCGCCGAGGAGGCTTGGAAACTCTTCCGCGAGGTTGAGGCCGAGGGTGGCTACATCGCTGCTTTCCACAAAGGCACCATCAGCGCCAGGGTGAAGGCTTCGGCTGAGAAGAAGAACAAAGAGGTTGCAACCCGTCGTACCATCCTTCTCGGTACCAACCAGTATCCTAACTTCGGTGAGGTTCTGGAGGCACAGAAGGCAGAGTGTGCTTGCGGTTGCTGCTGCGAGGTGGGCGAGAACGCATTGGTTCCCTACCGTGGTGGCGAGGCCTTTGAGGCTATGCGCCAGAGCGTGGATGCAAGCGGCAAGGCTCCCAAGGCATTTATGCTCACTTGCGGTAGCTTGGCTATGGCTCGCGCAAGGGCACAGTTCAGCTGCAACTTCTTCGCTTGCGCCGGCATCAAGGTTCAGGACAACACCTTCTTCGCTTCGGTTGAGGAGGGCGTGAAGGCTGCCAAAGAGGCCAAGGCAGAGATCGTTGTGGTTTGCTCGTCGGACGACGACTATGCAACCCTCGCACCCGAGGTGGCAAAACTCATCGGCGATGAGGCCATCGTTGTGGTTGCCGGTGCTCCCGCTTGCGCAGAGGAGCTGAAGGCTCAGGGCATCACCCACTTCATCAGCGTGAGGGATAACGTTCTCGAGACCCTCAAAGCCTACCTTAAAGAGTTGGGAATTTAATCATCAGTGAAGAATTATGAGAGCTCAATTTACAGATATGAAATTCGCCGGCGCAGCCGAGGGCTGCTGCCAGAGCAATTGCGCTGCTCCCGAGAAGGAGTGGATGACCGCAGAGCAGATTCCCGTTAAGGGCCTCTACAATGCAGAGGACCTCGAGGGTATGGAGCACCTGAACTATGCAGCAGGTGTGGCTCCCTTCCTCCGTGGCCCCTACAGCACAATGTATGTTATGCGTCCCTGGACCATCCGCCAGTATGCAGGTTTCTCGACCGCCGAGGAGAGCAACGCTTTCTATCGTCGTAACCTCGCTTCGGGCCAGAAAGGTCTTTCGGTTGCATTTGACTTGGCTACCCACCGTGGCTACGATGCCGACCACCCCAGGGTTGTTGGTGACGTAGGTAAGGCAGGTGTGAGCATCTGCTCGGTGGAGGATATGAAAGTCCTCTTTGACGGTATTCCTCTGAACCAGATGTCGGTTTC
>JAFPBB010000018.1 GCA_017390585.1 Tidjanibacter sp. | reverse complement strand
GCGGCGGACAAGCGACTGACTCGCGCAGTCGCGACGAGCAGAGGGGGCAAAGGCGTCTAAAAACAAAGACGCCAAATGCTTTGGCCGCCAACGGCGTTTGTTTTAGACTTTGCACTCTCTGCTCCCGACAGAGATGCAGTGCGGTGCTTTTGCGCTACTTTTGGCAGCAAAAGTAGCATATCATCTCCGCGACATTCGTCGCGGTTTTCTTCTGCGACTGCCGTCGCTCCTTTTCTTCGAAGCTTTTTGTAAAAAGCTTCACCAAAAACTTTTAGTGTAGACTTTACTCTACCCTTTTAAGGTCGTGCGCCGAAGGCTCATGTTGAATTGTGAATTTTGAATTTTGAATTACAAAAAAAATCCCCCTCGCGGCAACCGCAAGGGGGATTTTTTTCTATGACGAGCTACAGCCCGTCACTACAACCACTACAACTCAGGAATAATGGTGGTCCAGCCGTGGGTGTCCTCCACGCGACCATACTGGATGTCCTGAAGCAAGGTGTAGAGCTTAACGCTCACGGGACCTGCCTCGGCACCATACTCATAGTACTCCTTGGTGAGAGGATCGTAGATGCGACCTACGGGCGAAATCACAGCCGCAGTACCGCAAGCACCTGCCTCCTCAAAGGTTGCAAGCTCCTCAACGGGAATGGGACGGTTCTCAACCTTCAAGCCCAAGTCCTCTGCCAAAGTGCGGAGCGACATATTGGTGATCGAAGGAAGCACGGAGCTCGAGTCGGGAGTAACATACTTACCATCCTTGATACCGAAGAAGTTGGCTGCACCAAACTCGTCGATGTACTTCTTCTCGCTGGGATCGAGGTAGAGCACGTTTGCAAAACCTGCCTCGTGTGCCCTCGAACCCGAGCCAATCGAAGCGGCGTAGTTACCACCCACCTTGGTGTGGCCTGTTCCGTGGGGAGCAGCGCGGTCGTAGAGACGCTCCAGAGTCACGGTGATAGGTTTGAAGCCCTCCTTGAAGTAGGGACCTACGGGGGTTACGAACACCACGAAGGTGTACTCATTGGACTCCTTTACACCCACCTGCGCGCCGGTACCGATCAGCAGGGGACGCAGATAGAGCGATGCACCGGTGCCATAGGGAGGAATAAACTCGGCGTTGGCCTGAACAGCTTTGGTACACATCTCCTCGAAGAGTTCGATGCTGGGAACCTGCATACGGAGGTACTCACCAGAGCGCTGCATACGTTTTGCGTTCTCCTCCAGACGGAAGAAACGCACTTTGCCGTCGGCGCCACGGAAGGCCTTCAGACCCTCGAAAACCTCCTGACCATAGTGGAGGCAGGTTGCCGCCATATGGATGGGGAGGTACTCGCTGTCGCTCACCTCAACCTTACCCCAAGCGCCATCTTTCCATACGCAACGGGTGTTGTAATCGGTTTTTACATAGCTAAAACCAAGCTCTTGCCATTTAATGTCTTTCATCACTTAAATAGTTTTAGGATAAATTTTAGTGTATGGTTAAACTTCTGTTGTCTTTTTTTTTGCGACTTTCGTCGCGGTTTGTTTTGCGACTTTTTGTAAAAAGTCGCCCTCTTCGAAGCTTTTTGTAAAAAGCTTCACCAAAAACTTTTAGTGTAGACTTTGCTACGCCATTCTTTTCTGCGACTTTCGTCGCTTGTTTTCTTGCGACTTTTTGTAAAGAGTCGCCCTCTTCGAAGCTTTTTGTAAAAAGCTTCACCAAAAACTTTTAGTGTAGCCCTTGCTCTACCTTTCCTTATTGCGACTTGCGTCGCTTTTTTCTTGCGACTTTTTGTAAAAAGTCGCCCAAAAACTTTTAGTGCAGACTTTGCTCTACCCACTATCCTACCTGGGAGCCGTTGGGCACACCTGCAGTGGGGGCGAGCAGCGTCAGTTTACCCGTAGCGTCGGCAGCCATCAGGATCATACCCTCCGACTTGATGCCCTTGAGCTCGCGGGGCAGCAGGTTCACCAGCACCAAAATCTGGCGACCCACCAACTCCTCGGGGGTGTAGTACTCCGCGATGCCCGACACAATGGTGCGGGTGTCGAGGCCCGTATCCACGGTGAGCTTCAGGAGCTTCTTGGTCTTGGCAACCTTCTCGGCAGCCACAACGGTCGAAACCCTGATGTCCATCTTCCCGAAGTCGTCAAAAGTGACGCTCTCCTTCTGCTCGGGCACCTCGGCTGCAGCAGCCTCATTGGCCTTCTTGGTATCCTCCAGCTTCTTCACCTGGCGCTCGATAACCTCGTCCTCGATCTTCTCAAAGAGGAGCTCGGGGGTGGAGATGGTGTGACCTGCGGCAATGATGTCGCTACGGCCCATAGCATCCCACTCAATCTTCTCCACAGCCAGCATCCTGAGCAGTTTCTCGGCGCTGAAGGGCATAAAGGGCTCAATGGCCACGGTGGTGTTGGCCACAATCTGGAGCGCCACATTGAGGATGGTCTTCACCCTCTCGGGATCGGTCTTAACAACCTTCCAAGGCTCCGTGTCGGCCAGGTATTTATTGCCCAAGCGGGCCATATTCATTGCCTCCTTGAGTGCCTCACGGAAGCGGTAGTTCTCGATGCTCTCCTCCAGAGCCTCCTTGATGCGGGGCAGCTCGGCGAGAATCTCCCTATCGTAGTCGGTCAGCTCACCTGCCTCGGGCACCACGCCACCGTAGTATTTCTGGGTGAGCACAAGTGCGCGGTTGACAAAGTTGCCGAGCACAGCCACGAGCTCGTTGTTGTTGCGAGCCTGGTAGTCCTTCCAAGTGAAGTCGTTGTCCTTGGTCTCGGGGGCATTGGCGCAGAGCACATAGCGGAGCACATCCTGCTTACCGGGCATATCCTCCAGATACTCATTGAGCCACACAGCCCAATTGCGCGAGGTGGAGATCTTGTCGCCCTCAAGATTGAGGAACTCGTTGGCGGGCACATTCTCGGGGAGGATGTAGCCACCGTGGGCCATCAGCATTGCGGGGAAGACGATGCAGTGGAAGACGATGTTGTCCTTGCCGATGAAGTGGACCATCTTGGTATCCTCGCTCTTCCAATACTTCTCCCACTCGGGGGTGAGGTCCTTGGTGGCGGAGATGTAGCCGATGGGGGCATCGAACCACACATAGAGCACCTTTCCATCGGCGCCCTCCACGGGCACGGGGATACCCCAATTGAGGTCGCGGCTCACTGCGCGGGGCTGCAAACCGAGGTCCATCCACGACTTGCACTGGCCATAGACATTGGTTTTCCACTCCTTGTGGCCCTCGAGAATCCACTCTCGCAGCGCGGGCTCATACTTATCGAGGGGGAGATACCAATGGGTGGTCTCCTTCATCACGGGAGCCGAGCCCGAGATCATACTCTTGGGGTTGATGAGGTCGGTGGGGTTGAGGGTCGAGCCACACTTCTCGCACTGGTCGCCATAGGCGCCCTCGGCCTGGCAGTGGGGGCAGGTACCCATAATATAGCGGTCGGCGAGGAACTGTTTGGCCTCCTCGTCGTAGTACTGCTTCGAGGTTGCCTCCGAGAATACGCCCTTGTCGTAGAGGGTGCGGAAGAACTCCGAGGCGGTTTTGTAGTGGGTGGGGGAGGTTGTGCGCGAGTAGATGTCGAACGAAATACCAAGGCCCTCGAAGGAGCGTTTGATGATGTCGTTGTACTTATCCACCACATCCTGGGGAGTCACACCCTCCTTGCGTGCCTTGATGGTGATGGGCACGCCGTGCTCGTCACTACCGCACACCCAAACCACGTCCCTACCCCTAAGGCGCAGGTAGCGCACATAGATGTCCGAGGGAACATAGACTCCTGCCAAGTGGCCGATGTGAACGGGGCCGTTGGCATAGGGGAGTGCCGAGGTGACCAAATATCTCTTAAACTCTTTGTTGCTCATTTCTCTTTGTTCGAATTATATAGTTAAACCCCCACCGAAGCGGGGGTGTGCATCTCGGGGGATTAGATGATGCCCTCGGCCTTCTTCACGGCCTTGAGCTCCTTCTTGCCGGCAATTTTATATTTGTCGAAGCCCTCGCCGTAGACGCCCATAACGTTGGCTACCGAGATAAATGCTTTGGGGTCGGTGCCCTTGATGGCCCTCATCATCATACCGAGCTCGTTCTTGCGGCAGACGATCATCACGATCTTCACATCCTGCTTGGAGTAGTAGCCCGTACCGTTCAGGAGGGTTACGCCCCTCTCGAGGGTGTTTGAAACCACGTCGGCGATTTTGTCATACTCCTTCGAGAAGACGAAAATCTGCAGCGACTGTTTGTCGCCCGATAGGACAAGGTTGCTCGCATAGCCAAAGACTGCCGTGGTGAGGAAACCGTAGATGGTAATCATAATGTTGCCACCAAAGACGAAGTAGGAGGCGCCGATGATAAATACGTCCACAAACACCACCACCTGCGAGTAGCTGAGGTTGAAATAGCGGGTAACAATCATAGCGATGAGGTCGCTACCGCCCGTGCTACCACCCATAAGCAGGCAGCTTGCCACACCGATACCCATCACGATACCGCCCAGCACCGAGGAGAGCAGGGGATCCTGTGCCAACTCGGGGAAAATACCCTCACGAGGCAGAACGCCCTCGAACAGGGTCATCAGCACCGAGGTTATAAATATTGCATAGATGGTCTTGATGCCAAACTTGGCGCCGAGCAGCAACACACAGATGGTGAGGAACACTGCGTTGAAGATGAAGAAGGTGACACCAATGGGCACACCGCCACCGTCGACACCGCCGGTGAGCTCACACACGAGTCGTGCAAAACCGGTTGCGCCACCACCCATACCGTTGGCGGGGTTGATGATTCCGGTCCAAGCAAAGGCGTAGATTGCCACGCCGATAGTAATCAGTACGAGGTCTTTAACCCAAATAAAGACGTTACCAAATGTAGGTTTCGAGAGTTTCATAAATTAATACTTTTTATTTCGACACGAAGGTACAACCTTTTTCGCGATTTTTTATACTTTTGTAGAGAATTGTTGTCACAAAAAGAACGATATTTACCTCTCGGCCCACTTTGTGGAGCCGCAGCCGACAAAAATGGAGCAACTCTACGCCGACATAATACTGCCTCTGGCCCTGAATCCGCTCACCTTCCAGGTGGCCGACCAGCTGCGCGAGACCATCTGCGTGGGCTCCGGTGTGGCTGTACCCCTGGGCGAGAACAAGGTCTACACAGGCATCGTCTGCCGACTCCACCACAACACCCCACCCTACAAGCGCATCCGCACCATCTCCTCCTTTGTGCGCTCCGAGCCTCTCGCGAGTGTCGGTCAGCTCGCCCTCTGGGAGTGGATGGCGAGGTACTATATGTGTACCGAGGGTGAGATTATGCGCGCGGCTCTCCCCTCGCTGCTCAAGCCCTCCGCCGAAAACGACGACCTCTTTGCCGAGCGCATCTACTCCCACGGCAGGGAACAGATGGTACGACTCGGCCCCAACATCACCAACGAAGAGCAACTCAACGAGGCGCTCGAGGCGATGATGGTGCGACGCAAGGGGCAGTATCGTGCGATGATGGAGTTTGTGGAGGCCGTGGGAGTGGAGAATCTCTTTGGCGGAGCTGTTCCTCGCAGGGAGCTCGAGGCCTCGGCCGCCATCATTGCAAAACTCACCGAGCAGGGAGCATTGGAGTGCTTCAGCCGCGAGGCGGTGCCCACCTACGATGCGGCCCAACTCCTGGCATCCACCACCCTCTCCGACAGCCAAGCCGAGGCACTCGACAAGTTGCGCGAGAGCCTCCGTCGTCACCACACCGCACTCCTCCACGGCATCACCTCCAGCGGCAAAACGGAGCTCTACATCCACCTTGCAGCCGAGGTGTTGGCAACGGGTGGTTCGGTGCTCTATCTGATTCCCGAACTCGCACTCACCGAGCAACTTACCTCACGCCTGCGCGCCGCCTTCGGCCCCGGGCTCTCGCTCTACCACTCCAAGCTCACCCCTCGAGCAAGAACGGAAATGTACATCCGCTTGAGTTGTTCGGCGGGAGGCGAGATTGTGGTAGGCACCCGCTCGGCCATACTCCTTCCGCACAACAATCTGCGCCTGATAATCGTCGACGAGGAGCACGACCGCAGCTTCAAGCAGGAGGACCCCGCACCCCGTTTCTCGGCACGCGACGCCGCGGTGTGGATGGCCCACAACCTCGGTGTGGCCACCATTCTCGGCAGCGCCACCCCCTCGCTCGAGAGTTTCTACAACGCCTACACGGGGCGCTATGGCTACGTCTGGCTCGGCGAACGCTACGGTGAGGGGCAACTCCCACAAGTCACCGTCTCCGACACCATCAAAAGTGCCAAGCGCGGCGAACGCAAAGGTCACATCAATAAGGAGTTGGCCGACGCCATAGCCAAAGCCCTCGAACAGAAACGACAGGTGATGCTCTTCCAAAACCGACGCGGATTTGCCCCCTACATAGAGTGCCCCTCCTGCGGTTGGAGTGCCCGCTGTCCCCACTGTGGCGTCACCCTCACCTACTACAAAAAGGGCAACCGTCTCCGTTGCAACCTCTGCGGCCACGCCGAAGATGCTCCCGTCAAGTGTCCTGCCTGCCACCAAGGGGAGCCTCTTCCACAAGGCTTCGGCACCGAAAAAATCGAAGAAAACATCGCCGCACTCTTCCCCGAGGCTCGCATTGGTCGACTCGATGGCGACGTGGCGGCTTCGGCCTCGCGTATGCGAGCAACCATCCGCGCTTTTGAGAGTGGCGAGATGGATATTCTCGTTGGCACACAGATGATTACCAAGGGTTTCGACTTCGAGGGAGTGAGCGTTGTGGGTGTGCTCAATGCCGACAATCTCCTCTGCCGTCCCGACTTCAGGGCCGAGGAGAGAGCCTTCCAGACTATGGTCCAAATCACAGGGCGTGCGGGTCGCAAGGACAGCCTCGGCGAGACCATCATCCAGACCTCCCAGCCCGAAAACACCACCATAGTGCAAGCCGCACGCAACGACTACCTCGCTATGGCCAAGTCGCAACTCCGCGACCGCGAGGCCTTTGGCTACCCTCCCTTCAGCCGACTCATCACCCTCACCCTGCGCCACTCCTCGCCCGAGCTCGTCTTCCGCGGTGCCAAGGCGCTGGCCACCCGTATGCAGGAGCTCATCGGTCGCTCCGTGTCCGACGCCCACGCACCCGCTGTGAGTCACGTTGCCGACATCTACATTATGGAGATTATGGTCCGCATAGAGCGCAACGACTCCCCCTCCGACATCAAGGGACTCATCCGCGAGGCGGTGGGCGAACTCTCCAAAGACAAGGTCTTCCGACGCATCTCGGTCACCATCAACGTCGACCCGCAATAGTCATAAAGCTCCGAACTCCAACCACATAGGCCACACCAATGTCCCTCCTCAGCGACCTCTTTCATCTCTTCGTGCCCCGCACTTGTCCTGCCTGTGGCGCTATGCTCATCGAGGGCGAGCGGACATTCTGCACGCGCTGTCTGACGGAGGCCCCTCTCACCGACCACCCAACCTCGGCCTACAATCCACTGCTCGAACATCTCCGCGATTCGCACCCCATAGAGCGTGCGGCCTCACTCATCGCGTTTCCCAAGGGAAGCGGATGGCGCAATGCGGTCCATCAATTCAAGTATGAGGGTGCGTGGAGAGTGGCCCTCGAGTGCGGCGAATGGCTCGGCGAGGCTCTCGCGGCGGGAGGGTTGTTCTATGGTGTCGACCTCGTGGTCCCCGTGCCTCTCCACCCCCTGAAATTCCTGAGTCGTGGCTACAACCAAGCCACCTATATCGCTGAGGGTGTGGCAGATGCACTCCAGAGGCCCTACAACACCAACAACCTCATCCGACGTCGCCACAACCCCAGCCAAACCCTCAAAAAAGCCGACGAGCGTTGGGAAAACGTGGAGGACATCTTCGCACTCCGCAGGCCCGAGGAATTCGACGGCAAGCACATCCTCCTGGTCGACGACGTTGTCACCTCAGGAGCCACCCTACTCGCCTGCGCCAAGGTGATACAACGCCACTGCCCCACCGCCAGAATCAGCGTGGCCACTTTTGCGTCGGCACACTACATCTGATTGGTACACAACCGATTGCACGCGGAAACATCTCCACAACAGCAAAAGATGCCACACGCACGCACATAAAAAAAACGACTGCGAGTCTCGCAGTCGTTTTTCGTTTGGAGAAAATCCTCCCTATTTATTGAGCCACAGCTCAATGTTCTTGCGTACCCAGAAGTAGTAGAGCACCAAGCCCAACCAGCTGGTTGCAAGAATCACTACGGCAACAATGAGTTTCCAAGGAAGGTCGATATTCTTTTTGAATACATCCAGCACGCACCATACGGCACACACCAAGCCCAAAATGTAGAGAATCATAGTGGTAAATGTTTAGAAAGTTTGAGTATAGGTTTAATCTGTTTGTTATCAACGCGTTGCACCGCTATTCGTGGCGGATAATCTTGGCTCCGAGAGCATTGAGTCGCTCCTCGATATGCTGGTAGCCGCGGTCGATCTGCTCCACATTCTGGATGATGCTCCTACCCTCGGCATTGAGCGCCGCAATGAGGAGTGCCACGCCGGCACGAATGTCGGGCGAAGCCATCGTGGTGGGACGAAGTCGGCGGGTGTGGTCGTGACCAATGACGGTGGCGCGGTGGGGGTCGCACAAGATAATCTGGGCACCCATATCAATGAGCTTGTCGACAAAGAAGAGGCGGCTCTCAAACATCTTCTGGTGGATGAGCACCGAGCCCTTCGCCTGCGTGGCTACAACAAGGAAGACGCTCAGCAGGTCGGGCGTGAGTCCGGGCCACGGAGCATCGGCAATGGTCATAATCGAACCATCCATAAAGCTCTCTATCTCATAGTGTTCCTGACGAGGGATGAAGATGTCGTCGCCGCGTCGCTCGAGGCGGATGCCGAGGCGTGCAAACTGCGCGGGGATGATGCCGAGGTTGTCGAAGGAGACGTTTTTGATGGTCAGCTCCGACCTCGTCATTGCTGCCATACCGATGAAACTGCCCACCTCTATCATATCGGGCAGCATTGTGTGCTCCGTACCTCCGAGGCGCGCAACTCCGTCTATATGAAGCAGGTTGGAGCCAATGCCCTCAATCTTTGCACCCATTCGGCACAGCATTCGGCACAGCTGCTGGATGTAGGGTTCGCAGGCGGCGTTGTAAATGGTGGTCCTACCCTCGGCCAGCACAGAGGCCATAATGATGTTGGCTGTGCCCGTCACCGAGGCCTCGTCGAGCAGGAGGTAGGTGCCCTGGAGTCGATTGGCGTCGACCTCGAAGAAGTCGCCCGAGGAGTCGAAGTTGATGTGTGCGCCGAGCTTCTGGAGACCGATGAAGTGGGTGTCGAGACGGCGGCGGCCAATCTTGTCGCCTCCGGGCTTGGGGATGTAGGCCACTCCATAGCGGGCAAGCAGCGGACCGATGACCATCACCGAGCCGCGCAACTTCGAACCGCGCTTGCGATAGTCCTCCGTGCGAAGGTAGCCGAGGTCGACCTCCTTCGCCCTGAAGGCATACTCACCCTCGCCCAAGCGCTCCACCTCCACGCCGAGGTTACGCACCAGCTCTATGAGGGCCAGCACGTCCACAATCTCGGGCACATTTCTCACCACCACGCGTTCCTCTGTGAGGAGGGTGGCGCAGATTATCTGAAGTGCCTCATTCTTAGCTCCTTGGGGAGTGATTTCGCCACTGAGTGGGCGGCCTCCGTGTACCTCAAAATATGCCATAGGGGTCTCTTGGTGTTAGATGTCGGTTTGGGTTGTCTTGTGGTTTGTTGTGGTGTGTCGCTCTCCCGAGGCGGGTTTCACAGTGGGCACACCATAGTTTTGGAATTGTAAAGATAGGAAATAATTTTGAGAGTAGCCACATTCCGAGCCACTACTTTTTCTCCCCAAAGAGGTTGAAACGTGCCAGCACGCGGTTGCGACGTGGCAGCAGAGCAAATTCGAGCAACAGCACCACGAGCGCGGCAATCAGCGGAATGGGATATTTCTCGTCGTACTCCTCAAAAATCTCCGTCGAGAGTTTGGCCTTCTCCATACGGTTGACCATATCGACAATCTCCTGCACTCCCATCGAGGCGCTCGTAGCCCTGATGTAGGCACCTTCCGTCAGCGCCGCAACCCTCTGGAGACTCGCCTCGTCGAGTTTGGAGACCACGATTTCGCCCTTCTCATCGCGGATGAAGTCGTCGCCAATGGAGATGGGTGCTCCCTCGGGCGTACCAATACCTATGGTGTAGATTTTCACCCCTTTAGCCGCCGCGCGTTGGGCCGCGGCCTCCACATCTTCCTCGTGGTTTTCGCCATCCGTAACGAGAATCACCACCCTGCTACCATTGCTCCCCGAGGAGAATGCCGAGGAGGCCAAGTCGATGGCGGCGGCGATGTTGGTGCCCTGCTTGGTCACCTGCGAGGGGGAGATGCGCTCCACGAAGTTGCGTGCGGTGAGGTAGTCGGTGGTGATGGGCAGCTGAACGTAGGCGTCGCCCGCGAAGATGATCACACCTATATGCTCCTCCGAGAGCCCCTCGATCATACGGCTCACGGCATACTTGGTGCGCTCGAGTCGGTTGGGGGTGAAGTCGCCGGCAAGCATCGAGTTGGAGACATCCACAGCCACCATAATCTCCACGCCCTCGCGCTCCACCTCCTTGAGCTTGGAGCCCGCCTGTGGGCGAGCAATCGCCACAACCATAAGCACATAGGCCAGCTGAAGCAACCAAAACTGCAACCTCAATTTGCCCACCGAAGCGTCGGGAGCAAGGCGTCGGAGTGCCTCGCTGCCGGCAAATTTGGCGAGCAGGCGGCGACGGCGACGGATGGCCCACTCAAAGAGAAAGACCATTGCAGGCAGAGCGAGAAGAAGATAGAAAAGCTCGGGGTTTGCAAATCGGAACATATCTGTTTTCTACTTATTTTGTGATTTAACTATGCCCAATTGGGCAAATGCAGGGTGGGCGCCGGTGACTTGGGCTCGGTGGGGAGGTCGCTCGTGGCCACATCCACCTTGCATCCATTGGTCAATCAGGTCATTATCAAGCCCCTACGGCACCTTGTTGAGCCAGAGTCGGCGGACCAAAAATTCCACCACGAGCAACACAATGGCCCAGAGCAACCAGGTGGCAAAGTGCTCGGTGTAGTTGGTGTAGTTATCGGTCTCTATCTTGCTCTTTTCCAGCTCATTGATGCGGTCGTAGACACTCTTGAGCGACCTCTTGTCAGTGGCGCGGAAGTACTCACCACCCGTCTTGGCGGCGATGTCTGTGAGAATCTGTTCGTCGATCTCCACGAGTTGCTGGCGGTAGCGGCGGTTGCCCCACGCATCGTAGTAGGGATAGGGTGCATAGCCCTTGCGGCCCACGCCGATGGTGTAGACTCTGATGCCATATTCGGCGGCAATCTCAGCGGCTGTGAGGGGGGCGATTTGACCAGCATTGTTGATGCCGTCGGTCAGGAGGATGACCACCTTACTCTTGGCACTCGACTCGCGGAGTCGGTTCACGGCGGTGGCCAGGCCCATACCGATTGCCGTACCATCCTCCACCACGCCGAATTGCACCTGCGCCAGGAGGGTCTGGAGTGCCGCCTTGTCGGTGGTGAGGGGGCTCTGGGTATAGCTCTCGCCGGCAAAGACCACCAGGCCGATGCGGTCGTTGGGTCGGTCGGCAATGAATTGTGCCGCAACATCCTTGGCTGCGGTGAGCCTATCGGGCTCAAAGTCGGCGGCGAGCATCGTGCCCGAGACGTCGAGGGAGAGGACAATGTCCACACCCTCCACCGTGGTTTTGGTCATCTGCTCGCTCGTCTGGGGGCGCGCAAGTGCCACAGCCACAAGCACCACCACCACACATCGCAACACCATTGGCAGGTGGCGACAGTAGTAGCGCAGGGTGCGGGGGGCGCTCTTGGGGGCCCTCACAGAGGAGATGGTCATCGAGGCTCCGCCCGCACGGTCATACCAAAGGTAGTAGGCCACCATAGGCACCACCAGGGCCGCAAGCCACAACATATGGGGATTTGCAAAGGTCATTTTGCTACTCTTTTTTGCTACTGTTTCAAACTAATCGAACTCCTCGGCAGCGATTTCCCACTACCAATTCTTACCCGAACGACCCACCACAACAGCCTTCTCGCCGTCGACCTTCTCGCGGGTCTTGTCCTCGGCGGCCTGCACGGCGTCGAGCAGTTGTTCACTCTCCGGACTCGGTCCCACTGAGGGGTCGGCCTGCTCCTCGGTAGCCTCGGGTTTGGGTGCCTCGGGCTCCTCGGATTGGTCGTTGGGCTGGGGTCGTTGCTGCTCCTCGTTGGGGTCGGACTTGTCGTTTTGGTCCGTACTCTCCGACTCCTGCTGTTGATTTTGGGGATTGGGATTCTGCTGATTGTCGGAGTTTTGGTCCTGATTCTGAGGATTTTGCTGTTGCTGATTCTGGTTGTTCTCCTGCTCCTCGGCGAGGGCTTTGGAGAGCGCGTAGTTGAACTTGGCCTCCAGATTCTCGGGGCGCAATCTCAGCGACGACTTGAACGACTCGGCAGCCTCGCCGAACTTCTGCTGCTGGAACTGCGCCGCGCCGAGGTTGTAGTAGCCACTCGCACGCTCGACGTCCGTAAGGCGAGGATTGCGCTCCAAAAGGCCGCGAAAACTCTCCTCGGCAGCCGCAAAATCGCCCGAAGCATACTGCGCATCGCCCAAATTGAAGGCTCCCGCCACAGAGAGACTATCGAGCTTAAGTGCCTGACGATAGGAGTTTTGCGCCTCGGCCATCTCCTGTTTGCCGTAGTGTCGGTTGCCCTCCCTGATGTGGCGACGCTCGGGGAACATCTGACCCCACGCACCCACGCTCGAGAGCAGCAGTGCTGCCCACAGCAAAACGTATCTCAACTCGCTATTTCTCATCGCTACTCTCCTCCATTTTCTCCTCCACACTCACACCCTCGAGTCTCTGCTCCTCGGGTGCAACAATCTCTTCGGCCACCTCCTTGGTCTCCTCCACAAAGTAGTAGACCACCGTATAGGACTCCTCGTTGGTCTCGCCATCGGGGGTGTGTTTTGCAAACTTCACGAGGTCGCTCTCGCGGAGCAACGACTCGAGCTTCTTGCGCTGAGC
This sequence comes from Tidjanibacter sp., assembly GCA_017390585.1. Lineage (GTDB taxonomy): Bacteria > Bacteroidota > Bacteroidia > Bacteroidales > Rikenellaceae > Tidjanibacter. The sequence continues at coordinate 11,089 of JAFPBB010000018.1, read as the reverse complement.
CTCAGTCACTTCCACACTCTTGAGCGCCTCCACAATCTCGTCCGAGGTCATCTCCATAGCGCCCACTCCGAAGCGGCCCGAGAGGTACTCCCTGAGAATCTCCGTCAGGCGCGAATAGTACTCCTTGTAGCGGCCATTCTGCCAGAGTTTCTGGTTGGCGAGGCGCTCCAGCGAGCGGATGGCCACGATGTGGGGTGCCACACGGGGCAGCGCCTCTTGCTCCTCGCGCCCCTTGGCCCTGCGGCTCCTGCTCACCACCAGCCACACCAACGAGGCCAACACCGCGGCAGCAAAAAGAGCAAAGAACACATAGCCCGAAAACTCCTCCACAACCAGCGGAGCCTCAAGGGGTTGGCGAATGTCGTAGATGGTCTTTTGTGCCGTATCCACATGCATCAACGCCACCTCAATCTCCAATCCTGCGGGGGAGAAGAGGGTGTCGATTTTGTTGCCGTCGAAGCCGAGGACACCGACCGAATCGATCCTATACTGTGCGGGCTCAAAGCAGGTGAGTCTGTAGCTCTTGCGGAGACGGTAGGTGCCACCCTCCACTGCGAGTGTGTCGACACCCCTATCCTCCAGCAGTTCAATGCGGCCCTCGGCAAAGCTGCCGTCGATGGCAGGGAAGGCAACGCCGCTCCCCTCCTCGACCTCCACATCCATAATGAGCTCAAAATGGTCACCAATGAGCACCTCCGCAGGCTCGAAGCGCACACCCAGCAACCTCACAGGTCCCTCGGCAGCAACCCCCGCGGCAACGCCCACAAGCGCCATCAAAAGCACCACAACTCTGCGTAACTCTCTCATCTATCGTCGTCTAAATAGTTTTATCAATTCCTTCACATAGTCGTCATCGGTGAAGATTTCTGCCGCATCGACCCTGCTTCGCGAGAGCATTTTGGCCATCTCCGCCCTGCGCTCGTTCCACACCCTGGCGTAGTGCTCCCTCACCGCTGCGGAGGAGCTATCCATCCACACTCTCTCGCCACTCTCGGCGTCGACCACCTCCATCAGGCCCACGTCGGGCAACTCTCCGTCGCGCCTATCGTAGACACCAATGGCCACCAGGTCGTGCTTCCTCGAGGTGATACCCAAGACCCTCTCGAGGCGCTCATCCTCGCTCCTCTCGGTGTCGAAGTCGCTCATCACAAAGGTCGTACACCTCTTCTTCAGCACACCCGTGAGATACTCCAAGGGGGCCACCAAGGAGCTCCCCCTACCCTCGGGCTCAAATTCGAGCAAGGTCCTGATAATCATCAGGATGTGGGACCTTCCCTTCTTCGGCGGAATGAATTTCTCCACCCTATCGCTGAAGAGCAGGCAACCCACCTTGTCGTTGTTGGAGGCTGCCGAGAAGGCCAACACTGCAGCCACCTCGGTCATCACATCCCTCTTGGTCTTGTCGCCCGAGCCGAAGTTGCCCGATCCGCTGACGTCCACCATCAGCATCATCGTCAGCTCCCTCTCCTCCTCATAGATTTTGATGTGGGGCTTACGCATACGGGCGGTGACGTTCCAGTCGATATCTCTCACGTCGTCGCCTATGCGATACTCCCTCACCTCACTGAAGGCCACGCCCCTACCACGAAAAGCACTATGGTAGTGACCCGCAAATATGTCGTTCGACAATCCGCGCGTCTTGATCTCAATCTTCCTTACCTGCTTCAATATTTCGGCAGTATCTCGCATCCCTCTCCTCTGTTGTTCTACTTGAGTGTCCTGATTATTCCTCGCCAATGCGGCACCCCATTAGGGCACCTCCACGGCGTTAAGCACCTCTGTGATAATATCTTCCGTGGTTACATTCTCCGCCTCAGCCTCATAGGACAAGCCTATGCGGTGGCGCAACACGTCGTGGCACATTGCCCTCACATCCTCGGGGATCACATAGCCGCGGTGCTTGATGAAGGCGTAGGCTTTCGAAGCCTTGGCCAATGCGATGCTCGCACGGGGCGACGCGCCATAGGCAATCATAGGCGAGAGCTTCGAGAGTCCATACTCGGCGGGCTCGCGGGTGGCAAAGATGATGTCCACAATGTATTTCTCAATCTTCTCGTCCATATAGACGTCGCTCACAACCTTGCGAGCACGAGCAATATCCTCGGGAGTAACCACTTTGTGCACCTCGGGCAGACCCTCGCCGGCGAGGTTGAGTCTCACGATATCCCTCTCCTCCTGACGCTTGGGGTAGGTAATCTTGGCCTTGAGCATAAACCTGTCCACCTGCGCCTCGGGCAGAGGATAGGTACCCTCCTGCTCGATGGGGTTCTGGGTGGCCATCACCAGGAAGGGGTCGGGCAGGCGGAAGGTCTCGTCGCCAATGGTCACCTGACGCTCCTGCATAGCCTCCAGCAACGCACTCTGCACCTTGGCGGGCGAACGGTTAATCTCATCGGCCAAGACAAAGTTAGCGAAGATGGGGCCCTTCTTGACGGTGAAATCTTCGTTCTTCTGGGAATAAATCTGAGTACCCACGAGGTCGGCAGGCAGCAGATCGGGGGTGAACTGCACGCGGCTGAACTTCGCGTCTACGGCTCGGGCCAAAGTGGTAATAGCCAGAGTCTTAGCCAAGCCGGGAACACCCTCGAGAAGAATGTGTCCACCGGAAAGAAGGCCTATAAGGAGGGTGTCGACGAGGTGGCGCTGACCCACAATGACGCGGCCAATCTCCATACTCAGCGAGTCCACGAAGAGACTCTCGCGCTCGATGCGCTCATTTAGTTCCTTGATGTTTACGATTTCGCTCATAGTATAATTGTTTTTCGATATTATTGTCGCTCCAGGCGGTAGTCTGTGGTGTGGGGTCCAATCGCGTGCACTCGCAGGTGCTGTGCACACCAATTGCCTCAAAGACTAACGTATATACATACAAAGTTAGTACAATTTTGCGTCAAAAACCTCCTTTTGTGTCACTTTTTATTCACTCTTTTCCGTCTCAACGCCACCCCTCCTGAGAAGCGCCCACCTGCCACTGCCACCATCGCGACTTGAGGAGTTGGTCTCCTCTCCCCTGCGCTCTCATCGGCCCTCCGCACAACGGCCCTGCGCCCATCAGCCCTGCGCCCATCGGCCCTGAGCTCTCATCGGCCCTGCGCCCATCAGCCCTCCGCCCAACGCAAAAAGAAAGCGGACCCAACGATTCGCCCTTGGCAAATCGTGGGTCCGCTTATCGCATCTATTACGAATCTATTCGCGTTATGCTTTCTTGGCGCCGGTCTTAACAGCCTGAACCTTTGCACCCGAAGTCTTAGCAGCAGCTTTGGGAGCTACGGGTTTCTTGGTTGCGGGCTTCTCCTCAGCTACGATCTCTGCATCCTCGGCAGCCTTCTTCGAGCGGCTACGACGAGTTTTGGGAGCAGCAGCCTTGGGAGCAACACCCTCCTTGTAGGTCTCGTTGAAGTCTACGAGCTCGATGATACACATCTCAGCTGCGTCACCTACACGGAAACCGGTGTGGAGAATACGGGTGTAACCACCGGGACGCTCTGCAATCTTGGGAGCTACAGTGCGGAAGAGCTCGGCAGTTGCATATTTGTCCTTCAGGTAGCTGAATACCACGCGACGCTGGTGGGTGGTATCCTCTTTGGATTTGGTGATGATGGGCTCTACGAATTTCTTCAGAGCTTTTGCCTTAGCCACAGTGGTCTCGATGCGCTTGTGGAGAATAAGGCTTGCAGCCATATTCGACATCAGAGCTTTGCGGTGCGAAGCCTGACGGCCAAGGTGGTTTACTTTTTTATTGTGTCTCATAGATTAATGTTTCGTTTTTTGTGTGGGTTATTCCTTGTCCAACTTGTAGGGAGTAACGTCCATACCGAAGTGGAGGTTGAGCGAAGCCAAAAGGTCATCCAACTCGGTGAGGGACTTCTTACCGAAGTTACGGAACTTGAGGAGGTCGTTGCGGTTGTAGCGAACCAAGTCACCGATGGTGTCAACCTCGGCAGCCTTGAGGCAGTTCAGAGCGCGAACCGAAAGATCCTGCTCCGAAAGCTTGGTCTTGAGCAACTGACGCATATGCAATACGCCCTCATCAAACTCCTCTGCGGGAGAGGTCTCCTCCATATTGATGGTGATCTTCTCGTCGGAGAAGAGCATCAAGTGGTGGATAAGAATCTTGGCGGCCTCCTTGAGTGCCTCCTTGGGATGGATCGAACCGTCGGTAGTCACCTCAATGTTGAGCTTGTCGTAGTCGGTCTTCTGCTCAACACGGTAGGGCTCTACCGAGTACATAACATTGATGATAGGGGTGTGAATCGAATCGATGGGAAGCAGACCAAACTCTGCATCTGCGGGACGGTTCTCCTCGGCGGGAACATAACCGCGACCCTTACCGATGGTCAGGTCGATAGTCAACTTGGTCTCGGGAGTGAGGTGGCAAATCACCAACTCGGGATTCAACACTTTGAAGTTAGTGAGGAAATTGGAAATATAGCCTGCGGTGAGCTCAGTCTGACCGGCCACATTGATGGTAACCTTCTCAGCCTCGGCTGTCTCAATGGTGCGAACAAAACGCACCTTCTTGAGATTCAGGACAATATTTATCATTCCTTCCATAACTCCGGGGATGGCGGCAAACTCGTGATCGACCCCGGCAATCTTTACGGTGGTGATTGCATAGCCCTCAAGAGCGTTGAGCAACACCCTGCGCAAAGCATTACCAATGGTCATACCGAATCCGGGCTCCAAGGGACGGAACTCAAACTTTCCGAACGTGGAGGTGGACTCAAGCATAATCACCTTCTCGGGTTTCTGGAATGCTAAAACTGCCATAGTTTATCTATCAATTTTGTTGTTAAGTACTATTTCGAGTACAACTCCACGATGAGCTGCTCCTTGATGTTCTCGGGAATATCCTCGCGCTCGGGACGCTGGAGGAATTTACCGGTGAGGGTCTCGGCGTTCCACTCGAGCCAACCGTACTGGTTTGCGCGACGGCCTGCCAGGCTCTCAGTGATGGTCTCGAGAGTCTTGGATTTCTCGCGGACTGCTACTACATCACCTGCTTTGAGGCTGTAGGAAGGAATGTTTACCACGTTACCGTTCACGGTGATGTGGCGGTGCGAAACGAGCTGACGTGCAGCTGCGCGGGTGGGTGCAATACCCAAACGGTATACAACGTTGTCCAGACGGCTCTCGAGAAGCTTCAGAAGGTTCTCACCGGTGATGCCGCCCATAGCTGCTGCCTTGTCGAAGGCGTTGTGGAACTGACGCTCCAACAGACCGTAGGTATATTTTGCTTTCTGTTTCTCGTTCAGCTGGGTGCCGTACTCCGAAACTTTTTTGCGCTTGCGGTTCAGACCGTGCTGACCAGCAGGATAGTTCTTCTTGTCGAGAACCTTGTCTGCACCAAAAATAGGCTCGCCAAACTTACGAGCAATTTTGCTTTTGGGACCTGTATATCTTGCCATTGTTTTCTTGATTTACTGATAGTTGAAACTAAATGTTTACTCTCTCGCCTACTCCTTCGTGCTTATACGCGACGACGGTTGGGAGCGCGGCAGCCGTTGTGGGGCAGGGGAGTAACGTCGATAATCTCGGTAACGGTGATACCTGCACCGTCGATAGTGCGGATTGCCGACTCACGACCCTGGCCGGGGCCTTTAACATAAACTTTCACTTTACGCAAGCCCAAGTCGTATGCAACTTTTGCGCAGTCTGCGGCAGCAGTCTGTGCTGCGTAGGGAGTGTTCTTCTTGGAACCACGGAAGCCCATCTTACCTGCCGAGCTCCAGCTGATAACCTCACCAACACCGTTGGTAATGGTAATGATTACGTTGTTGAAAGTCGAGTGTACAAATGCCATACCGACTGCGTCGACCTTAACTACGCGCTTCTTAACTGATACTGGTTTCTTTGCCATAACTCTCTACTTATTTATTTAGTTGCTTTTTTCTTGTTTGCTACAGTCTTCTTCTTACCCTTGCGTGTACGAGCGTTGTTCTTGGTGCTCTGGCCGCGAACGGGAAGACCGAGACGGTGACGGATACCACGGTAGCAACCGATGTCCATCAGGCGTTTGATGTTGAGCTGTACGAGCGAACGGCACTCACCCTCTACTTTGATACCGCTCTCGGCGATAGCGTTACGGATTGCACCTACCTGATCGTCGGTCCAGTCGTCTACTTTGGTGTTGTAGTCGATACCGGCCATATCAAGAATCATTCGTTCGGTGCTGCGACCAATACCATAAATATAGGTCAAACCGATCTCACCGCGTTTATTTTTGGGTAAATCTACACCTACTATACGTGCCATAAATTTCTTTTCTTTCTTTTAGTTAATTACTTTTGGCGCATTTTGAATTTAGGATTCTTCTTGCAAATTACATAAAGGTGGTTGCCACGCTTAACGATTTTGCAATCCTCGCTTCTTTTCTTAATTGATGCTCTTACTTTCATCTTGAAAAGCTTTTTGATTAATTAGTTTTTTTGTGTGGCATAATCTCTTCGCCGAAAGGTCAACCAAAAGTAGCGACCGTCGCCATCCTCTCTTCTCTCGCGGAATCGATGCAGTGCCCGCGGCACTCATCCATTCTCGCCTGCGACACCAACACAACCTTGTTGTCTTGCTTGTCGTCTGGTGCGACACTCTGTACTCTTAATTCCTTTCTACTCGGCAGGGAGGTTATTTGTAACGGAAGGAGATTCGACCCTTGGTCAAGTCATAGGGAGACATCTCCACCTTTACTTTGTCACCGGGAAGGATTTTGATGTAGTGCATCCTCATCTTTCCCGAGATGTGGGCGGTAATAACGTGGCCGTTGTCCAACTCAACGCGGAACATCGCGTTCGAAAGGGCCTCCACGATGGTGCCGTCCTTTTCAATAGCAGCTTGCTTTGCCATAGGAGTTACTCAATTTTTGTTTGGTTTTCGAAATTCCGTTTTTGTTTAGCGCGCAAAGATAGTAATTTTCTTGGGATTTCCAAAATTATCAACTACTTACGGGCCGCAATTGCCTCCTCAATGATACTGAAATCTGTGAGAATGTCGGCCTCTCCGTTGCGTATTGCCACCGCATATTCAAAGTGTGCCGAGGGCTTGCGGTCTTTCGTGCGAACGGTCCATCCGTCGCGCTCGAAAACAACGCTCTTTGTGCCCATATTGATCATTGGCTCGATGCAGATCACCATTCCCGACTTCAACAGCGGGCCGTGGCCTCTGCGTCCGTAGTTGGGAACCTCCGGGTCTTCGTGCATATTACGGCCCAAGCCGTGACCCACAAGTTCGCGCACTACGCCGTAGCCATACTGTTCGGCGTGTTGCTGCACTGCTGCCGAGATGTCGCCAATGCGGCGACCTGCAACAGCCTGCTCCGCACCTTTTTGGAGAGCCTCTTTGGTTACCCTCAGCAGCTGGGCCACCTCGGGTGCAATCTCACCCACAGCAAATGTGTAGGCCGAGTCGCCATAGAACCCCTTCAGAATGGTGCCGCAATCCACCGATACGATGTCGCCCTCGCGGAGGGCATAATCGGACGGAATGCCGTGGACTACGTTCTCATTCACCGACACGCACAGCGTGTTGGGAAAGCCTCCGTAGCCGAGGAAGCCCGGAACTGCTCCGTGCGAACGGATGAACTCCTCGGCAATCCTATCGAGCTCCAGTGTGGTAACACCGGGCTTGATGTGTCTGCCAACCTCGGCGAGCGTGGCGCTCACCAAGAGGTTGTTCTCACGCAGCAGTTCGACTTCTTCCTCTGTTTTGAGATATATCATCTAATATTCTCTCTATTAAGAAACTCTTACTTCAAGTAAGCCTTGGGTTGATACTAATAGCGGCCCTTGATACGACCGGTCTTCATAAGACCATCGTAGTGACGGAGCAGCAAGTAGCTCTCAACCTGTTTGAGAGTGTCAAGAATTACACCCACCAAGATCAGCAGCGAGGTACCTCCGAAGAAGAGTGCAAACTGACGGTTGATGCCGATCATCTCTGCAAAGGCGGGAAGGATTGCCACGATTGCAAGGAAAATCGAGCCAGGGAGGGTAATCCTGGTCATGATGTTGTCGATGTAGGTCTTGGTCTCCTTACCGGGTTTCACGCCGGGAATGAAGCCACCATTACGCTTGAGGTCATCGGCCATCATCTGGGGATTGACAATAATTGCAGTGTAGAAGTAGGTGAAAGCAAACACCAGAATGGCAAACGTGAAGTTATACCAGAAGCCGGTGTAGTTGTTGAAGGTTGCTGCAAAGCCGCGAGTAGCCTCCCACCTGCCGAAGAGCATAGGGATGAACATCAGTGCCTGAGCAAAGATGATAGGCATAACGTTTGCTGCGTTGACCTTCAAGGGGATGTACTGGCGTACACCGCCATACTGCTTGTTGCCTACAATACGCTTCGCATACTGTACGGGGATCTTACGGGTTGCCTGAACGAGTGCAATGGCAGCCATAAGAATGAAGTAGAGGAGAACAAACTCCACAACCAACATCACCCAACCACCGGTTGCGGCATTGGTCCTTGCGTCCAACTCTGCAAGCAGAGCGTGGGGCAAGCGGGCAACGATACCGACCATAATGATCAGCGACACACCGTTACCAAGGCCTTTGTCGGTGATCTTCTCGCCCAACCACATCACAAACATAGTACCGGCAATAAGTACCACGAGTGCGGTGAAGATGAAGAATGCGTTGTACTCCATAACGAATGCGCCGGGAGTCTGGGCGTGAAGGTTTGCAAGATAAGCGGGACCCTGCAGGCAGAGCACTACAATGGTCAAATATCTTGTAATCTGGTTCATCTTGCGGTGACCGCTCTCACCCTCTTTCTGCAACTTCTGGAAGTAGGGAACCACGATTCCAAGCAGCTGCACGATAATCGAAGCGGAGATGTAGGGCATAACACCAAGTGCAAAAATAGATGCATTGGAGAAAGCACCACCCGAGAAGATGTCCAACAGACCCATAAGACCGTCGGCGGTCTGGGCGCTCAGCGCGCTCAGGGCGTTGGGATCGATGCCGGGAATCACCACAAAACTTCCGAACCTATATATAAGAAGAAGGCCCAGGGTGTAGAGAATCCTCTTCTTGAGCTCCTCAATCTTAAATATATTCTTGATGGTTTCGACAAGTTTCATCGCTTAACTTTGTTTCTTTGTTCTAATTAGAGTTTCTCGATTTTGCCACCTTTAGCCTCGATAGCTGCCTGAGCGCTCTTGCTGAACGCGTGTGCAGTTACGTTGAGTGCTTTGGTAAGCTCACCGTTACCAAGGATTTTAACCCTGTTGTTCTTCGAGATAAAACCAGCCTCGATGAGGGTCTCGATGTTGATATCGGTGATGTTCTTGTTGGCTGCAAGAGCCTCCAGGGTATCAAGGTTGATGGGTTTGTACTCCACGCGTTTGATGTTGGTGAAACCAAACTTGGGCATACGACGCTGCAAAGGCATCTGACCACCCTCGAAACCAAGCTTGTGGCTGTAGCCCGAACGCGACTGTGCACCTTTGTGACCGCGTGTGGAGGTACCACCGTGACCCGAACCCTGACCGCGACCAATCCTCTTCTCGTGGTGAGTCGAACCTGCTGCGGGTTTAAGATTGCTTAAATTCATCGTTATTCGTCTTTTTTCGTTTTAACTTCCTGTGAACTGTGATTATTTAACGGTCTCAACCTTAACCAGATGTTTAACCTTGTTAATCATACCGAGGATGATGGCCGAGTCCTCGTGCTCTACGGTCTGGTTTACTTTGTGCAAACCGAGGGCGTCGAGGTTGCTGCACTGGTTCTTAGTCTGACCAATGCGGCTCTTTACCTGAGTGATTTTCAATCTTGCCATAGTTTCTTCCTTTCTTCGATTAGCCGTTAAATACTTTATTCATAGAGATGCCGCGGAGCTGTGCAACCGAAGCTGCATCGCGGAGCTCCATAAGTGCGCCCACGGTAGCTTTCACCAAGTTGTGGGGGTTCGACGAACCTTTGCTCTTTGCAAGCACGTTGTGGATACCAACGCTCTCAAATACAACACGCATTGCACCACCTGCCTTAACTCCGGTACCGGGGGCAGCGGGGCGCATCAGCACCTGCGAACCACCAAAACGGAACTCCTGTGCGTGGGGAATGGTGCCGTTGATCACGGGAACTTTCACCAGGTTCTTCTTTGCATCCTCTACGCCTTTTGCGATTGCCGACTGTACCTCGCTGGCTTTGCCGAGGCCGTAGCCTACAACGCCTGCGCCGTCACCAACAACTACGATGGCCGAAAAACTCATAGTGCGACCACCTTTGGTTGTCTTCGACACCCTTTTGATAGCTACGAGCCTATCTTTGAGCTCGAGGTCGCTTGTCTTAACTTTGATATTGCTGTTCATAGTTGCTAATTAGAATTTAAGTCCGCCCTCACGAGCAGCGTCTGCCAACATTTTTACTCTTCCGTGGTAGAGGTAGCCGTTACGGTCGTAGGAAACAGCCTCGATGCCTTTGGCCAATGCGCGCTCGGCGATGAGCTTACCCACGAGCTTTGCCTGCTCAATACCATTTACTTTCTGTGCCTGCTCGGCAATCTCTTTGTCCAACGACGAAGCAGCTGCCAAAGTCACGCCCTGCTGGTCGTCAATCAACTGTACATAGATCTGCTTGTTGCTGCGGAATACAGTCATACGAGGCCTTACTGCGCTACCCTCAACTACTTTTTCAACGCTAATTCCCATAACTTCCGCAATTTCTTCAGGAGTTGGTTCTCTGTTTAATTCTTGAAGAAGTTGACGAGAAACTTTAATTAATTTGTTTATAGTTTCAACCATATGTACGGGAATTCTTATAGTTCTCGCTTGGTCGGCAATTGCTCTAGTAATGGCTTGTCTTATCCACCAAGTTGCGTAAGTTGAGAACTTAAAGCCCTTTTGATAATCGAACTTTTCTACCGCTTTCATAAGCCCCAAGTTGCCTTCTTGAATTAAATCCAAAAAGAGCATACCGCGCCCTACGTAGCGTTTTGCAATCGAAACTACCAAACGAAGGTTTGCTTCAGACAAAAGTCTTTTTGCATGCTCGTCCCCTTCCATCATGCGCTTAGATAGTTCGGTTTCTTCTTCAGCAGAAAGCAAAGGAACTTTACCGATATCCTTTAGATACATTTTAACCGGATCGTC